>JBFFZG010000390.1:0-4230 GCA_041568735.1 Promineifilaceae bacterium (SeqCode)
CTTCAGCGGGGTGTCGGCCGGGTTGAACTTGTTGAAATCCATGTCCATGATTTCGCTGTTGATGATGCGCGGCTCGATCGGCTTCTCAGAAGCCGGCTCGGCCGATTTGGGCTCGCCGGCCGACAGCGTGCCGCCCCCGTTAGCCGCATGCATCACCTCTTCCGGGATGAGGTTGAAATCGACGGCGGGCACATCCCCCGACCGCACGGTGTCGAGCAATCCGACCAGCCCGAGGATCTCGGCGCCGCGCCGGGCCACCATGCATTTCAGCGGCAGACCGATCGCCTGTTTGCGCGCTTTGGCCAGGGTGATCTCGCCGTCGACGTCGACGGAAAGGGTGCGGAAGCTGTCGAGCAGGCCGGGCACCTCGCCGACCGGGAGATCGAAGTCGGCCCGGGAGAGATCGGTGCCGCGGGCGGCCGTCAATTTTTCAATCAGGTGGGCGAGAAGAAAGATCGCCTGCTCGCCGCCGCCGCTGTCGACCACGATGTAAGTCCAGATATTATCCCCCACCATGTTGCGCACAATCTGGACGGGGTACTCCGGATAGACGACGATAAATTCCTTGGTCAGTTCATCGGGTGAAATGGACATGAGTTTCTCCTTGGTCAGGGGTTGGCAGGCAGTTGTGGATCGAGATCAATCGCCGCGCCGTCCGGCCATCCGGATCGGGCGGCGGTTCAGTGTTTTCCTCCCGGTAAGGCACACCCCGCCGGTTTCATTCCAGAAGGGGTGTGTGCCGGTGGTTCAGTCGTCCAGGGACTGCCAGATCGCGTCGGCCAGCGCCTGCCAGCGGGCCGAGGCGTCGATATCCCCGTTGAGCTGGTTGCAGGTGAAGGCCATGACGATCTGCCGATCCCAATCGGCCCAGGCGATCGAACTCCGCTGGCCGGCATGGCCGAAAGTCGTCGGCCGGCTGAAGCGGCCGAAGGAGCGCGGGCGCTCGGGTTCATCCGGCGGCCGTTCGCCGCCGACCCCGAAGCCCAGCCCCCAGCGGACGAACATCTCCAGGGTGTGGTCGTGCTCGGCGACATGGGTGCGGGTCGCTTCCCGCAGGGTGGTTTCCTGGAGAATGCGGTGGCCGTTGGCGAGCCCACCGTTGAGGATCATCTGGTAAAAGATGGCCAGGTCCTGGGCGGTCGTGTTGAGCGAGGCGGCCGGCAGAACGGTCTGGCGCGCCCGGCGAAAGAGAAGGGCGATATGGCGCTGGTCCTGGTGGCCCCAGTAGATGGCGGAAGCCCGGCCGAGCTGCTCCGCGGGCAGCCCCAGGTAGGAATTGGCCATGCCGAGCGGCTCAAAGAGCACGTCAGACATGTACTGCTCGATCGGCCGGCCGTCGACCCGGCGCAGAATTTCGCCCAATATGAAGCCGTAGTTGACCACATGGTAGGCGGTGCGGGTGCCCGGCTCGAATTCGGCCGGCAGCGCCGCCACAAAGCGGGTGACCCGATCCCAGTTCCACCAGGTCGGGATCTGCGGATAGAGGCCGCGGGCCGGGATGCCGGCCTGGTGCAAAAAGGCATGGCGCACGGTCGCTTTTTCTTTGCCCCGGCAGCCAAATTCCGGCCAGTAGGCGGCGATCGGCGCGTCGAGATCGACCAGGCCCCGTTCGACCAGCTGGAGCAGGCAGACGGCGGTGAGCGGTTTGGTGCAGGAAAAAACGAGAAAGGGCGTATCCGGCCGTACGGATTCCGTCGTGCCCAGCCGGGCCAGACCGGCCGTCCGATTGAGCACCGGCTGCCCGCGCCGCAGCACGACCAGCTGGGCGCCGGCATGCTCGCCGCGGGCAAACTGGTCGACGAAAATGCGGGCGATCTCCCGCACCCCGCGCCGGCTCATGCCGACCCGCTCCGGGTCAATCTCTTGTGAAAAGTCTACCACAGGTCTGATCGTTTGCGTGCTCAATATTGAATCTCGCTCCTCAAGTTTGATTATTCCATAAAATGGGGATTCAGGGCGACTCCTCGAGGCCTGCCTTTAACTTTCCACGGCCCCCAGGCCGATGCGGCCGCGATCGAGCTCCAGGGAGACGATTTCCACCTCGAGGACGTCCCCCACGGCCAGATCCGCCTCCCGCGGCAGGCGGGAGCGGTGGAGCAGCCCGTCCTGTTTAACACCGATATCGACAAACGCGCCAAAATCGACGACATTGCGCACGGTGCCGGCCAGGCGCATGCCCACCTGCAGGTCTTCCACCTTGAGCACGTCCTGGCGCAGAATCGGCGTAGGGAGATCCTCCCGCGGATCCCGCCCGGGCCGGACGAGCTGGTCGAAAATATCCCGCAGGGTGGGGAGCCCGATCTGGAGCTCCGCGGCCAGAGCGGCCGGCGACAGGGCGGCCAGCGCTTTTTCTCGCGCTTCCAGCCCCATTTCCGGCGTGATCCCGGCCCGCCTGGCGACCTGGACCGCCGCGGCGTAGCTTTCGGGATGGATGGCGCTCCCGTCGAGCCAGTTCCGGCCGCCGCGGATGCGCAGAAAGCCGGCCGCCTGCTCGAATGATTTCGGCCCCAGCCCCCTGACCGCCTTGAGCGCCTCCCGGCTGCCGAAGGGGCCCTCCGCATCCCGGTGGGCAATGATTCCCTCGGCCAGCCGGGGGCCGATCCCGGCCACGTAGGTCAGCAGGGCCGGCGAGGCGCTGTTGACGTCGACGCCGACCTGGTTGACGACTGACTCGACCACCTGGTCGAGCGCGGCCGCGAGCGCTTTCTGGTCGACGTCGTGCTGGTAGAGGCCGATCCCGATCGATTTGGGGTCGATTTTAACCAGCTCGGCCAGCGGATCCTGCACCCGCCGGGCGATCGAAACCGCCCCGCGCAGGGTGACATCGAGATCGGGCAGTTCGGCGCGGGCCAGCGGGCTGGCGCTGTAGACGCTGGCCCCGGCCTCGCTGGCGATCAAATAGTGCAGGGAAGCCGCCGGCCGGCCGGCACGCAGGCTGATCAGCTCCGCCACCAGCTGCTCGGTCTCCCGCGAGGCGGTCCCGTTGCCAATGGCGATCAGCCCCACCTGGTGCTTCTGCACGAGACCGGACAGCCTTTCCAGGGCTTCATATTTCTGCTTCGACGACCCATGCGGGTAGATCGTGGCCGTGTCGAGCACCCGGCCGGTCGCGTCGATCACCGCCAGCTTGCAGCCGGTGCGGTAGCCGGGGTCGATCCCCAGCACCACCGACCCGGCGATGGGCGGCTGGGTCAGCAGCCCGCGCAGGTTGGTGGCGAAGACCCGAATGGCGTGCGCCCCCGCCCGCTCGGTCAGGTGCCGCCGCACATCCCGCTCGATGGCCGGCAGCAGCAGGCGCATGGCGCCATCTCGAAGGGCCAGGTCGAGCTGCTCTTGAAATGGGGATCCCCGCCGCGGCAGAAAGACCGAGGCGATCGCCCGCAGCCAGTCTTTCTGATCGATTTCGACGGTTACCCGGAGGATCTTTTCTTTCTCTCCGCGGTCGATGGCCAGCACCTGATGTGGACGGAGCCGGTCGACCCGCTGGTTGAAGTCGTAGTAGAGCCGGTAGACCGCCTTCTCGTCGACCGCATCGCCCATCTTTTCCACCCGCAGCCGGGCGAACTTCAGGCTCTTTTCGCGCAGAGGCCCCCGCACATCCGGGTGATCGCTGATCGTCTCGGCGACGATGTCGCGCGCCCCGGCCCAGGCCGCCTCGACGTCGGGCACCTCGTCGCTGAGAAATGGCCGGGCCAGCTCAGCCAGCGATTCCGAGCGGCGCTCCTGGGCCAGAATCAGGTCGGCCAGCGGCTGGAGCCCTCGCCGGCGGGCGGCTTCCGCCCGGGTCTGGCGCTTCGGTTTGAAGGGCTGGTAGAGATCTTCGAGGGCGGTCAGCGTGTCCGCCGCCCGCAGGCTCTTCTCCAGGGCCGGCGTCAGATTCCCCTGCTCACCGATCGTCCGCAGAATCGTCTCCCGCCGCTCTTCCAGGGCGCGCAGCCGGCCGGCCTGCGCTTCGATCTGCCGTATTTGTTCTTCATCCAGTTCCCCGGTCACTTCCTTGCGGTAGCGGGCGATAAACGGGACCGTATTCCCGTCGTCCAGCAGCGCCAGCGTACGCCGGACCTGGTCGGGTTGGATTTTCAACGTTCGGGCAATCAGCTGATCGGTGGACATCCCTCTATTTTAGCAGAATTGATTCCACCCGCGCTGCAGGGCGGACCGGTCGGAGTGTGCGCCGGCGTTTAGGAATATCTTTTTCCCCATCCCTCTTAACCCCCTTCCCCGGGGAAG
>JBFFZG010000391.1:0-4230 GCA_041568735.1 Promineifilaceae bacterium (SeqCode)
CCGTCGAGGATTTTGCGGCCGTCGGTCGTGTAGAGCCAGACCCCTTCCCCACGCTCGACGATAACCGGGTTGGCGTGATTGGCCGCGGTCTGCAGGGGATGCAGCTGTTTCTGGTCGAGCTCGGCGACGGTGGCGTGATCGAGCGGTTGCATCAGTTGTTCTCCTTGTTGGAAGGGCATCGGTCGGTTTGTTGGTGGTGACTGTGGCGGTTTATAATTTGATTGTACCAGACAACCCGATCCCGAAAAGGTAACGCGGCGGATGCGTCCAGCGGCCGGCCGGCAGCGGCGAAACCGGCCCCTTTCTCCGCATCTTTTCATTTGCGATTGAAGGAGAAATCATGAAGTTGAAGGATCCCACCCTCCTCCAGACTTGCGCTTACATCGACGGCCGCTGGGTTGGCGCCGATGACGGCCGCACCTACCCGATCTGCAACCCGTCAACCGGCGAGCGGATCGCCGACATTCCCCGGCTCGGCGTCGCCGAGACCCGGCGGGCGATCGAGGCGGCCGCCCGCGCGCAAAAAACCTGGAAGGGGCGGACGGCCGGCGAGCGGGCTCGCATTCTCCGGCGCTGGGCCGACCTGATGCTGGAAAACCAGGAGGACCTGGCCCTGATTTTGACGACGGAGCAGGGCAAGCCGCTGGCCGAAGCCCGCGGCGAGATCGCTTACGCCGCCTCGTTTATCGAATGGTTCGGGGAAGAAGGCAAACGGATTTACGGCGACACCATTCCGGCCCACCAGGCCGACAAGCGGATCGTCGTGATCAAGGAGCCGATCGGGGTCACGGCCGGGATCACTCCCTGGAACTTCCCGTCGGCCATGATCACCCGTAAGGCCGCGCCGGCCATCGCCGCCGGCTGCACCATGGTCATCAAGCCGGCCGAGCAGACGCCGCTGTCGGCCACGGCGCTCTGCGTCCTGGCGGAGCGGGCCGGCCTGCCGGCCGGCGTCCTCAGCGTCGTCACCGGCGCCGCCGAGGACGCGCCGGTGATCGGCGGCGAGCTGACGGGCAACCCGACGGTGCGCAAGCTCGGCTTCACCGGCTCGACGGAAATCGGGAAGCTGCTGATGCGCCAGTGCGCCGACACCGTCAAGAAAGTTTCACTGGAGCTGGGCGGCAACGCTCCCTTCATCGTCTTCGACGACGCCGATCTCGACGAAGCGGTGGCCGGGGCTATCGCCTCGAAATACCGCAATGCCGGCCAGACCTGCGTCTGTGCCAACCGCATCTACGTCCAGAATGGGGTCTACGAGCCCTTTGCCGAAAAGCTGGTGGCCGCGGTGGCCCGGCTCCGGGTGGGGGACGGGCTGGCGGAAGGGGTTGAAATCGGCCCGCTGATCGACCAGGCGGCCCTGGAAAAGGTCGAACGGCTGGTCCGGGACGCGGTGGGCAAAGGGGCCACGGTGGCCCTGGGCGGCCGCCGCCTCGGCGATCACGGCACCTTTTACCAGCCGACGGTCATCACCGGCGTGACGGCCGACATGGAGATGAACGAAGAGGAAATTTTCGGCCCGGTCGCTGGCCTGCAGCGCTTCTCGACCGAGGAAGAAGTGATCGACATGGCCAACAACACCCCGTACGGGCTGGCGGTCTACTACTACACCCGGGACATCGGCCGGATCTGGCGGGTGGCCGAAGGGCTGGAGTATGGCATTGTCGGCATCAACACGGGGCTGATTTCCACGGCCGTGGCTCCCTTCGGAGGCCTGAAGGAGTCGGGCATCGGCCGGGAAGGGTCGAAGTACGGCATCGACGAATGGCTCGAGGTGAAATACCTCTGTATGGGCGGAATCGACCGCTAGAGATGGTTTCGGCCGGCCGCCAGGCGGTCAATCGGCGACCCGAATGGTCAGGTTGACCGCCTGTTTCATCGTATTGGCGACGAGGCAGGAACGCTCGGCGATGGTGATGAGCTTTTCGAGCTGGGGGCGATCGTCTGTCGCCGCACTGACCAGCATCTCGACGGCGGTGTAGCGGCCGGGGGAGCCTTCGACCACGCCGCTGACTTCGATCTGCACGTTTTGAATTGGCGCCTCACGCACCCGGATCGCTTCCAGCAGGTTGCTGATGAAGCAGCCGCCCAGGGAGGCCAGCAGCAGCTCGCCGCCCATTGGGCCGAGATCGGTCCCTCCCTTGGCCTGCGGCCGGTCGATTGTGACCTCGTGGCCGCGCATATGGCCTCTGGAGGTGATGGTGCCTGCCTGATCGACTTTTACTTTGACTTCCACAAATCACTCCTTCCTGCAGTTCGAACGGTGTTGGGGATGATCGGCCGGGTTCCGACCGCCCGGACGCTGTCGCCCATAATACCAGATATCCAGGCGAATTCGGTAAATTTACCTATTCCCTGGACGACCGAATGGGCGTAAAAATTACCTCAGATGCACAACCTGCGGCGCGGTCTTTCGTATAGGATTGTGGTTTGAGTGCTGCCGGATTGGGCGGGATTAGCCTGACCAGAATCCGTCTACCGATACTAGAAACAGGTCTGAAAGATAGAGGAGACGATCGATGACCGATAATGCGCTTAAAGTCAATGCGCGGCCAGTGCGTGAGCTGCCGTTTATCCTGCGGGCGATCTGGTTTTTTGTCCTCGGGTGGGAGCTGGCCGGTGTCTGGATTTTGATCGCCTGGGCCCTGAACCTGACGATCATCGGCCTGCCGCTGGGCCTCTGGATGATCGACCGGGTGCCGCAGGTGCTGACTCTGAAAGCCCGGCCGGGGGTTTTCATCGAGGAAGGGGACGGCCGGCGCTCGTTCGTCAGCGCCAGGCAGCCCCCCTTTATCATGCGGGCCGCTTACTTCATCCTGATCGGGTGGTGGTTCAGCCTGATCTGGGCCGCCCTCGGCTGGTTCCTGTGCCTGACGATTATCGCGCTGCCGGTCGGGGTCATCATGCTCAACGCCCTGCCGCTGGTGACCACCCTGCAGCGGGGTTAAATCCACGGGCCCGGTCTCATACCGGGCCCGGTTAGCATCCGCGCGCTGCCGGATCGGGGTCAGCTGGCCCCGGTCCGGCAGCGCTTTGTTTATGCCCCCAGCGTCGCCCAGACGTTGAGCTTGGTCTGCACGCGCCGGATCACCTCGGTGACAAATTCATCGGTGTGGGAGTGGCCGCCGAGATCGGCCGTCTTGACGCCGTCGTAGACCGCTTCGAGGGTGGCCTCGCGGATGGCCCGGCTGGCCCGCTTGGCTTCCGGTTCCTTGAGAAAGCCGAGGAGGGAAGCGGAGGCCAGGATCATGGCCATCGGGTTGGCGACGTTGCGCCCTTCGAGCGAAGGGGCGGTGCCGTGCGGCGCTTCGGCCATGACGGCGTCGATCTCCCCTTCGTCGTCCATCGAAATCACCATCGACTCGGCGCCGGCGATCGAGCCAAACATGGCCAGGACCATATCGGAGAGGAGATCCCCGTCCCGATTCAGCGTGGGGATGACCATCGGCTCGCCGGAGTTGGTCAGGAGCAGGGCGAAGGTGGCGTCGATCAGCTGGGGCTCGTAGCGGACGTCCCGGTAGCGTTCGGCCGCCGCGTCCATCTCTTCCTTGAGCATCGCCTCGTAGGTGGCGCTGACGGTGTATTTGGGGCCGCCGAAAATTTTGGCTCCCATCTGCCGGGCGTGCTGGAAGGCGAATTCGGCGACGGCACGGCAGACTTTTCGGTTGATTTTTTCGGTGCGGAAGGCGTGTTCGACCCCGTCGATCGTCTCCCGCCATTCTTTGGCCCCGTAGGCGTCGTCGACGGCCATGCGCACCACGCTGATGGGGGCGTAGACGCCGCCGATCGGCCGCACGCCCGGAATGCGCCGGCCGGTGCGCAGGATGATCTCGGCGCTCATCGCCTCGCGCAGGATGGCATTGGGACTGCCGACGTCTCCCGGCTTTTCCGGGGTGATCGTGGCCGCTTTCAGGCCGACCCGGTTTTTTCGGATCGCCTCGGCCGCCTCGAAGACGACCTGGTTTTTGGTCTGGCGCCGGTTTTCCAGGCTCAGATCATAATGCAAAAACTCGAGGTCGAAATGGATGACGGATGAATCCAGGACCCGCAGGGTTTCCACGAGCAGCTCCTGCCCGGTCTGATCCCCTTCGAGAATGACAATTGGTCTTCCCATACTGATTTCCTCCCTGTTATTTCAGGGCCGCCGGGCCGGCCGGGCGGCCGCTCTCTCCAGAAGGGAGCCGGTTGCCCGGCCCCGCCGGGTCGATTACTCCCCCGGGCCGCCGGCCGATC
>JBFFZG010000392.1:0-4205 GCA_041568735.1 Promineifilaceae bacterium (SeqCode)
ACAATGGCCGCGCTGCAGGGGATCGATCAGGGGCTGCGCACCACCGCGGCCCCCTGGGGGATCGTTTCCTTTGAGATTGCGGGGCAGCCGGCGGCCGCGCAGGCGATCCTGTCGAGCTGGGGGCCGGAAGGGCGGGTGCTGGCCGGGTTGAGCCTCGGGCTCGATTTCCTCTTTATTCCCCTCTACGCCGCCACCATCGCCCTGGCCTGCGGGCTGCTGGCCGCCCCGTTCTCCTCGGCCTGGGGACGACTCGGCCGGGCGCTGGCCTGGGGTCAGCCGGCGGCCGCCCTGCTGGATTTCATCGAAAACCTGGCCTTGATTCGCGTGCTCCTCCTCGACCCGGCCCCCTTCTGGCCGCCGCTGGCGGCCTGGACTGCCGCCTTCAAATTTTTTCTGATCGGCGCCGCCGGCCTCTACCTGTTCCTGACCGGGGCGGCGGCCGTCGTTCGCCTGCGGCGGCCGGCGTGATGGCCGCCGCTGCACGGTTCTTTTCTTTGGCCGGCCAACCCGTTTTGTGGTATGCTCCCATTCCGGTAATTCTGACACCGGAACGCTGAATGTCCCAACCATTTCTCGACAAATTACGGCAGGCCCAGGAGCGAAATCGTTCCTGGCTGTGCATCGGCCTCGATCCCCAGCCGGAAATGCTGCCGATCCAGGCCACCCACCAGTGGGATGAGCCAGTTCTCCCCTTCAACGAGGCAATTATCGAGGCGACGGCCGACCTCGTCTGCGCCTACAAGCCCAATCTCGGCTTCTATCTGCAGTGGGGGGCTTCCGGCGTCATCGCCCTGGAGCGCACCATCGCCTACATTCCCCGGCATATCCCGGTCATACTCGACTGCAAGATGGGCGATATCGGCCACACCCAGGCCGCCTGGGCGCGCGGTCTGTTCGACGAATGGGGGGTGGACGCGATTACCGTCAATCCCTTCGTCGGGCAGGAGGCGGTGCTGCCGGTGCTGCGGGGGCGTTCTGACCGGGCGGTCTACGTCCTGGCCCGCACTTCCAACCCGAGCGCGCTCGATTTTCAGGGCGATCTCCAGGATCCCGGCGGCCTGTCGCGGCAGGTGATCGCCGCCGGCCTGGAATGGCAGGCCGACTGCGACGGCGCCGTCGGCTTCGTCGTCGGGTCGACCTACCCGACCGAACTGCGGCTGATCCGCGAGCTGGCGCCGCGGGCCCCGTTTCTCATACCGGGCATCGGAGCCCAGGGAGGCGACCTGGCTGCGGCCGTCGCGCACGGGCCGGATGAGGCTGCCGGCCCCGTCATCAGCGCCAGCCGATCGGTGATCTACGCCGCCCAGACGGTCGATTTCGCCGAAAAGGCCCGGGCGGCCGCCGCCGCCCTGCGCGACCGGATCAACGCCGCGCGCCAGGAGGCGGCTTAATGAACGGCCGCCAACCGGGGCGAACAGCCCATCGCCAGATTTGTTCTTTAACCAGAAGACCTATTCACCCGACCGGGGAACAGGTCTTTTTTTTAGGACCGGCCGCGGCCGGATGGATGAAACGCCCATGATCCAACTGCCCGGACTGATCGACGTCCACACCCACCTGCGGGTGCCGGGCGGCGAGCATAAAGAAGATTTTCTGACCGGAACCTCGGCCGCCCTGGCCGGCGGGGTGACGATGGTGCTGGCCATGCCCAATACCAATCCCCCGCTGGCAGCCCCGGAGGTTTTTCGGGAGACAATCGCCGCCGCCCGCCGCCAGATCGTCTGCGATCTCGTCCTCTATGCCGGGGCCAGCCCTCCCCTGCTCGACCGGCTGCCGGAGCTGGCCCCTTTCGCCCCCGCCCTCAAAATCTACCTCAACGATACCTTTGGCAGCCTGCGCGTCGACGAGCTGCCCGACCTGGTGGCCTGCTTCCAGAAATGGCCGAAAGAGCGGCCGATCGCCCTGCACGCGGAAAAGCAGAGCGTGGCGGTGGCCATCGCCCTGGCCGATATCTACGAGCGGCCGGTCCACATCGTCCACGTCAGCCGGCGCGAGGAGATCGAGCTCATCGCCGCGGCCAGGGGGCGCGGGCTGCCGGTCACCTGCGAAGTGACTCCCCACCACCTGCTGATGACCCGGGCCGACGCCGAGCGGCTCGGCCCGCTGGCCGATATGCGGCCGGTGCTCGGCAGTCCCGACGACGTGGCCGCCCTCTGGGAGCATCTCGGCGATACCATCGACTGCATCGCCACCGACCACGCCCCACACACCCTGGACGAAAAGCGCTCGGCCAATCCCCCGCCCGGCATCATCGGCCTGGAAACCGCCCTGCCGCTGATGTGGACGGCCGTCTCCCAGGGCAGGCTCTCGCGGGAACGGCTCGTCGACCTGATGCATACCAACCCGAAAAAGATTTTTGCTCTGCCCGACCAGCCCGACACCTGGATCGATTTCGATCCCGACCACACCTGGACGATTCAAAACAAACACATCCAAAGCAAATGCGGCTGGACACCGTTCGATGGCTGGGAAGTGACCGGCCGCGTGGTGCAGGTCACCCTGCGCGGCCGGACCGTATTTGCCGACGGCCGGATCACCGCCGAGCCGGGCAGCGGCCGGGTATTCGGCGTAGCCGGGGATCCGGCGCCGGCCCCCTGATTGCGATTCGCGAACCGATTGAGGAGAAACCGATGACTTTGAATCCGATTTTTGAGTTCAGTCAGATGCCCGGGCGGCCGCTCGTCGCCGGTCCGCTGACCGGGCAGGATGTCCTGTCTGTCTCCCAGTTCGACCGGGAGATGATCGAGTACGTCTTTGCCCGCACCCGCGAAATGCGGGAAATGTGTGAGCGGGTCGGCACCACCGATCTCCTGCAGGGCAAAGTGGCGGCCTGCATCTTCTACGAACCGAGCACCCGCACCAGCTCCTCGTTCATCGCCGCCATGCAGCGGCTGGGAGGGACGGTCATTCCCATCACGTCGGGGGTTTCCTTCAGCTCGGTGAGCAAGGGGGAAACGCTGGCCGACACGATGCGGGTGCTCGAGCAGTACGCCGACGTGGTGATCCTGCGCCATCCCGAGGTCGGATCGGCCCAGGAGGCGGCCGAGTTCGCCGCCGCCCCGATCATCAACGCCGGCGACGGCACCGGCGAGCATCCGACCCAGGCGCTGCTTGACCTCTTCACGATCCAGGACGAGCTCGGCCGGCTCGACGGCCTCAAGGTCGCCATGGTTGGGGACCTTCGCTTCGGCCGAACAGTTCATTCGCTGACCAAGCTCCTCCTGCAGTACGACGTCAAGCTCCGCTTCGTCTCCCCTGAAATTCTCCGCCTGCCGCTCAACCTGATGAATCAGGTCATCGACAGCGGGGTCGACGTCCGCGAAACGCACAGCGTGCTGGACGTCATCGAGAACGCCGATGTTCTCTACGTGACCCGGGTGCAGAAAGAGCGCTTCACCGACCTGACCCAGTACGAAGAGGTCAAGAACTTCTACAAAATCACGCCGGAGATCATGGTCAAAGCGAAGGAAAAAATGGTCGTTCTCCACCCGCTGCCCCGCGTGGGCGAAATTCCCAACAGCGTCGACGCCGATCCCCGCGCCGCTTATTTCCGCCAGGTGCGTAACGGGATGTACGTGCGCATGGCCCTCCTGGCCGGCGTACTCGGCCGGGCCTGACCTTTATCGGGCAAAAAAAAAGGAGCGGTGGATGCCCACCGCTCCTTTTTTAATCCTTGGCGGGTCTTACTGGCCGAAGTAGGCCGGGTCGACGGCCGGCACGTTGAACTGCATCCGCTCGCCGCTGTCCGTCGTTCCAATGAACTGCCAGAACGGCTGCAGGAGCACCGGCGGCATGTCGTAGGCCGGCGGCACGTATTCCGTCCCATCTTCGAACCGCGGCCACTGGGCCACGTAAAGATAGCCCAGGTGGACCTCGTCGAAGGCGATCTGGGTGATCACCGGTGGGACGGCCAGGCGGATGTCGTCGATCGGGGCCTCGGGCATGGCCTCCGCGGGGAGGTTTTCCACGTCAAAATCGATCTTTTTATCGATGTTGACCCAGTCGAGGACCGGGTAGGGAGCGCCGGAATCTTCGAGCGCCCGCCAGGCGAAGACAAACACTTCCAGCCCATCGGGCACATCCGCCGGCGCGTCCGGCAGCAGATAGGTCTGGCCGTCGGTCGTCTGGATGACCACGCCGGCATCGGTGCGGGCGATCACCCCTTCGAGGAAGAGCGGGGTCTCGTTGTCACCCATCGGCTCCCA
>JBFFZG010000393.1:0-4205 GCA_041568735.1 Promineifilaceae bacterium (SeqCode)
GAGCTGGGCAGCATCGCTTCCATCCTGGGCGCTTCGGCGGCGGGGGCCCGCGCCATGACGGCGACTTCCGGCCCCGGCCTCAGCCTGATGCTGGAGAATTTTGGGCTGGGCGTCATGATGGAACTGCCCATCGTCCTGGTCAATATCCAGCGGGGCTCCCCTTCGACGGGGCTGCCGACCCTGCCGGGACAGGCCGACGTGATGCAGGCCAAATGGGGCTCCCATGGCGACTACGAAATTATCGCCTACGCCCCATCCTCGCCGCAGGAAATGTTCGATCTCACCGTGCTCGCCTTCAATATGGCCGATCGCTATCGGGTTCCGGTGGTCCTGCTGGCCGATGAAGTCATCGGTCATATGGTCGAGCGGGTGGTCATTCCTCCGGCCGAGGCCATCGAACACTGGCCCCGCAAAAAACCCGACGAATCGCCAAACGGCCCGCTGCCGATCTTCCGGCCCGACCCGGAGGACCTGGTGCCCCCACTCGCCCATGCGGGAGCAGGCTATCGGGTGCATTTTTCCGGTCTCACCCACAACGAGTATGGCTTTCCCGCCATGTCCCCCGATACCCATCACCAGCTCGTCAGCCGCCTGGTTGAAAAAATTCAGCGGGCCGGGCCCGACATCAGCCGCTGCGAATCATATGGTCTCGACGACGCCGAGATCGTCGTGGTGGCTTTTGGCTGCACGGCCAGATCGGCGCGCCAGGCGGTTGATCTCGCCCGCCGGGAGGGCATTCGCGCCGGCCTGCTGCGGCTGATCTCGCTGTGGCCGTTTCCCGATCACCTGTTTTCCGAGGGTGTCGGCCGCGCCGAAGCGTTCGTGGTGGCGGAGATGAACCTGGGACAGGTCAGGCGCGAGGTGACGCGGGTGGTTTCGCAGCCGGTGATCGGCGTTCACCATGCCGGTGGCGCCATGATCCAGCCGGCGGCCATTTTAAACGCGGTTCAGGAGGTCGCTCATGGCGGTCGCGCAGCTCGTTGAATCTCATCCACTGGACCCCTTGATCCGGGCCGGTCGGATGCCCCATATCTGGTGTCCCGGCTGCGGGATCGGGATCGTCCTGCGCTGTTTTGCCACGGCGATTCTGGATTCCGGCATCCCCCAGGAAAAGCATGTCGTCGTCTCCGGGATCGGCTGCACCGGCCGGGTGGCCGGCTACATGGAGCTCGATTCCTATCATACGACCCACGGCCGCGCGCTCCCATTTGCCACCGGGCTGAAACTGGCTCAGCCCGATCTCTCCGTGACCGTTTTTAGCGGCGATGGGGATCTGGTCGCTATCGGCGGGAACCATCTCATCCATGCCGCCCGCCGCAATATCGACCTGACCGTCATCTGCGTCAACAATTTTAATTACGGTATGACGGGTGGGCAGGCCGGCCCAACCACCCCCTTTGGCTCCCGGGCCACCACCGCCCCTTACGGCAATCCCGAGCTTCCTTTTAATCTGCCATTTCTCCTGGCGGCATCGGGGGCGGCCTTTGTCTCGCGCTGGACGTCGCTTCACGTGCGGCAGGTGATTCGGGATATCGGGCTGGCCTTTAAAAAGCCGGGATTTGCCTTCGTCGAGGTGCTTTCACCCTGCCCGGTCGGCTACGGCAAATCCAATCATCTCGATGAAGGGCTGGACGAAATGAATTTATATCGGGAGCACTGCGTTCTTTATGACGAGACGGTCCCGTTTGATGCGCTGGGAATTGATTTGAGTCAAAACCGGCCGATCTACGTCGGCAAGATCGTCGACCGGGATCTGCCGCCTTTTCAGCCCGTCCGCCTGGAGAGCGAAACATGAGAACCGAAATTCGGATTGCCGGGTTTGGCGGGCAGGGCGTCGCCCTGGCCGGCTACATTCTGGGGAAGGCGGTGACGCTTCACACCGGGCTGCAAGCCGTCATGACCCAATCCTACGGCCCGGAAGCGCGGGGGGGCGCCTCCAGCGCCAGCCTCGTCGTGGCCGATGAACGAATCGATTATCCCTTCGTCGAGCGGCCGGATGTTCTGGTCGCCCTCTCGCAGGAGGCCCACGACCGGTTTGCGCCGCTGGTCAAACCGGCCGCGACCATTCTGATCGACATCGGGCTGGTGACCGGAATGAACGGCGCCAACCAGTTTGGCCTCCCGGCCACCGAGATCGCCGAGCAGCTCGGCCGGCGCATTGTCGCCAACGTCGTCATGCTGGGATTTCTCACCCGCTTCACCGCCCTCGTCGACCGGGATGGGATGGAAAAAACCATCGAGTCATCGGTCAAACCCGGCACCGTCACGCTCAACCTGGAAGCCTTCGACCGAGGGTACTGCTATGACCGGGAAACGATAACCCCTGAAAGGAGCGGAATCGATGAGTGAATCCATCCTCGTCATCGGTGGGGGAATCGCCGGCATTCAGGCTTCGCTCGATATGGCCGAGGCCGGGGCCCACGTCATCCTGGTGGAGCGAGAGGCGACCATCGGGGGCATGATGGCCGTCCTCGATAAAAACTTTCCCACCCTCGACTGCTCGATCTGCATCGAAGCCCCCAAGATGTCGGAGGTCGATCTCCATCCCAATATCGAGGTTCTATCACTGGCGGAAGTGATGGAGGTCGAGGGGGGACCGGGTGATTTTACGGTGACGATCCGCCAGCGGACCCGTTTTGTGGGCGACGAATGCACCCGCTGTGACCTGTGTACGGACGCCTGTCCCGTGGTCCTGCCCAATGAATTCGACGCCGGAATGGCGGCCCGCAGGGCGATTTACACTCCCATACCGCAGTCGGCACCGGGCGCCTACCTGGTTGATATCGACAGCTGCCTCAATCAACCCCCGCACTACCTGCCCTGCGACCGCTGTGTCACCGCCTGCCCGCCCGACTGCATCGACTTTTTTCAGCCGCCGGAAAGAACGGTGCAGCGGCAGGTTCAATCGATCGTCGTCTCGGTCGGCTACAGCACGATGGACCCCCGCCGCCTCCCGGAGTACGGCTATGGGCGCCATCCCGATATCCTGACGGCCCTCGAATTTGAACGGCTGGTCAACTCCGCCGGTCCGACCGGGGGGGAAATTCTTCGCCCCTCCGACGGCCGCCATCCGGAAAACATTCTCTTCGTCCTCTGCGTGGGCTCGCGCGACCGGCGCCATTTTCGCTACTGCTCTCGTTTCTGCTGCATGTACTCGATCAAACACGCCTACCAGGCCCTGGATCACGGGGTGGCCGATGTGACCGTCCTCTACATGGACATCCGCGCCTACGGCAAGGGGTTTGACGGCTTCCAGGCGCGCACCGACCAGGCGGGGGCCCAATTCATCCGCGGCCGGCCGTCGCGCGTGGAGCCGAACGGTTCGCGGATCTCCGTCATTTATGAAGACACCGAAAGCGCCACCCGCCGCTCCGTCGACTTCGACATGGTGGTCCTGGCCAATGCGGTGGCGCCGCCGCGGGGGCTGCCCACTCTGGCGGCCGGCCTGGGCATTGAACTGGACGGCGACGGCTTTATCTGGGCGCGGGAAACGGCCGGCGGCCTGATCCAGACATCGCGCCCCGGGATATACGCGGCCGGCTGTTCAACCGGGCCGAAGGATATTCCCGACAGCGTGGCCGAGGGGAGCGGGGCCGCGGCCCTGGCCCTGGGCCATCTCTCCGAACGGCATTGGATCGAAGCCGAAGTGGCCGAGTCCAGCGTGGCGCTCGATCCGCCGCGGGTGGGGGTCTTCGTCTGCCACTGCGGCAGCAACATCGCCGGGGTGGTCGATGTCTCGCGGGTGGTTGCCTTTGCCCGGACCCTGCCGGACGTTGTCTATGCGGCCAACCAGATGTTTTCCTGTGCCGGGAGCACCCAGGCGGAGATCGAAGCGGCCATCCGGCAGGAGCAGATCAACCGCGTGGTCGTCGCCGCCTGTTCGCCCAAGACCCATGAGGGCATCTTCCGCGGCGTGATGCGCCGCTCCGGCCTGAACCCCTATCTGCTGGAGATGGCCAATATCCGCAACATGAACTCGTGGGTGCACAAGAGCGATCACGAGGGGGCCACCATCAAAGCGCTGGATATGGTGGCCATGGCGGTCGAAAAAGCCCGCCGGCTGCAGCCGCTGACGAGCACGCCGATGCCGGTCAATCAAAGCGCCCTGGTCATCGGCGGCGGCATCGCCGGGATGAGCGCCTTCGAGGATCGCCGCACCCGAGCCCGATTTCTCGCTGAGCGGAACCGGGAAAATGCTTTCGAAC
>JBFFZG010000394.1:0-4188 GCA_041568735.1 Promineifilaceae bacterium (SeqCode)
CCTATCCGGGTGGACCGGCCATCGATCGGGCGGCCGCTTCAGGCGACCCAACCGCCTTTGACTTTCCACGGGCTGTGCGTCAGGCTGGCTATGATTTCAGCTTCAGCGGTTTGAAAACGGCCGTACTCCGCGAAATCGAGCGCTTCGAGCCCGGCCGCACGCCCGTCGAGGACCTGGCCGCCAGCTTTCAGGCGGCCGTGGTCGACGTGCTGGTCGAAAAAACGGTGCGGGCGGCTGAAACATTTGACGCCACCGCCATCCATATCGCCGGCGGCGTTTCGGCCAACCGCCTCATGAGGGCTGAATTCGACCGGTTGAGCCCGATTCCGGTCCGCTACCCGCCGCTCGAGCTCTGCACCGATAACGCCGCCATGATCGGGGCCGCTGCCCACCAACACTGGCTTCGCGGCAACCGGGGGGACCTGGCGATCGATGTCCTGCCCGGCTGGCAGCTGCCTCAAAATGCCTGATCTTTCGAAAGGATCTGATCCATGAAGAGCAATCACTGTTGGCGAACCCTCGCTTTTATCCTCGTATCGATTCTGATCCTCCCGGCCGCTCGCCTGTCGGCCGCCCCGCCACCGCTCCCTTCCCCTCGGCCAGCCGGAGAGACCGGCTCCAGCCAGAATACGGAGCAGGCCGCTCCAGCCGTCAATCTCGTCTGCGAGCTCCCGTTTGAATTCACGGAAACCCCCTTCCCGTCGATTCTGGCCCCGTCCTCCCTGCGGCGCGCCCCGCAGCTGGCCGATATTCAGGTGATTTACACCGGTCCCTGGACCACCGGCGCTCAGACCGCCTTTGAGTTCGCGGTCTCCCTCTGGGAAAAACTGATCACCTCGGCTGTGCCCATCGTGATCGAAGCCGAATGGTCGAACCAGCTCCCCTCAGGCGCCCTGGGTGGGGCCGGGCCGGCCACCTATCACGCCAATTTCTCCAATGCTCCCCTGAACAACACCTGGTACCCGGTCGCCCTGGCCAACGCGCGGGCCGGGGTCGACCTGAACGGCGCCACCCCGGAAATCTACTCTGAATTCAACAGCAACTTCAGCTGGTACGTCGGCACGGATGGGCAGACACCCTTCAACCGGGTCGACCTGGCCACGGTCGTCCTGCACGAGATCGGTCACGGTCTCGGCTTCACCGGGTCAGCCCGGGTAATCAATAACATGGGCTACTGGGGCTACAATTCGTCCATCCCCCCATATCCCCTCTACCCATTCCCTTACGACTGGTATGCCGAAAATCTCAGCGGTTTTCCCGTTCCCAGTTATCCACCCCCCTCATCTGGTCTGGCCCAGGATCTCCAGAGCAACAACATGTACTTCGACGGCCCAAACGCCCGCGCTTTCTTCGGCGGCAGCCGGGTTCCCCTCTACGCACCGCTGATCTGGCGGCCGGGATCGAGCTACAGCCATCTCAATGAAAATTTCAACGGGACCGATAACGACC
The DNA here is from genome assembly GCA_041568735.1 of Promineifilaceae bacterium (SeqCode). Lineage (GTDB taxonomy): Bacteria > Chloroflexota > Anaerolineae > Promineifilales > Promineifilaceae > WTJY01. The sequence goes on from JBFFZG010000394.1 coordinate 1,450, forward strand.
TGATGACTTTTTCCGTTTCGAACGGCACCGCGATTCACTATCCCGGCCCGATCACCCTCGGGCTGCTCAAAGACCTCGGCTGGACGGTGCAGTCCGCCCCCTATTTTGACAACCTGCCGACCGGTCTCATGGAGAAAAATTCGTCGCGGAACAATGCCCTCTACCTGCCCGCTTATGTGACAGACGCCTCGCCGAAAGAAAAAATAACCTTCGCCATCGTCGGCAGCAGCACGAGCAATGTCACGGCCACCATCGACGCCGGAAAATATCTCGACCTGGTGGCGCAGAATGGCTGGACCGGCACGGCCGTCATCACCGTCCGGGCCACCAATCCGACCGGGCTGTCGTCCACCAAAACTTACAGCGTCGTGGTCGTCAATCAGCTGATTAGGGCTTTCCTGCCGGCCGTAGTAAGATAAAGGCCAACATCGATAATGAGGATTGAATGACCGTGCAGCAGCAAACCCGCGGCTGCGAGCGGATTGCCCGTGCCTTCGCGCAGGCGCGGCAGTCGCGGACCGCCGCCTTTATGCCCTATTTCACCCTCGGCTATCCCGATCCGGCCACCAGCCTGGAAGTGGTGGCCGCGCTGGCCGAGCACAGCGATTTGCTGGAGCTGGGCGTGCCTTTCAGTGATCCGATCGCCGACGGCCCGACGATACAGCACAGCACCCAGGTGGCCCTGGAACAGGGAATGACCACCCGGGGCTGTCTGGAGCTCGTCCGGGCCCTGCGCGGCCGGGGGATCGAGACGCCGGTCATGCTCATGGGCTACGTCAACCCGATTCTGGCCTACGGTCCCGAAGCCTTCTTTCAGGATGCGGCCGCGGCCGGGGTCGACGGGTTGATCGTGCCCGACCTTCCCCCAGAAGAAGCCGGTGAACTGGCCACTCTGGCCGAGGATGCCGGCCTGGCGCTCATTTATTTCCTGGCCCCGACGAGCAATCCCGAGCGCATTCGCCTGGTCGCCGGACGGGCGCAGGGATTCATCTACCTCGTCAGCATCACCGGGATCACCGGCACCCGGGAAGCGGATGAGAGCGAACTGGCCGGGCTGATTGACCGGGTGCGCGGACTGACCACAACACCGCTGGCCGTGGGCTTCGGCATCAACACGCCTGCCCGGGCGGCGGCCGTCGGCCGGCTGGCGGACGGGGTCATCGTGGGCAGTGCCATCATCAAGGTGGTCGGCCAGGCCGAAACCGGCCGGCAGGTCGAGGCGGCCGGCAGCTTTGCCCGAGAGCTGGCCGAGAGCCTGCGAATATAACCGGCTCACCAACCCCATATCGAACAGGAAGCGGAATCATGCCCAATCGCCTGGCCCAGGAAACGAGCCCCTATCTCCAGCAGCACGCCGACAACCCGGTCGACTGGTATCCCTGGGGAGAAGAGGCGTTTGCCCGTGCCCGGGCAGAAGATAAGCCGATTCTGCTCAGCATCGGCTACGCCGCCTGCCATTGGTGCCATGTCATGGCACACGAAAGTTTCGAGGATGAGGCGACGGCCGCCCTCATGAACCGGCATTTTGTCAACGTCAAAGTCGACCGGGAGGAGCGGCCCGATGTCGACCAGATCTACATGAATGCCGTCATCGCCATGACCCGGCACGGCGGCTGGCCAATGACCGTCGCCCTGACGCCGGACGGGCGACCCTTTTTCGGCGGGACCTACTACCCTTCCGCCCCCCGCTACGGAATGCCCAGCTTCCAACAGGTTCTGCTCAGCCTGGCCGAGGCCTGGGAAAAAGATCGGGATAAAATCCTTGAGAGCGCGGCCGGCATCACCGAACACCTCAGCCGGACCTTCAGCTTCAAGCAGGAAGGGCAGAGCCTGACCCGGGCTTCCCTCCAGCGGGCGGCCTCCCTGCTCGGCAGCCAGTTTGATGAAGAATTTGGCGGTTTCGGAGAAGCGCCGAAGTTTCCCCAGCCGATGAATCTGGAATTTCTGCTGCGCCAGGCGCACTTTTCCAGCGACGAAAATCTGCTGAAAATGGTCGACCAGACGCTCGACCAGATGGCCCGCGGCGGCATTTACGACCAGATCGGTGGGGGCTTCGCCCGCTACAGCACCGACCGCCGCTGGCTCGTCCCCCATTTTGAAAAAATGCTGTACGACAACGCCCAGCTGGCCCGAGTCTATCTCCACGCCTGGCAGGCGACGGGCCGGCCGTTTTACCGGCAGATCGCCGAGGAAACGCTCGATTATGTCCTGCGGGAAATGACCCACGAGGCCGGCGGCTTTTTCAGCAGCCAGGATGCGGACAGCGAAGGAGTGGAAGGCAAGTTCTACGTCTGGAGCCTGGAAGAAGCTCGCGAACTCCTGGGAGATGATCTTTTTCCCATTTCGGTGGTTTTCGATATCACCGCCCACGGCAACTGGGAAGGGAAAAACATCCTCCACATGCCGCGGCCGCTCGACGAGGCGGCGACCCTGCTGAAGATGAGCCCCGAAGGGCTGGCCGAGATCCTGGCTCGGGCCAAATCGATTCTCTATGAGGCGCGCAGCCGGCGGATCTGGCCCGGCCTGGACGACAAGGTGCTCACCGCGTGGAACGGCCTGATGATGGCCGCCTTCGCCGAGGCCGGCCGGGCGCTGAAAAGGCCGGATTACACCGCGGCGGCCGTCCGCTGCGCCGAATTCCTGAGGGAGACCATGCGCACCGCCGAAGGGCGGCTGCTGCGGACCTGGAAAGATGGCCACAAAGCCCGCCTCAACGGCTACCTGGAGGACTACGCCTTC
>JBFFZG010000395.1:0-4147 GCA_041568735.1 Promineifilaceae bacterium (SeqCode)
ACATGAACCTCGTCGCCACCACCTCGGGCAGCGGCTTTGACACGGTTCTGTCAGCCTACACGGGCAGCCAGGGGGCTTTATCAATCGTACCTGGTGCCTGCAATAACGATTTTAATGACTTTACTTCGCGCATCACCTTCGCGGCAAGGGCCGGCACGACCTATTATTTCCTGGTCGGCTTCTGCTGCGGCTATTACTACGACGGGGGCGGCCCGCTTCAATTCTCCGTCAACGAGATCCTGCCGCCAACCAACGACAATTTTTCCGCGGCGACTTCGATTCCCGGGATTCCGTTTGACTCCAATGTCGATACCTCCGGGGCCTCTCAAGAAGCGGGCGAGCCGACATCGTCCTGCAGCTTTGGGACCCTCGACGCCTCGGTCTGGTTTTCCTTTACACCATCTACCAACCGATCCCTGACGGCATATCATTCGAGCTTTATTTTCCCCACGACACTGGCCGTATACACGGGAACCTCGCTGTCCAACCTGAGAGAGGTTGGCTGCAACAACTATGGCTTTCCGGTGAGTTTTGCCAGCGCAGCCGGTCAGACGTATTACTTCCAGCTCGGCGGGATCTTGTTTACTCGGGGAGTTTCGACCTTCCAGTTAACCCAGACACCCCCGATCACGGCCCAATTCTATTTTAACCCAAACCAGCCATCCCAGTTTGACACCGTAGAGTTTGAAGATTGGTCTTATGACCCGGTGTATGCTGAGCGCACCCAGGTTTGGAATTTCGGCGATGGCTCGCCCACGGCAACCGGCTACCGCACGACTCACCGCTTCCCGGCCGACGGGGATTACAATGTCTCCCTGACCGTCACCACCAGCGACGGCCGCACCGCCTCCACGACCAAAACGGTCCAGGTCCGCACGTACGACATCGGCATTACTCGGATCAACGTGCCCACCTCGGCCCGGGTGGGTCAAACGCGCCAGATTTCCGTTGGCATCCGCAATACAGCCAATCCGGTAATGGTTGACGTCTTCCTGTACAAAAGTAATCCCTTAATTCCATGGAATCCATGGGAGCAGGTCGGTCAATTGAGGCAGGAGGTGCCGGTTCGGCCGGGGAACCGGACAACCGATTTCAATTTCAGCTATACCTTCACGGCCGCTGACGGCGCCATCGGCAAGGTCAATTTCCGGGGAGTGGCGTACCTCGTCGGAGCTCGCGACGCACTGCCCACCGATAACGAGTTCATCTCACTTGCGACGAAGGTCAATCCATAGCTTTAGTGCCCCCGGGTTCGGGGCCCATCGCCGGAGCCATGCCGATCTGGTGGGGCCAGGAAGACCTGAAGGGGATTCATTCCCTTTCAGGTCTTTCCCGCTGCCGGCCAGAGTGGGCTCATGGGCTGGAATTTTCGGGGCAAAAAGATTATCCTGTTAACCGTGTCAACCGGTGCCCTGAATTTCCCAACCCCGTCGGCCTGATGGAACCCATCGATCGGGAAACGCTCGTCGCCCAGCTGCTGGCCCTGGGGGTGACCCCCGGCCGGGTGCTGCTGGTGCACACCGCCTTCTCCCGCATCCGGCCGGTCGCCGGGGGGCCGGCCGGGCTGATCGCCGCCCTGCGGCAGGCGCTGGGACCGGCCGGCACGCTCGTCATGCCCAGCCTGAGCTCGGACGACGACCATCCCTTCGATCCCCAAACCACTCCCTGTGCCGACATGGGCATCGCGGCCGAGACCTTCTGGCGCACTCCCGGCGTCCTGCGCTCCGACAGCCCCCACGCCTTCGCCGCCGCCGGCCCCCTGGCCGAAGCCATCACCGCGCCCCACCCGCTCGACATCCCCCACGGGCTCGACAGCCCGGCCGGCCGGGTCTACGAGCTCGACGGGCAGGTGCTCCTCCTCGGGGTCGGCCACGACGCCAACACGACGATCCACCTGGCCGAAAACCTGGCCGGAGTGCGCTACCGGCTGGAGAAGACGCTGACCATCCGCGAAAACGGCCGGCCGGTCCCTTTCACCTACGGGGAAATCGACCACTGCTGCCAGAATTTCGCCCTTCTCGACGGCTGGCTGGAGGCCGCCGGGCGCCAGCGGCGCGGTCCGGTCGGCCATGGGACGGCCCGCCTGACCGCCTCCCGGGACATCGTGCGGGTGGCCCTGGAGCACCTGGCGGCCGACGAAACGGTCTTCCTCCATCCCTGGGGGGTCGACGAGGAATGCGACGCCGCCCGCCGCAGCCTGGCCGCAGCTTGAACTCGCTTCGTTTTCGTTGGAAAATAGGGTCATTCTAAGCGATCCCTCTGTTGAACTTCTCGTTTGCAGCCTGCCGACGGCATCTTGCCGTCTCGCGGCAAGGAGAAACACTGCGATGGCCGGCATCCAGGGGAAAAAATTCGACGAACCGGATGAAGTGGTTTCCCTGCCCGGATTGAGCGGGCAGACGGTGATTCTCGGCGACCTCTACGTCGGCCGCTTCGTGCACCAGCCGGGCTGGCGCTGGTCGAAAGATGTCAAACCGGTGGTCGGCACCCCGAGCTGCCTCCACCACCACCAGGGGGTCATTTTGTCCGGCCAAGTTATGGTGACCACCACCGACGGCGCCCAGCGGCTGTTCGGGCCGGGGGAAGCGTTCGAGATCCCGCCCGAGCACGACGCCTGGGTGGTCGGCGACGAGCCCTGCGTCACCATCGAATTTCGCGGGGTGCGGGACTGGGCCCGGGCGGCCGTAGCCGGGGAGCGGATTCTGGCCACCCTGCTCTTCACCGATATTGTCGACTCGACGGCGACCGCCGCCCGGGTGGGTGACGCCGCCTGGAAAGGTCTGCTGTCCAGCCACTACGACCGGACGCGGCTGGAGCTGGAGCGCTTCCGCGGCTACGAAATCAAGACAACCGGCGATGGCTTCCTGGCCCATTTCGACGGCGCCGCCCGGGCCGTGCGCTGCGCGGCCGCCATCGGCCGGGCCGCCCGCGAAGACGGGCTCGAAGTGCGGGCCGGGGTCCACGTCAGGGAGGTCGAGCGCTATCCCGACACGATTCACGGCGTGGCCATCCACGCCGCCGCCCGGATCGCCGCCCTGGCCGGCGCCGGGGAGGTGCTGCTTTCGGCGCCCACGGCCGCCCTGCTCGAGGGCTCCGGCCTTCATCTCGTCGACGCCGGCGAGCACCTGCTCAAGGGATTCGACGGTCCGCGCCGCCTTTACCGGCTGGGGAACGCGGGCTGACGGCCCCGATCCGCCCAGGAATCGTGATTTCCTGGATTTGATAAGGAAACCGATTATGCCGACGACGATCACCCACGAAGCGCCCGACGCTCCGGACGCCCAGATCCTCATCGACGAGCTCGACGAAGCCCTCGAGGACCTCTACCCTCGGGAGAGCCGCCACTGGTACAGCGTCGACAAGCTGCTGGCCGAAGGGATCCCCTTTTTCGTCCTGCGGGTCGACGGCATCCCGGCCGCCTGCGGGGGAATCAAGCTGTTCGGCACCGACTACGGGGAGGTCAAACGGATGTACGTCCGGCCGGCTTACCGCCGGCAGGGGCTGAGCCGGCTCGTCCTCGAACACCTGGCCGCCTTTGCCCGCCAGAACGGGGTCCACCGGCTGCGTCTGGAGACCGGCATCCACCAGAAGGCGGCGATCGCCCTCTACGAAGGCTGGGGCTTCCGGCCGATTCCCCCCTTCGGCGACTACCGGGAAGACCCGCTCAGCCTGTTTTACGAGATAGATATCGACTGATCGCGGCGGCTGCCGGCATGGCCAAGATCCTCTATTTCAACATCCCCGCCCACGGCCACGTCAATCCCTCGCTGCCGGTCGTGCGGGAGCTGGTGCGGCGGGGGGAAACGGTCGTCACCTACAATACGGACGAGTTCCGGCCTCTCGTCGAGCCCACGGGGGCGGCCTTTCGCCCCTATCCGCCCACGGCGCTGACGGCCGCGGAGATCGCCGGCCGGCTGCAGGACGGCAACCTGGCCCGCATCTCCGCCCTTTTTCTGCAGGTCACGGAACAGCTGCTCCCCTTCGCCCTGGATGAGCTGGCCCGGGAGCGGCCCGACTTGATTCTGTTCGATGGGGTCGTCCTCTGGGGACGCATGGCGGCCGCCCAACAGGGGCTTCCCGCCGCGGCCACCCTGACTACGTTTATCCTGGACGGGACCCGAGAAGTGCGGCGGGGCAGCCGGGCGCT
>JBFFZG010000396.1:0-4086 GCA_041568735.1 Promineifilaceae bacterium (SeqCode)
CCCGCGTTACCCGTCCCCTGACGGATGCCGAGTGCCGGCAGTACCTGCACCGGCCGGTCTGCGCGGAGGGGTAAAGCCGCTGCCGCTCGCCTTCCCGGGCAAGAGGTGACAAAGATCGCCAATCCCGGGGTCGAAGGGCACTATTCCCCCTGGCCGGCTGCCGTTAAGCTTAGGGGGAGTGAAGCGGCTTTGGGGCGGGCCCCGGCTGTTTTACCCTGCTGCCCGGCAGTTGCTGGGTTAAAAGGAAAGGTTCCCATGCTCAAATTCGTCAAGCTGGCCTGGCGCAACATGTGGCGCAACTGGCGGCGCACCCTGATCGCCACCGTCGCCATCGTGCTGAGCATGATTCTGCTCATCTTTTTCCAGGCTTTCCTCGACGGGATGGATGAATCGATCTACGGCAACACCGTCCGCCTCTACGGCGGCCATGTGCTGATCCACGCCCCCGGCTACCGGGAGAAATCGACCCGGCTGCCGCTGCTGCCCGTGGCCGAGGTCGACGCCGTTCTGGCGGCCGTGCAGGGGCAGCCCAACGTGCGCTCCGTCTCCCGCCGCCTCAACACCGGCGGGCTGGTCAGCAGCCGGGAAGGATCGCAGGCGGTCAACATCACGGCTGTCGAGCCGCTGGTCGAAGCCCCGATCAGCCTGGTCGCCGAACACATCGTGGCCGGCCGCTTTTTGAGCGGCGATGATGGGGACAACATCCTCATCGGCCGGGCGCTGGCCGACCATCTCAAGGTCGGCGTGGGAGACCGGGTTTCGCTGCTTGGCCGGCGCGAGGACGGCTCGATGCGCCGCCGCTCGATGACGGTCGTCGGCATCTTCGACCTGGGGCTGGGCGAGGCCGAAAAAGGGTTGGTTTATGTCAACCTGCCGACCGCCCAAACTCTCTACAACCTGCGCGGCGAAGTCACCGAAATTGCCGTCGTCCTGGAAGAAATCGGAGAGGAAGAGGCCCTGATCGACATCCTGGCTCCCCGCTTCCCCAACCACGAGGTCGACTCGATCTACACCCTGCGGCCGGAGTTCGGCAACGCCCTGGCCACCGACCGCATCTTCGGCCTGATCTTCGGCGGCATCCTGCTCTTGATGGGGGCGATCGGCATTCTCAACCTCCTGCTCATGGCCGTCTTCGAGCGCACCCGGGAGATGGGAGTCCTGGCCGCCCTGGGCATGACCGGCCGGCAGATCATGGCGCTGTTCGTCATGGAAGGAGCCTTCATCGGCCTGATCGGGGCGGTGATCGGCTGCATCCTGAGCTGGGCCCTGGTCGCCTGGTTCAACCGCACCGGCATCGACTTCTCGACCGTTTACGCCGACCTCCAGGATGCCGGCGAGATCTACGCCCTGATGGGGACCGTGCTGTACCCGGCCATCTCGGTCATGACGATCATCAATTATGGCCTGGCCGCCGTCGGGATTGCCGCGCTGGCTTCCCTGATTCCGGCCCGCCAGGCCGCCCGGCGGGAGCCGGCCGAGTCGCTGCACTATGTTTGACCAATCCCCGCCGGGATCGACGGGCATTCGGGAGATTGTTTATGGCCTTTAGAAAATTTATCGCCATGGCTTTTCGCAACCTGCTGCGCAACGGCCGGAGGACCGCCCTGACCGCCCTGGCCGTCGGGCGGGGGCTGGTCGTCGTCATGGCCATGAGCGGCATGATCGAAGGCATGGTCACGACCATGCTGGCCGACGGCATCCGCATCAGCTCCGGCCACCTGCAGATTCGCAGCGCCAGCTACGACCCGAACAAGGGGAGCCTGCTGGCCCGGGATCTGCTGTCCGACGGCGAGGCGCTGGCCGCCGAGCTCGAATCCCTGCCCGAGGTGGTGTCAGCGGCGCCGGTGCTCTGGGCCGGCGGGCTGCTGAGCACCCCGCGGGAATCGATCGGCGTGCAGATCGTCGGCATCGACCCGGAAGACCGCTTCCACGACCCCATCCGCCAGGGGATCGCGGCCGGCCAGTATTTGAGCGGCGACGACCGGCGGGCGATCCTGGTCGGCCGGGGACTGGCCGACCAGATGGGGATCGCCGTTGGCCAGCGGGTCAGCCTCGCCTCGAGCGGGGCTGGTGGGGAAGGGCAGGAAGGGATATTTACCGTTGCCGGGCTGGTCGACACCGGCTTTCCCAGCATCGACCAGAACCGGGTCCTCATGACGCTGGAACAGGCGCAGGGCTTTACCGGGGTGGGGAATCGGGTCAGCACCCTCATCGTCATGCTGCAAGACCAGGAGACGGCCGGCGAGATGGCCGCGGCGCTGGCCCGGCCGGAGCTCGAGATCGAGACCTGGCGTGAATTGAACAGCCTGGTCCTGGAGAGCGTCGAAAACGGCCTGATATTCTACTATATTCTCTACGGCATCGTCTTTGTGGCGGTGGCGGTTCTTATCGCCAACACCCTGCTGATGTCGGTCTTCGGCCGCATGCGGGAGATCGGCATTCTCGGCTCCCTGGGTATGAATCGGAGCCAGATTTTGACCCTTTTCCTCATCGAAGGGGTCCTGCTGGCCATCTTCGGAGTCATCCTGGGCTTCATCCTGGGGCTGGGGGTCGTGGCCTACATGACCTACGTCGGGATTTCCATCCCGGCCGAGACGGCCGCCCTGGTCGAGGGCTTCCCTATGGGGACCACGCTCTACAGCGGCTTCGCCCCGGGGCAGTTTGTCGTCCTTTCCCTGATACTGCTGGTCGTCGTGGCGCTCGTCTCCCTCTACCCGGCCTGGTTTGCCGCGCGCATGGAGCCGGTCGCCGCCATTCACGAATTCTAGCCGGCGCGGAGTGCCGGAATAAACCCTTGCAGGAACAGCTGATATGGCCATTATCGAAGTGCAGAATGTGACAAGAGTTTACCGGATTGGCGAGGTGGAAACCCGGGCGCTGAACGGCGTCTCCGTGGCCATCGAACCGGGCGAGTTCACCGCCCTGGTCGGCCCATCCGGCTCCGGCAAAACGACCCTGATGCAGCTCATGGGCTGCCTGGACCGGCCGACCAGCGGCACGGTGCTGGTCAATCACCAGGACGTCTCCCAGTTTAATCCACGGCAGCGGGCCCACATCCGCAAGGAGATGATCGGCTTCATCTTCCAGTTTTTCGCCCTGGTGCCGGTCCTTTCAGCCTACGAAAATATCGAGCTGCCCCTGCTGCTCAATAATGTGCGGGAGGGGGACCGGCGGCAGCGGGTCGAGTTCCTGCTGGAAGAAGTCGGCCTGGCCGACCGCGCCCACCACCGGCCGGATCAGCTCAGCGGCGGCGAGCAGCAGCGGGTGGCCATCGCCCGGGCGCTGGCGCCCAATCCGATCGTCGTCCTGGCCGATGAGCCGACGGCCAATCTAGACACGGCCAACGGCACCATGGCCATGAACATCATGAAGAAGCTCAACGAGGAGACCGGCACCGCCTTCGTCTTCGCCACGCACGACCCGCAGGTGATGGCCTATGCCGGCCGGGTCATTCGCATGCAGGACGGCCGGATCATTGACGGGCAAAATGCGCTGCCGGCCGCGGCCCTGCAGGGGGAAACAGCGCAACCATGACCGGTTTCGCGGGTTATGATAAGTGGCGCGCCATGTCATGAAAAAAAAGTGTCGTTTGCCCGCCCCAAACACTTGACAATAATTAGAAAATAGTTAAATATGAATAGACTTTGCCCTCTCTGCGCCATCCGGCATAGAGGGGGTTTTTACCAGACCCGCAAGGACCATCTGACCGACTTGCCTCATCCTTCTCCATGCTTCCTGTGAGGGGAATATGCTGGTTTCAGAGGAGGAAAAACCGGAGGTGCCTATGATGAAACGCGATTAGCTTCTATTCGCGTCGAAGTGCCTTCGACTGCCGCCAGGCAGCGAAGTGAAGGCAAGGAGTCAGACGATGGAATCGGCAAAAGAAGAGAAGAAGAGTTGGTCGGATCGCCTGGCCGACGGCATGGAATTCCTGGCGCCGCTTTTTGATCAGCCCCACCTCGCTTCCGTGCGGGATGGCTTCGTGGCCTTAATGCCGCTGATCATCATCGGCGCAGTCGTCTTAATCATCCTGCAGTTCCCCTGCAGCCTGGCCCGAGGGTCGGAATGCTATCTGGGGGATACCCC
>JBFFZG010000397.1:0-4040 GCA_041568735.1 Promineifilaceae bacterium (SeqCode)
TCTGGTCGTCGGTGATCAGGTTGGGGGAAGAACCGATCTGATAGTCGGCCCCGTTGCCGGCCAGGACGGCCCCGTTGCGAACGTAGATAATGCCGCGGTTAGGCTTGGCGATGATCTCGATATTGGAGGCGTTGCGGCCGCGGTCGGCCCATTCGTCGCCATGGAGAACCTGAAAAACGACCAGGCGGCCGCTGACGATGATCGTGGCGGCCACGAGTCCGGCTATGATGACCCAAAGTCGCTTTGCTTGGCTGGTTTCCATAGTGTTCTTCCTATTGTTGATTCGCCACGCCCTGTGACAGGCCGCTGAAGCGCTGTTGAATCCACATCATGATGGCCTGTTCCATCGTCTCAATCGGTTCCGGGGGCGGGACTGCCTCGACCGGCCGCAGGGATTCCAGTGTAATTTCCGGTTCATCGGCCGGGTAATCCGGCACGACCAGGTAATCGATTTCATCCGGATTTGCCGGAAGAAACCCGAGCTGCTGCGCCCGGATTTGCAGCTGATCGAGCGACTGGGACTCCGCGATCTTGCGCTCAATCTCCGCGTTGCCCCGCTTCAGGTCGGCCAGATCATTTTGCAGGATCTGCATCCTCCGGCCGAGCTGGGCGACTGAACTGGCCTGGACCAGGTAGATCGTGCCGACGAGGGCGCCCAGGATGACGATGATCGCCCAGCCGAGGGCGGCCTGCGCCTCCCACAGCTTCAGCAGCCGCTTCAGCCGGGCGCGCCAGCGGGTCTGGCTGCTGCGCGGGGCCGGCTGCCCCTGATCGTTTTCGCTGCGGTCGCTCATTCCAGAATTCCAGATCGATCCGGCCCTGAGACAGGATCGCCATTTCTCTCATGCCCCATCGGCCGGGTTCAATTTTTCGGCGACCCGCAGTTTGGCGCTCCGGCTGCGCGGATTGCGGGCGATTTCGGCGGCCGAAGGGGTGATCGGTTTGCGGGTGATCCGCTCCAGGACCCGCCGGCTCGTGTCGACGTGGAGAATCTCCCGCGGCACGTTATAGTAGGGGTCGCTGAGCGTGCGAAAGGTTTCTTTCACCAGCCGGTCTTCCAGTGAGTGAAAGCTGATGACCGCCAGCCGCCCGCCCGGTTTCAGCAGTTCAATCGCTGCGGCCAGCCCCTTTTCGACCGCCTCCAGCTCCCGGTTGACGGCGATGCGCAGCGCCTGAAAAACCCGCGTCGCCGGGTGGAGTCCCCGCTTCTGGCCGCGCCGGCCGACTGCGCCGGCAATGACGGCGGCCAGCTCGCGGGTGGTCCGCAGCGGCCGGCTGGCCACAATCGCCCTGGCGATCGGCCGGCTTTGCTTCTCTTCGCCGTAGCGCCAGAAAAGGTCGGCCAGCGCCTCGGCAGTGAGGGTGTTGACCAGATCGGCGGCGGTGTGTGGATTTCGTGTATCGAAACGCATATCCAGTGGTCCATCATGCTGAAAGGAAAAGCCGCGTTGGGGATTTTCCAGCTGGCGTGATGACAGCCCGAGATCAAGCACAATGCCGTCAACCGGTTCGAAACCGAACGCCGGCGCGTGCTTGCTCATTTCCGCGTAATTCTCATGTACGTACTGCACCCGAGTACCATAGTTATGCAACTTTTCGCGCACAAATTCAATCGTACTAAGGTCCCAGTCGAATGCGAGAACTCTTGCCCCGCGCTCAAGAAGCGCCTCGGTATGGCCGCCGCCTCCCAGGGTACCGTCGATGTAAAGGTGCTCCGGCTGCGGGTTGAGAGCCTCGACGACTTCATCCAGGAGAACCGGGACGTGCTCGATCTCCATGGCTTAAAAGCCCAGATTGGCCCAGCGCTCAGCGTCGTGGCTGTCTTCGAACTCGCCCCGTACTTCGGACCAGGCCTCGGCGCTCCAGATTTCAATATAGTTGTACATACCGACCACGATGACTTCGCCATCGATGGCGGCGAATTCGCGTAGATAAGGGGGAAGTAGGATGCGTCCCTGCCGGTCAGGCTCCAGGTCGACGGCCCCGGCAAATACCCGCCGGCGAAAATCCCGCATGCGAGTATCTGACAGCGGCCGGGAGAGAATATCTTCTGCCAGCTTCTGCCATTCATTCAGCGGGTAGACCATGAGATTCCGGTCAAATCCGCGGGTCACGACGAGGCCGGCCGCCAGATCACCCCGAAAACGGGCCGGGATGGTCAGCCGTCCTTTGTCGTCGATCGAGTGCAGAAATTCGCCGAGAAACATACCGTGTAGTTATAGAACAGATGTTCGCATTCGCCCCACTGGGGCCTTAAAATTACCCATTTAGGGACTCAAATGCCCCATTTTGCTCCATTTTTCCCCACAATGATCCAAAGTATACACCATTCTCCCCCATATGGGAAGCTCAAATCCGGTACAATTTCCCTTAAAATAATAGGAGTTTTGACCTATTGAGAATTGGCCCATGACCCGACCGCTGATCGGCACCGATCTCAAACGATTTCTCCGCGCCTACCGCCGCCGCCATCCACCGGAGCGGGAAGTGGCTGCCCTGCTGCAGAGTGTCGAATACCCGGTGAATGTCGGCTCGATTTTCCGCCTGGCCGACGGCGCCGGCCTGCGCGAGCTGGTCCTGAGCGGCATTACCCCCCGGCCGCCCCATCCGACGATCGACAAGGTCGGCCGGGGAAAAATCAGCCGGGTCGACTGGCGCTTTATCGAGGATCCGGTGGCGGCCGCCGGACAGCTCAAGGAAGAAGGGTACCACCTGGTGGCCGTGGAGCTGGCGGAAAATGCCGTTCCCTACCATGTCTATGACTACCCGGACCGGGTCTGCCTGGTGGTCGGTCATGAGGATCACGGAGTGACCCGGGCCACGCTGGCCGCCTGCGATGGGGCGGTATTTCTGCCGATGTACGGCAAAGGGCTCTCGCTCAATGTCCACGTCGCCCTGAGCATCGTCGCCTATCAGGCGCTGCATGCGCCGCGGCGACCGTCAGGTGGGGAAGAGTGGGAGGTCGGGCATCATGCGGGATAGTACAACAAAACTTTTGACCCCGGCTTTTTTTCTGCTATACTTTCTCCCATCCAGCCTGTGCGGGTCATTACAACAGTTCAAAGGGTTGCTTCAAGCCAACCCGTAGCACCGGTCCATATCGTCCAAACTGGCGCTGAGCCTCAGGAGAGTCGCGATGAAGGTCACCTGTCTGCAAGAAAACCTGGCCAAGGGATTGGGCATTGTCGGGCGGGCCGTTAGCCCGCGGTCGAGCTTGCCCGTGCTCGGCAATGTGCTGCTGGCCACCGACAACGGCCGCCTCAAGCTTTCCGCCACCAATCTCGAGATCGTCATCACCTGCTGGCTCGGCGCCAAAGTGCACGACGAGGGAGCGATCACCGTCCCGGCTCGAACCCTGACCGATCTGGTCAACAACCTGCCGCCGGAGCAGATCGAGCTGACCCTGGACGAAAAGCCGCAGACGCTGCACCTGGCCTGCCACCGGACCGAGGCTAATATCAAGGGGATCGATCCGCAGGAATTTCCGCTCGTGCCCGAGCCGAACAAAGAAAATCGGATGAAAATGGAGACCGGCGTCCTCAAGGAGATGATCAGTCAGGTCGCCTTCGCTGCGGCCGCCGACGACACCCGGCCGACCCTGACCGGCATCATGACCCGCTTCGACGGAGATCGGGTGACCATGGCCGCCACCGACGGCTTTCGCCTCTCCGTACGCTCGGCCGCGATGGCCGGCTTTGTCGAACGGCCGCTGGAAGTCATCATCCCGGCCCGGGCGCTCAACGAAGTCGCCCGCGTCGCCAGCGACGACATGGAGTTCGTCTACATCAGCATGCCGGAAGGGCGCAACCAGATTGTCTTTGATATGGAGAGCGTGGTCGTGCTGACCCAGCTGATCGAGGGGAATTTCCCCGACTACACGGCCGTCCTGCCCAAGCGTCACCTGACCCGGACGGTGCTCAACACGACTGAGTTCATCAAGGCTTGCAAGCGGGCCGACATCTTCGCCCGGGAGGCGAGCCATACCGCCCGGGTGCGCATTGAACCCGGCGATGAAATCACCCCCGGCTTCACGACGATCA
>JBFFZG010000398.1:0-4038 GCA_041568735.1 Promineifilaceae bacterium (SeqCode)
AGCAGCAGGGCCAGCAGCAGATGGAGCCAGGCGGCCTTAATGAACCAGCGTGTCAGCGTCGGCATAAGCGGTCTGCTTCCGGGCGGCCTGGTTCCGGCCGGGGCGCAGCGCCCGCCAGGCGAAAACAGCCGCCGCGAGCAGCGGCGGGATGGTGCCCCAGGCGGCCGCCTCCAGCGCCCAGCGGCCGCGCCAGCCGGCCGGCCAGAGACCGGTCAGGGGGAGCAGGGTCAGGATGAGCAGCGTGACCGCCCACCAGAAAGCGGCCGGCCGGGTCGGCATCCGCTCCGGCCAGCTGAACCCGGCGATCCAGACCAGCCCCAGAGAGACAAAACCCAGCAGCAGCCAGTGCAGCATCGAAATCCGCAGCCCGACCGCCGCCGTCCAGGCCGCCCCGGCCGGCCAGAGCAGCAGCAGACCCGCCGCCGCTTTCAGGCCGAGAAAGAGCAGCAGCCAGCGAACCAGGAACGGGACGACCGGCCACAGCGCCTGGAGAAAGATCAGCAGGCCGGTGAAAACCAGGAGCCCGGCCGCGCCGGCGACCAGCCGGGCCACCACCGGCACGAAATCGGCCGGCAGCTGGAGCAAAAAGAGGAGCGGGGTGCCGGCCAGGAGAACAAAGGAGCCGGTTCTGATCGCGCCGTTCCGCCGGCAGGCCGGATAGGCGGCCGCCAGCAGGCCGAGCACGCCGAGCAGGAGCCAGCCCTCGGTGAAGGCGGTCAAGAAAAGCTGCATGCCGGTGATCGACCAGAAGGGGTTGGCCAGGGCCAGCCGGCCGGCCGCGGAGACCCCCCAGGCACCGATCGAAGCCAGGAAAAGGAGGGCAAACGCGCCATCCCATAGACGCACCGGCAGCGGCCGGGGCGCCCCCCGGGTCTCCCAGGCGTAGAGGGCGATCAGTCCATACCAGCCGAACATGGAAAGACCCAGAATCATCGCTGAGAGCGGCAGCTCCCGCCCCCCCACCGGGGCCAATCCGTACCCGTAGAGTATGAAAGGGACATACACCGCCAGGCCCAGGGCGAAATTCAAGGCGATTATCGCCTGGAGCAGGCGGGGGCGCTGCCATGAGCGGCCGCTGACCCGCGGCCACCAGAAGGCGATCAGCCCCATCGTGGCCGGAGTCACCCAGCCGAGCAGCATCAAATGGGAGTGCGCGTGGCGAACGTTGGCCAGCGCCAGCCCCTCGGGCAGACCGTAAAGCAGACCGAAACGGTAAAGTGCTCCGGTCACCCCGGCCAGAATAAATCCGGCCAGCGAGGCCGGCCAGATCCAGGATGAAATCCCCGGTCCGGCAGACAGGGGCTCCGCGGGGCGCGTCGATTTTTGCCCGCGATCAGAATTCATAAGACTGCCTGAGGGGAAACTCTGTTCAGGTTTTCTCATCGCCATAGAAAGACCTGAGTATTTATTATAAAACATGATAGAGACAAAAGGGTGCCGGATTCAAATAAGGAAGGAACGGCCTGCCCCTCCCGGCCGTTCCCGGAAGCGGCCGTTTTCATCCAGGTCTATGTCCGGCCGGCCTGATTTCTTAGCCGGCGTGCGCTCAGGCCGATGCTTCGTTCTCGATTCCATCCCCGATGACGGCGGCGAGCATCTCCACCAGCTTCGCCGGCGGCATCCGGTGCAGCTCGGCCGCTTCGGTCACGGTGCAGAAGGGTTGGATCGCGCAGCCGATGCAGGCCAGCCGCAGTTTCTGGAAGACGTCGGCCGTCTGCGGCCAGCGCTCCAACACTTCATCGATTGTCAATCTGGCCAGCGCATCTCGCGTCCACATGCTCTGCCTCGCGATCCAACCCCAGCGCCTTACTCGTGAATCGAACGCAGAAAGGCAATGATATCCAGGATCTGCTGATCGGTAATGGCCGGGTTGCCTCCCTTGGGCGGCATGTCGATGCCGGTCGTGTTGGCCGGATCGCCGGTAGGCCGGCCGTTCTTAATAAAAGTCAGGAGCTCATCATCGCTGATCTCGGTGGTGAATTCGCTGGCCACGAGATCTTTGCCCACGCCTGGGAGTCCGCGGGCATCCGCCCCATGGCAGCTCGAGCAGCTGGCGAGAAAGGCCTGCTCCCCGGCCACTTTATCTCCCGATGGGGTCGGCGTTGGCGGCGGTTCGGTCGGGGCGGCCGGTGCCCCACCGCCGCAGGCGGCCAGAAACAGGGTGATGAAGGTCAACAGAACCATGCAGCGTTGTTTCGTCATTTTTTCAAATCCTTTTTCTCGTAAGTTAATCGTCCAGATGACCCGGAAACGGCGCTCATGGCGCCTGCATCCCGGATCCGTGGGCGTGATCCGGCGCCAGGGCCGCTGCCCGCATGTCCTCGAATGATTTAACCCGACCACCGTTGGCCTCGGCGTAGGCGCGGGCCGGTTCGAGATCGGCGAAGGCGACCACCCCCCAGCCCATCGGTGTCATCTGCCCCCCTTCGACGACGTAGGCGGCCCGCTCGGCCCGGATCCATTCCTGCGAAGGAAAATCGTGGACCCAGTAAGCGGCGACCGCTTCCTGGCGGCGCCGGTCATGGGCGAACATCCCGCCAACATCGTCGAAAAGGCGAATCTCCTGATCGGCCGTGACATAGGCGGCCGCGAAGCGGGGATCGCTGATCAGCATGCCGCATTCCTCGCAGATATCCTCCCCGTAGAGAATCTCCGGCGGCCGTTCGAGGGCCGCCTCCCCGCCGCAGGCCGCCAGCCAGCCCGCCAGCAGGAGAGTCAAGAGGATGGCTCCCGGCCGGTTCACAGCGCCCCCCGGCGAACGAACAGGCGGTGGGTGGCCAGCAGGGGGAGCGCTGCCCAGACCCCCATCAACCCCAGCAAGAGCGGCAGCAGGCCGCTGCCGTAGGTGCGAACGGCGTAGATGCCGGCCGGCCCCATGACCTCGAGATTCTGCCGCAGATTGAGCAGGGCGGCGGTTTTAAACAGCTGCAGCGGGTTAAGCAGAGAGAGAAAGAGCAGCTGCTGGGCCTTCAGGTGCAGAATGACGGCCGTTCCCATCAGCCCCAGGTCCCCGAAAAAGACGAGCAGGAGCCACACAAAGAGGGCCATGCCGACGGCCGTGGCCGCGCGCTCGACCAGGACGGAGATGAGAAAGCCGAGACTCAGGCTGATCACGGCCAGCACGGCCGCCAGGCCGGCCAGCCAGAGATATGCGGACAGGTTGGTCAGCCCGCCGCCGCTGCCGATCAGCAGGCCGGTCAGGCCAAATCCCATGCCCAGGGCAGAGAGGAGCGCCAGCGCCAGCCCGCCAAATTTGCCCAGCAGCAGCTCTTTGGGAGTGACCGGCTGGGCCAGCAGATAGAGCAGCGTGCCGCTGTCCCGCTCCCCGGCCAGGCCAAGAGCGCCCAGGGTCAGCCCCATGAGGGGGACGATTAGCAGGACGAGGTTGATCAGGCTGGCGCCGGTCCGGCCGAAACCGGCCAGGCCGGCGTTGCCCATCCCGGCCAGCGAGAGCCAGGCCAGGGCCAGGGAGAGCCCGGCGAAGGCGATGGCGTACAGCAGGAACCAGCGATTGCGGCGGGCGTCCCGCAGTTCTTTCTGCATGAGGATGAAAACAGTCTGGAAGTCCATCGTGCCTATCTCCAGAAAATCAATCGAGCGAAAAGTCGGTTACCGAAATGCCCGCTTCGTGCAGGAGACGGAACAGCGCTCCTTTTTCACCGGCGGGAATGGCGACGAAGATGCCCCGGCCGTTCCGGCGCCCTTCCAGTCCATGCCGGTTGAGCAGCTGCAGGGCCGGGTCGATCGACTCCTGCGGCAGGAAGAGATGGAGCTGGGCCGTCCAGCCCATCTGCCGGCGCAGGTCCAGCGGGGAGCAGTCGGCCGCCAGCCGTCCTTCGCCCATGTAGAGAACCCGTTCGGCCAGGGCCGACATCTCCTCCAGCCGGTGGGTTGAAAAGACAATGGTCTTGCCGGCTCGCCTGAGATCGACGAGCAGAGAGAGGAAATCTTCTCTGGCCAGGGCGTCGAGGCTGGCGGTTGGCTCGTCGAGGAGCAGCACGGTTGGATCGGCCAGCAGCGCCAGCAGCAGGGCCAGCC
>JBFFZG010000399.1:0-4007 GCA_041568735.1 Promineifilaceae bacterium (SeqCode)
GGCCGCGAGCGGGGCGAATTCCCAGAGCCGTTGCGCCTTAGCCGGGATCGCCCATCCAGACGGCCCGCGTCGGTCGAAATCAGCCATCAGATCGAGAAGGATTTCGCGGAAAGGAAGATAGGGATCGCCGAGCCCAGCCACGGCCGAGCAGTTTCCCCCCGCGGCGACCAGCCGCTCATCTCCGGCCAGGGCCAGCCCGGCAAAATGGGTCAGCAGGGCGGTTTTGCCCCGGCCAGCTTCCCCGTTAATGAAAACAACCCGGCCGTCCCCGGCCACCGCCTCATCCAGGCTGCGACGCAGAGCGGCGAGTTCCTCCTCTCGCCCGGCAAACGGGCGCACCGGCGGGGATGATTCGATAAGGCTGGCAATTTCAGGCGGGATGTCAGCCGTTGACGGCCGGACCGGTTGGTGGGCAACGGGCATCGTGTGCACCGGCCGCTCCCCCAGAGCCCGGGCGATAAATCCCTCCTGCTCCTCTTCGGAAATCGCCAGCGAATCGGCCAGCCGGACGGCCATCTGCCGGGACGGCCGCCGCTCGTCATATTCAATTTTCTTAATGGTGGCTGTAGAACAGCCAACGGAACGGGCCAGGGCGGCCTGGGTCAGATCCAGGGCGAGCCGCCGCCGGCGCACCCAGTATCCAAAAGATGCCGTTTCGGCAGCTGGGCTATTGTCGGTCATCGCTGTCTCTCTCCCGTATCCCTTCAGTATCCCTCGGGCATACCCGGCAGATGAATTCCTGTGCTTGAATATCAGCGAATAGTCACAAACATCTTATCAGATCAGGAGGTGATTCCAATGCCAAAGTTTGTAATTGAACGCAACATTCCGAATGCCGGACAGCTGAGCCGGCAGGAGCTCCAGGCGATCTCGCAGACGTCCTGCGGGGTGCTGACGGAGATGGGACCGGCGATTCAGTGGCTGCACAGCTACGTGACCGACGACCGTATTTACTGCACCTACATCGCCCCGAATGAGGAAATGGTGATCGAGCACGCCCGGCGGGGCGGCTTTCCCGCCGACCGGGTCGTCCCGGTGCGGGCGACGATCGATCCCACGACGGCCGAAGGCTGATCGATGGGCTGTGATGGCCATCGAATCTGGAAAGGTCAAAAGGAAGGTAACCAATGAAACTTAAACTGACAATGGTCCTGATCGTTCTCGCCGGACTGGCAGCGGCAGCCGTTGTCGTCCAGGGGATGGGACAGTCCGACCTGGCCGGCGTGCGCGCCGCCACCGCCCGCTTCCAGCGGGTGGAGGTCGCCCGGGCGGCCGGCTGGGATCTCGTGCCGGGGCTCGACAGCTGTTTTTCGAACCCGGGCGTGGGCGCCATGGGCTACCATTACATCCATACCGGGCTGCTCGACACGGTGGTCGAAGCCGACCGGCCGGAGTCGCTGGTTTACGCGCCCGGTCCTCAGGGGCAGCTGAAATTGGCAGCGGTCGAGTACATCGTGCCGGCCGGTCTCTGGGATGACGCCGGCAACACGACCCCGCCGAGCCTCTTCGGGCAGTCTTTCCACCTGAATGAAGCGCTGGGGGTCTATGTCCTCCATGCCTGGATCTGGATGAACAACCCGGCCGGTTTGTTCGAAGACTGGAATCCCGCCGTGACCTGCGGCTGAGGTTTGCCGGGAAAACATTATCTGAGTGGGCAGCCCGCGCGCAGGCGCGGGCTGTTTCCGTTGGCCTCAGGGTCGATCCCGACCCACAGCTCAGACCCGGTGGGTTCGCAGCCTATGCCGGACCCGGCTCGATTGGCCGGTCAGCGCACGCCTCGAGATAAAACTGAATGAGGCCATCCTGGGTTTTTCCGGCTCCACGGGACAAAGCCTGTTCGAATTCCAGCGCCGAAAGCGCCTGACGAAGCCGCGCCTCGGCGGATTTTGCATCTTTCCGAATATCCCGGGTGACGGCCGGATGATTAAAAATAAAACCGAGCAGTTCCGTTCCGGCAACCGGCTGTTCGGAGAGGGAATAGTAATCGGCCAGCCCTACCAGGGCAAAAAGCGTCACCTGCTCCGAATGGATGGTCTGGGCTGTGGCCAGCGCCCGGCAGTGGCACGTTCGTGCTTTCCCAAGCTCCCCGCGCGCGGCATGAGCCAGACCCAGGGAGACCAGGGTGAAGGCGATATAGAAAGTCTGGCCCAATTCCTCCAGAATGGCCAGCGCTTGCTGAGTATAGTCAACGGCCGAGTCGAAATCATCGTGCAGGTAGGCATTAGAACCCAGATTGTTCAGAACGACCGCACCTCCGGCCAAATCGCCAATTTCCTGGAATATGGCGAGCGAGTGCTCGTAGTAAGCGATTTGTTCTTCCCGGCGGCCGTCGGTTTCCAACATGAGTCCCAGCTGATTGAGTACGCGGGCTTCACCGCGCTGGTCCCCCAGCTGCCGATAGCAGGCCAGGGCTTCATTGGCGTACGTCTGACTTTCTTCGATTTTTTCCCTTAAATAGGTCGTCGTACTCAACCCATGCAGCGTCATGGCGATTTGTTCGAGATCGCCGAGCTCTCTGGCCAGGGCTAACGCCTCACTATCATACGCCTCAGCCTCCCCATAATGGCCGAGCTTGGAGGTCACTTCACCCAGATAGCTCAAGGCCCGACTTTGCAATCTTTCGTCAGCGCTCTGACTGGCCAGCGCCAGCCCGTCCCGCAGCACCTGTTCGGCCTCGATCAGATCGCCCCCTTTCGAAAAAGCGTTTCCCAGGTTTATCATGAGTTTGCCTCGCGTCGCCTGGTCCGCCGCGGCCGGCAGCAGCGTGAGCGCCCGGCGGAGCAGCTGCTGGCTTTCACGAACGGCCCCGGTCCTCAGGAGCAGTCGGCCGGAGCGTCCCAGGTAATCAGCCGCGAGGTCTAACTCCCCGGCCATTTCGAAGTGCTGCGCGATCAGGGAGAGATTCTCCACAATTCTCTCGCCGAGGTGGCGCTCCAGCCAGCGGGCGACAACCCCGTGATAGCGCCGCCGGGGTTTTAATAATACCGTTTCATACACGGCGTCCCGCAGGAGGGCGTTTTTAAAACTGTACTCCCGGACGGCAGCAATCGACGACCGCCCCTGCGGAACAATCATATTCCGCCGGCTCAAATTCGCGAGCTCGGAGGCGACATCCGGTGCCGGATCGACATCATCGGTCAATTCGACCAGGACGGCATCCCAGAAAACGCGGCCGACGACGGAAGCCCGCTGCAGAATCACTTTTTCCGCGGCCGACAGAAGATCGAATCGGGCGTGAAGAACCCCCATCAAGGTCGAAGGCACCGGCAGCTGCTCGATATCATCGATGACGACCCGCCAGTGCGGATCCCCGCGCTCAATATACCCCTTATCGAGCATGAGCTTGATCAATTCTTCGAGAAAGAAAGGATTTCCTTCCGCCCGGGCGATGATGCGGTCGCTGAACGCCGCCGGCATATGCTCCACTCGCCGGCCAATTTCCTGTAGGAGAAGCCGGCTCGATCGCCGGGAAAGCGCTTTCAGGCTGAGCTGTTCATGGAGGCGGAAGCCATCGCCCCAGTCCGGTCTGCGCTCGTAAAGCATTGGGCGGCAGAGGCAGATGGCCAGGAGGCGTCCCTGGGACAGCTCTCCGAACAGCCGGGCGATCAGGTCGAGGCTGCTGTCGTCCGCCCAGTGAACATCCTCCAGCAGAATCACGGTGGGGTGTTGTATGACAGCTTTCAAATAGGCGATGAGATAGACGACCGCCAGCTGTTTAAAATCCGGGCTGCCAAGCAGCGGCCGCACGGCGCTGCTGTCGCTGAAATCAAAACCGATAAAATGGGCGACCAGATCAGCGCGTTCCGCCGGCAAAATCCCGTCCATTTCGCCGCGAATTTTGCGCATGACATCCGGTTTGGCATCCGTTTCGAGAATCTGGCAGCGGCGGACAAACAGATCCCGGATCAAGCCGTAAGGGACCGGTTCGATGGCCGGCGTGGCCCGTCCTTTAAAAACCGAAAGGCGGCCGGGAAATTCCTCCAGCCCGCCGATAAATTCCTCCAGCA
>JBFFZG010000400.1:0-4001 GCA_041568735.1 Promineifilaceae bacterium (SeqCode)
ATCCAGCGGGCGAAGGTGTCGCTGTCCGGAACGCCATCGGCCAGAGAGTCCACGGCCCGGTCGGCCGCTGCCGGGCCGACCTGCGGCCGCATGACCTCGACCAGCCCGGCCATAAAGCCGGGGGTGAATTCCGGGTGACCCTGAATGCCGAGGACCCGCCGGTCAATGGCGAACATGGCGTTTGGACAGCGCGCATCGCCGCCGAGCCAGGTGGCGCCGGGAGGGAGGCGGACCACCTGGTCCTGGTGGCAGAAGTAGAGAGCCGGCTGGTCCACGATCGGCGTGAGCCATTCGGGCGACTCCCCCAGGTCAAACCGGTGGAGCCCGATTCCCCATCCCTGGCTCGTTTTTTCTGCCCGGCCGCCGAGGGCGTGGGCCAGGATCTGGTGGCCGAAGCAGATACCCACCTGCGGCCGGCCGGCGGCAAAGGCGCTCCGAATAAAGCTTGACAGCCGGTCGATCCACGGATGGTCGTCATAGACTCCCTGCGGGCTGCCGGTGATGAGCCAGGCGTCGCACTCGGCGGCATCGGCGGGCAGCTCCCCTTCGGTCAGCCGAAATTCGCACAGATTCCAGCCGGGCAGGGACTGGCTGAGCAGGTCGCGAAAGGCATCGATCTCGGCAGTGCCGGTCTGTTCTTCTTCTTCCCGGGTGAAGGCGTTGAGAAGGCCAATAACCATCGATCAAATTCCCCATTCTGCGGTAGAAAATCGGATTTTATCCTAAAACGGTGGGTGGATCAGGCCTGCTGAATTTATTCTTCAGGATGTGTCCCCCTTCGGCGGATTATGCTATGCTTGGGGGCCATGACTACCGGATCATTTTTACTCGTAACGGCGCTCTTTCTGGTTGTGGGACTCTATGTCGCCCGGCCATTTTTACAGCCCCGACAGCGGCCGCCGCGCATGACCGAACGGCAGGCGCTGCTGGCGGAAAAAGAAGCCCTGATGGCGCGCATTCGCGCCCTGGATTTCGACGAACAGACGGGCAAACAGGCAGGGGAAATCTACCAGGCGGAGCGGAAGGCGATGCTCGATCGAGCGGCCGACGTGCTGCGCCGGCTGGAGGCGGTCGGGGGGGATGACATCGAACAGGAAATCCTGGCCGCCGTCGCCAGGCTGCGAGAAGAGCGGGCCAGGGCGATCAATTTTTGCCCGAGCTGCGGGGAACGGGCCCATGCGGGGGACAAATTTTGCGCGAATTGTGGAGAAAAATTGACGTGACACGGCGTTTTCTGGCCTTTTGTATCCTGACAGCCTGCGCCTTCCTTTTGATCCCGACTTCACCGGCCGCCGCCCAGGTCGAAATACCCGAGGGGCTGCCGGAGGATGCCGATCCGGCCGCCGGGGTGCGCATCTTTCGACAGCGGTGTGCCACCTGCCACGGTGAAACGGGATTGGGGGACGGCCAGATGGCTGCCCAGCTGCCGAACCTGCCGGCTCCGATCGGCAGTGAAGATTACCTGGCCGAGGCCGACCTGCCGGCGATGTTCGCCACCATCCAGAACGGCCGCGTCGAGGCCGGCATGCCCGGCTTCGGCCTGGGAAATAATTCCGACCCGCTTTCCCCCGAAGCCATCTGGGATGTTCTGGCCGGCCTGTTTCAGCTGCGGCTGCTCAACCAGCCGCTGCCCGTGGCGGTCGTGAGCGGCCAGGTGGCCAACGGGACAACGGGAGAGCCGGCCGGCAATCTCACGGCGGTTCTGCAGGCCTTCGACAATCAATTCACGGAGGCGCTTCGGTTGGAGGTGCCGGTCTCCGCAGGGGGCGACTTCCGCTTTGATCTGCAGCTCGTGCCGCCGAACTGGGTCTACCGGGTGATCGTCAACTATGAGGGGATCGATTTCACCAGCACGATGTCCACCTTCGACCCCTTTGATCCCCGGCTGGAAATGCCGGTGACTCTCTACGAAGCGACGACGGACGATGGCGGACTGCGCTTCAGCCAGCTCCAGGTCATCGTCGATTTTGTTTCCGGACTGGCCCAGTTCGGCGAGTTTTATCTGGTCAGCAACGAGGAGAATGCGGTTTTTATCGGCCGCGACGGGCTGGTCGACAATGGGACAATCGAGCTGACCCTGCCGGACAACGCGGCCGGGGTGCGGGTCATGCGCGGCTTTGGTGGGCCGACCGATTTCGTCCCGTTTCCGGCCGAAGGGATCATTCGCGACGGGACGACGCTCCGCCTGAAGGTGCCCGTGCGGCCGGGATCAGGATCCCTGAGGCTGCTGCTTCTCTACGAACTGCCATTCACGAGGGGGCTGACGATCAACCGCTCCTTCGCCTATCCCGTCGACCAGGTCCAGGCCATCATGTCCGAAGCGGGGGTGACGATCGACACCCAGGCCGGCTGGGAGCTGTTAACCGGCTCTCTGGGAGCAACGGCGGCCGAGTCCCGGGCCCACTACGTTCACGGGCCGGTGCCGCGCGGCGGCTCCCTGACCGTCTCCCTGGCTGGCTGGCCGGCCTACGTCACCGATGACCAGGGGAACCGGATCGTCAACCGGGATGAGCAGGCGGAATTGCTGATTGGCGCGGCGGCTCTGCTCCTCGTGTCCGCGGCCGTTTTCGCGATCGGCTACCGCTGGCGCACGCGGCCGGCCGCCGAGGGCGATCGGGACCAGCTGCTGCACGAGCTGGCCGCGCTCGAAGCGCTTCACGAAGAAGGGAAAATTCGGGCGGGAGTTTACCGGCAGCGCCGGCAGCAGCTTATTGAGCGGCTGACTGAGATCTGGGAAGGCTGATCAGCCGGCCTCGAGACTATCGAGAACCGCCTGCAGCTCTGGAGGGAGGGGAACGGACAGCGTCATGTGCTGGTCGTCCAGCGGCCGGCGGAAGGTAATCTGGTGGGCGTGCAGAAAGTGGCGCGACAGGGAGAGCGTCGGCCGCCGCCGCCCGTAAACCCGATCGCCGGCAATGGGAAAGCCGATAAAGGCCAGGTGAACCCGGATCTGGTGGGTCCGTCCGGTCACCGGGTAGCAGGTGACCAGGGAGTGTTCGGCGTAGGCGCGGGCCAGCTCGTAGCGGGTCTGGGAAGCCTGGGCCACCAGGCTGCGGCCGGCTTCGATGACAGCCATGCGCTTCCGATCGGCCGGATCCCGGCCGATCGGCGCGTCAATCAGCGCGCTTTCCGGCCGGATATGCCCCTCGACGAGCGCCAGATAGACTTTCTTAATCTCCCGGTCCTTGAACTGGCCGACCAGGTGCTGCATGGCCTGGTCCTTTTTGGCGATCAGGACGACCCCCGAGGTTTCCTTGTCGAGACGGTGGACCAGCCCCGGCCGCCGCTCGCCTCCCACATCCAGGACATCCGGAAAGTGATAGACGATCGCGTTGGCAACCGTGCCGCTTTCGTGGCCGGTCGCCGGATGCATGACGATCCCGGCCGGCTTATTGATGGCCAGCATCGTCTCATCCTCGTAAATGATGTCGATCGGTATCTCTTCCGGGATGATGTCTGTCGGCAGGGGTGGAGGCAGCAGGGCCTGGATGGATTCCCCGCCGATGACCTTATAGTTGGCCCGGATCGGACTTCCCTGCAGGGTAACTTGCCCTTCTCGCACCAGCCGCTGCCACTGCGCCCGGGAGAGCTCCGGATACAGCTGGCGCAGGACCTTGTCGACCCGCTCGCCAATAAATTCCTGCGGTATGGAAAAGACCAGGGCTTCTCCACCGAGGGATTCTTCGTCCTGTGTGAGCAGCACCTCATCTTTTGACATAGGCATTTTGTTTTGTCTCCTTCTCTTCGCCAGAGGGATCCCCTGAAAAATTCGTTGAGGTGTCAATTAAGGGTCCGGTCGAGTATGCGAGCGTCTTTCTTAGATGGGACAGCCCGTCTACCTCTGACCCGAACGGTTCAAA
Organism: Promineifilaceae bacterium (SeqCode); assembly: GCA_041568735.1. GTDB lineage: Bacteria > Chloroflexota > Anaerolineae > Promineifilales > Promineifilaceae > WTJY01. The sequence goes on from JBFFZG010000400.1 coordinate 3,861, forward strand.
TTCACGGAAAATTCACGTTGTGAGCTGGGTTACCCTCGGCGTCCTCGCTGGCTGCGGCGCAGGGTGAGGCCTACGGCCGTCATCCAGAAGACCGTCCCCACGACCACCAGAAACAAGGCGCGCAGGCCGAAACGAGCGACC
>JBFFZG010000401.1:0-3984 GCA_041568735.1 Promineifilaceae bacterium (SeqCode)
CTGCGCTTCAACCCGGCGCAGAAGCGGTATGAACTGCACGAGCTGCTACGGCAGTATGCGGCCGAAAAACTGGGGGAGCGCACCGGGGAAATCCGGCAGCGCCACGCCGCGACCTATGCCGCCTTTTTAGCGCGGCAGCTGCCGGAGCTCAAAGGGGCCGGCCAGATCGACGCCCTGGCCCGGGTCGAGCAGGAGCGGGAAAATGCCGGCGCCGCCTGGCGAACGGCCGTCGAGTCACGCCAGCTCGGCTGGCTCGAGCAGGCGCTGGACACCATTGGCTATACGAATTTGTGGCACGGCCGCTTCGGCGACGGGGAGGCGCTCTGCCGGGTGGCGATCGAGCGGCTCGAACCCCTGCTGGCCGCCCCCGGCGCGGCGGAGCCGGCAGGCGGCGAAAAGCAAGCCCAGGCGCTTTTCCTGGCGCGGGCGCTGACCTGGCAGGCGGTCTTCCTCAAGCAGCTGACCCACCTTGACGACGCCCGGGAGGCGCTCGACCGGGCCCAGGATCACCTGGCTGCCCCGCTGCTGCAGGGCACCCCGACCGAGCTGGCCAAGGCGCGCATCCTGCTGGAGCGCTCGGAGCTGGCCAAAAATGTCGATTTCGGCGGCGAGGCACTGGCCTTGAATCAGCGGAGCCTGGCCCTCTACCGGGCCGCCGGGGACGACTGGGGGCTGACGCAGGCGCTGGAAGCACTCAGCATCAAGCAGCTCAATCTCGGCCGGCACGACGTGGCCGAAGCGCTGGCCCGGGAGACCCTGCAAATCCACAGCCGGCTGAAAGATCCGCGGGGCATCGCCCGGACCTATTCGCTTCTCGGCCTGATCGGCCTGCACAACAACGAGATCGCCGCCTCGGTGCGCTATCTGCGCCAGAGCCAGCAGCTCTTCCGCCAGCTCAACAACCGGGCCGACCTGACGACACCGCTCTTTATTCTGAGCATGGCCCTGCTCTTTGGCGGGCAGTTCGATGAATGCCTGGCCACCAGCGAGGAATGCCTGGCAATTTACCGGGATCTGGGGATGCCTCCCAACACCAACCTGCCGGTCACGCGGAGCCGCGCCCTGATCAACCTGGGCCGATACGAGGAGGCCGGCCGGTCGATTGCGGCCGATCTCGACACCTTCAGGCAGATGAACTTTCCCTGGGGCATCGCCTTTTCCCTGCACAGCCAGGGGCGGGTCGAACTGGCGGTGGGCGACCCGGCCGCCGCCGGCCGGCTCTTCGAGGAGAGCGTGGACCTGCTGCGGCAGATGAACGAACGGACCCTGCGGCCGGAAGTCCTCTTCTGCCTCGCCATCGCCTGCCTGGCCTCGGGCGAGCGCTCCCGGGCGGAGCAGGCGCTCGTCGACGGGCTGTCCATCGTCGTCGACTCCGCCCCGCTCGGCCCAATGCGCTTCGACCTGGCCGCCGCCGCCCTGCTCCTGGCCGCGGCCGGTGAAACGGAGCAGGCGGTCGAATTCTACGCCGCGGCCGAGCAGAGCGGCTACGTCGCCCACTCGGCCTGGTTCGCCGATATCGCCGGCCGCCCCCTGGCCCGGACCGCAGCCGACCTGCCCGCCGAAGTGATCGAGGCGGCCAGGCGGCGCGGCCGGGCTCGGGATCTGTGGCAGATGGTCACCGACCTCCTCGCCGAGCTGACCGGCTCGGGATAATTCGATTCCACCCACCGGCCTCTGGCCTCATCCATTCAGCAGCCGGGGCGAATTCAGAGCGGCCGTCGTCCTCTCGAAAACGACTTCCCCCTCGGCGTCGAGCGCCCGCTCGACCGTCCAGTTGTTGGCGCTGTGGCGGCCGTTCCAGAAGATGCCGCCGCCGGAGGCTCCTTTCAACGTGCCGTCGGCCAGCTCGATGCGCGGCGTCCCCTCGTCGACGGCCACCGCCCCGACCGTCACCCAATCGACCCGCGACCGTCCGCCATCCCAATCGACCTGGGCCACTTCGACCCCGGCCAGCGGCGGCAGCGCGTCCCAGCCGGCAAACGCCGCCGGCGTGAAGCCCAGTCCGGTCAGGAAGCCGGCGTCGCCGTGCGCCAGGAGCAGGGTCTCCGGATCTTCCATGGCGATGGCGAAATCGCTCAGCAGCCCGCGGTGGCGGAGTTCGCCTGCGGCCGAATAAATAAAAATGATCGTATAGATCTCCGGCTCCTCCTCGGAGCGGCGGAGCGAGAGCGGGATGTCGAAGTGGTTGTGGGTGACCAGGGTGCGGCCGTCCTTGACCGTGGCGTGGTTTTCTGAATGGATAATTTCATAACCGGCATCGTTGGACGCGACGCTCCAGGTTTCGAGGCGGACACGGGCGGTCGAGGCCAGGATCTGGGCTTCCAGCCGGGCGCGCTGCACCCGGTCGGCCAGGATCGGCTCGCGGCAGTCGGCTTCAGCGGCCTGCTCGATGACCGCGGCCGGGGGTTTGGCCGCTTCTTTCACCGCCGGCAGCTGTTCCGGCTGTACCGCCTGATAAGACAAGAACGCCATCACAATCAGGGTGCTGAAGCTGAATAAGGTTTTCACGGGGACATCTCCTTGAGCGGGGCCGGAACCCTTCGGTTCGGGCCGTTCCAATGCGATGTCCCCAGTCTTGCCCCCGGCCGCCGACAGCCGGTCAGCCGGCCGTCAATCCCGCAGGTCGATCTGTCAACAAACGGTCATCATTCGTTTTCTCTCTGGGAGGGCGGCTTAAATGCCGCATTTCGATCCAAAACTCAGGGCCGCCGGCCAGTCCTCCCCCGCCCCCCGATTCAAACCGTCAACAAATGACGCCAAACCGTCAACATCCGGCCGGCCGGCGCCGTTCCATGCTATGATGAGGCCGATTGTTGGCGGTTGGCCGTCAGCAGCCCGCACACCTCCCGGCAGCCGCCTCCCAGGATCCAGCGGCCGCACCGGTGGACCACAGGAGAAAACCATGTCCGAGCTCAACCTCACCCTCTTTGGTTCCTTCGAGGGCTTCCTCGACGGGCAGCCGCTGCCCCCCTTTCGCACGGCCAAGGTCCAGGCGCTGCTGATCTACCTGGTCGCCGAACAGGCCCCGCAGCGGCGGGAGCACCTGTTGGAGCTCCTCTGGCCGGGCATGCCGGAGCGCTCCGCCCGCCACAACCTGCGCCAGGTCCTCTACTATTTAAAAGGGGCGATTCCCGACCTGTCCCCCAGGCAGGCCGGGGGCGAAAGCGCCGTGCCGCCGGTCCTGACCAACCGCCAGACCATCCAGCTCAATCCCGAAGCGGCGGTGGCGGCCGATATTCACCGGTTCGCGGCCCTCAAAGAGGCGGTGCAGGCGCATGACCACCTGGCCCTGGTGAGCTGCCCCGACTGCCGCCGCAGCCTGGAGCAGGCGGCGGCCGCCTATCGGGGGGATTTCCTGGCCGATTTTTATCTCGACGACAGCAGCGCCTTCGAAGAATGGGCCCAGGTGCGGCGGGAAGCCTTTCGCCGCCATGCCCTCGACGCCCTGGAAATCCTGACGGCCATGGCCATCCGCCGCCAGGACCTGGTCGAGGGGCGCACCCTGGCCGAGCGGCAGCTGGAAATCGACAACCTGCGCGAAAGCAGCTGCCGGCAGCTGATGGAAGTGCTGGCCCTCTCCGGCCGGCGCGAAGAAGCGCTGGCCGTCTACGAGACCCTGCGCCGCCTGCTGGCCGAAGAACTGGCCATGGAGCCGGCCAGCCGCACCACCGGGATCTACGAGCAAATCCTGGCCGGGGAGCTCCAGTTCGACACTCAACAGACCAGCGGCGTGCGCGGCTTCGACATCAAGGAAGAGATCGGGGTTGGGACCTACGGCGTCATTCACCGCGCCGTCCAGTCGGCGGTCCAGCGGGAGGTGGCGGTCAAGGTCATTCGCCGCCGCTACGCCAACAACCCGGAATTCATTCGCCGCTTTGAAGACGAAGCCCAGATGGTCGCCCGCCTCGAACACCCGCACATCGTCCCCCTGTACGACTACTGGCGGGACCCGGATGGGGCCTACCTGGTCATGCGCTATCTGAA
>JBFFZG010000402.1:0-3955 GCA_041568735.1 Promineifilaceae bacterium (SeqCode)
CGACCAGGACTGGGAGATCTCCGTCAAGATGGCCCTGATCGCCCGCGACCTGATGGTCGGCAACCCCCGACTGGCCGAGCTGGGGTATGCCGAGGAAGCCAATGGCCACAACGCCATTGCCGGCGGCTTCCAGGGGCAGCGGCAGTGGACCGATCACTACCCGAACGGCGATTTCATGGAGGCGATCCTGACCTCCTCGTTCGACTGGAACGGGATTCGCCAGCCTTACATGGTTGCCACCGAAAACGATGCCCTCAACGGCGTCAGTATGCTTTTCGGCCACCTGCTGACCGGCTCGGCCCAGATTTTCGCCGATGTGCGCACCTACTGGAGCCCGGAGGCGGTGCGGCGCGTCACCGGCCACACGCTGACCGGCCCGGCCGCCGGCGGGATTCTCCACCTGATCAACTCCGGCCCGGCCGCCCTCGACGGCACCGGCCGGCAGGAGCGCGACGGCCGGCCGGTCATGAAGCCCTGGTGGGAGATCACCCCGGAAGAGGCCCAATCCTGCCTGGCGGCCACCACCTGGCATCCCGGCATGACCGAGTATTTCCGCGGCGGGGGCTGGTCGACCCGCTTCCGCACCCGGGGTGGGATGCCGATGACCATGTGCCGGCTCAACCTGGTCAAGGGGCTCGGCCCCGCCCTGCAGATCGCCGAGGGCTGGAGCGTCGACCTGCCGGACGACGTCCACGAGACGCTCGACGAGCGCACCAATCCGACCTGGCCGACGACCTGGTTCGTCCCGCGCACCGGGGGCAGCGGGCCGTTCCGCGACGTCTACACGGTGATGAGCAGCTGGGGCGCCAACCACGGGGCCATCTCCTACGGCCACATCGGGGCCGACCTGGTCAGCCTGGCCTCGCTGCTGCGCATCCCGGTTTACATGCACAACCTGGCCGAAGAGCAGCTCTTCCGGCCGCACGCCTGGACCGCTTTCGGGGCGCTGGAGCCCCAGGGGGCCGATTTCCGGGCCTGCGCCGCCTTCGGCCCGCTTTACGGATAAGTGAAAGGGGTTTCCCACCGGGCGGCCCCATCGGCAGGAAGAACGCCATGTTAAAAGGCATTTCCCCCCTCTTCAGTCCCGAGCTGCTGGCCGCGCTCTATCAGATGGGCCATGGGGACGAGATCGTTCTCGCCGACGCCCATTTTCCCGGCCACAGCGTCCATCCGCGGGTCATCCGCGCCGATGGGCTGCCGATCGAATCCCTTCTGCAGGCGATTCTCCCCCTCTTCGCCCTCGATGACTACGCGCCGGATCCGGTGGTCATGATGGCCTGCGTGCCGGGCGACGAGCCCGACCCGGCCGTCGAAAGCGGCTACCGGGCGGTCATCGACACCCATGCCCCGCAGACGCCGCCGATTCAGATGATCGAACGGTTCGCCTTTTACGAGCGGGCCCGGCGGGCTTTTGCCGTGGTTATGACCGGGGATACCCGCAAATACGCCAATCTTATTTTGAAAAAAGGAGTGTGCTGAAATGGTCGCCATCGGGCTGGATTTTGGAACGTTGTCGGTCCGGGCGCTGCTGGTCGATACCGCCACGGGCGAGATCCTGGCCACGGCCGTCGCGCCCTACCCCCACGCGGTGATCGACGACCGGCTGCCCGGCAGCGGGATCCGGCTGGGGCCGGAATGGGCGCTGCAGCACCCGCAGGACTGGCTCGACGGCATGGTCGACGTCGTGCGGGCGGTCATGGCCTCCGGGATTGACCCGGCCGAAGTGATCGGCATCGGCATGGACTTTACCGCCTGCACTGTGCTGCCGGTCACGGCTGAAGGGACTCCCTTCTGCCAGCTGCCGGCCTGGGAAAAGAACCCCAACGCCTGGCCGAAGCTCTGGAAACACCACGCCGCGCAGGGGCAGGCCAGCCGCATCACGGACATCGCCGCCGAACGGGGGGAACCCTGGCTCAAGCGGTACGGCGGTATCATTTCCTCCGAGTGGCTCCTGCCCAAGGCGCTGCAGATCCTGGAAGAAGCGCCGGCGCTCTACGGCGAGATGGACGCGCTGGTCGAGGGGGGCGACTGGGTGGTCTGGCAGCTGACCGGCCGCTTCGCCCGCAATGCCTGCGCCGCCGGCTTTAAGGGACTCTGGCACAAGGCCGACGGCTATCCCGGCCGGGCCTATCTGGCCGCCGTCCATCCCGGACTGGCCGATTTTTACGAAAGCAAAGGGCGCGGCCCGGTCGTGCCGGCCGGCGAACCGGTGGGCGGGCTGACGGCCGCCTGGGCCGAGCGGCTGGGGCTCCCGGCCGGCATCCGGGTCGGCGCGGGCATCATCGACGCCCACGCCGGGGCGATCGGCGCCGGCGTCACCGCGAACGGGCTGCTTTACATGGCCATGGGCACCTCGACCTGCCATATGGTCCACGCCGACCGCGAAGTGCTGTGCGAGGGGATCAGCGGGGTGGTCGAAGACGGCATCCTGCCCCACCGCTTCGGCTACGAAGCCGGCCAGGCCGGCGTCGGCGACATTTTCAACTGGTTCACCGAGGCGGCCGGCCGCTCGCACGAAACACTGACGGACGGCGCGGCCGAACTGCGGCCGGGAGAAAGCGGCCTGCTGGCCCTTGACTGGTGGAACGGCTGCCGCACGCCGCTGGTCGATGCCGATTTGAGCGGCGTGGTGGTCGGCTATTCGCTGCGCACCTCGTCCGCGGCACTCTACCGGGCCCTGATTGAGGCGACCGCCTTCGGCACCAACCTGATCCTCGAGACCTTCGCCGGCGGCGGGGTGCCGGTCCACGCCCTGCGGGCCAGCGGCGGCCTGACCAAAAACGAGCTGCTGCTGCAGATCTACGCCGACGTGACCGGGGTGCCGATCGAAATCTGTGCCACCGAGCACGCCAGCGCCCTGGGCGCGGCCATCCTGGGCGCGCTGGCCGGCGGGGCCCACGAGACGATGGAAGCGGCCGTGGCCGCCATGGCCCCGCCTCCCAGCCGGACGATCGCCCCCATTCCCGATCATCGAGCGACGTATGCCGGTCTGTACGGCGAGTACGTGCGGCTGGTCGACTTTTTCGGCCGCGGGGCCGATTCTCCACTGAAGCGGCTGCGCGATCTGCGCCCGCGAGATTCATAAAAACTGATTAAGGCTCTGCTATGAAATTGAACGAACGCCACCCCCGCGACCAGCTGGTCGACATCATGAACCGCATTTACCACAGCGGGCTGACGACCCTGTCCGGGGGCAACCTGTCGATCCGGGAGGATTCGGGGGCGATCTGGATCACCCCGGCCGGGGGGGACAAAGGGCGGCTGACCGCGGCCGATATCATCTGCGTCCACCCCGACGGCCGGATCGAGGGGGCGCATCCCCCCTCGACCGAGTACCCGTTTCACCGGGCGATCTACGGCCGGCGACCCGATCTGCGCGGGATCGTCCACGCCCACCCGACCGCCCTGGTCTCCTTCAGCATCGCCCGGGTCGTGCCGGACAACCGCATCATCCCTCAGGCCCGGCGGGTGTGCGGTCCGATCGGCTACGCCCCGTACGCCCTCACCGGCAGCGAGCAGCTCGGCCGGGTGATCGCCGACACCTTCGCCGAGGGCTTTGACGTCGTCCTGCTCGAAAATCACGGCATCGTCACCGGGGGCGGCACCGTTCTCGAAGCCTTTCAACGGCTGGAGACCCTGGAATTTTGCGCCCGCACGCAGGCCCAGGCGCAGGGGATCGGCCGGGTGCGCTCCCTGAGCGACGATGAGCTGGCCCTCTTCGACCGGCGGGACGCCCATCTGCCCGAGTTCGCCCCCGACCCGCCGGACGGGCGGGAGGCAGCCCTGCGGCGGGAGCTGGCCGATTTTGTCCACCGCGGCTACGCCCGCCAGCTGATGATCAGCACGGAGGGTGTGGCCTCGGTGCGGGTCGGTCCGGACCGCTTTTTGATCACCCCGTTCGGCTGCGACCGGCGGGATGTGGCGCCGGAAGACCTGGTGCTGGTCGACGGCGGCC
>JBFFZG010000403.1:0-3933 GCA_041568735.1 Promineifilaceae bacterium (SeqCode)
CGGGTTCCCCGGCCCACCCACGCTGTATTATGGCAAAAATTTTCGGGCGTCAAAGCCCCGGGCGAGAAGAAGAAATCTTGATTCAGGTTCCGGAGAACGGCATGGCGGCCGCCTGGCGCATCGCCTCGCTCAGGAGGGGAATAAACGAGGGGAAATCCCGCCGGATGACATTGCCGTGACTGGGGGCGAAGATCTGGACCGGGTAGCGGTCGAACAGCGCGGCGACGGCCGCGGCGATCTCTTCCGGGTCGGTCCAGGCCAGCCAGGGAAATTGATACCAGGCATTAACCCGCACGTCGTCGGTAAAAAGCGTGCGGGTGTAGCTGGCGGCCAGCATCTCGTCGACGAACTGGAAGCACTCGCCGCGGGCCGGTGCGTGCAGGTTGTGCCCCCAGTCGGCCGCGAAGAAAAAGCCGGTCGTCCGCTCGAAGAGCCACTGGGAGAGACCGTGATCGACAAACAGGGGGTCGACCATTTCCACGACGTGGCTGCCGAGCTGGATCGTCTCCCCCGGGGCGGCCGTAACCGCGTTCTCCAGCCCGTGCAGGTGATAGTTCTCCCCGCCGGCGACGGTGACGATCTGCGCCTGCGGCCAGCGCCGCTTGATCGCCGGGGCATTGCCGGCGTGGGGGAGCTCGACGTGGCTGATCCAGATGTAGTCGAGCGATTTTTCGCCCAGGAGGTGGTCGAGCGCCTGCAGAAATGGCCCCTGCTGCCTCGGCCCGCAGGTGTCGATCAGCAGCGATTGGTCGTCGACGATGAGGAAGGCGGAAAAGGGGTAGTCGACGACGCGGCTGCCGGTGTACCGGTCGGCATCGGGCAGGAGGGCGAAATAATTTCCGTAATAATCGGCCGCCAGCTCGCCCAGGCAGTGGGTGAGCCAGAAGATCCCCGGGGTGATCGGCCGGACGGCGACCCGTTCGAGTCCCGCCCCGAAGACGACGGTATCCGGGGGAAGGGGGTGAGATCGGCTGATCATGGATTTGCTCCCGGTGTGGCGGCCGGTCCGCCCCGGTGTTCGGCGCAGATGGCGGCGATGGCCCGTTTGAGTCGCTCCCGGTGGCGATCAATTTCCCCCCGGATGGCGGGGCCGTGAATGGGGGCGATGATTTCCACGGGAAGCCGGCGGAAGAGATGGTCAAGGTCGGCGTTGAAGCGGTCGGGCAGCACCCAGCGCAGGAAGTGAAAGGCGGTCTGGTGGTAGGCGCGGAACTGGGCTTCCTGAATGCCGCCGGGAATCTCATCGCTGAAGCGATTGGCGCCGGTGGGCTGGACATAGCCGAAGCCGTCCCCGGTGAAGAGCGTGCGCGTGCGGTGGTCGTAGATCCACTGGCTGCCCGGCTGGTCCTTGAGCAGGGCGTCGACAAACGTGATGGTCCGCCCATCCAGGGTCAGAGTCGTCCCCGGAACCGCCTGGGAGACCTGGTCGAGGGGGAGCACCGGCAGAATTTCGATGTAGGGGAGCATGACGTTGGAGACAATCACGCGGATCGACGGCCATTTCTCGACGACGGCGGCGATGTTGCCGGCGTGCGGCAGCTCCGAATGGGTCAGGAAGATGGTGGCGGGGATCCGGCCGTCGAGCAGGCCGTTGAGGGCCTCCATCAGCGGCTGACGATGCAGGTGCGAACCGCAGTCGACGAGGATTGGCCGGTCGCCGTTCTGCAGGAGGTAGACCTGCACCGCCTGGAAGCCGCGGCGGCCGGCCACCGGCTCACCGATCTGGTAGAGATCGTCGACGACATGACGGATCATCGGCTCAACCCCGCTTTTCGTAGGCAGCCCAGCGGCCGTCCGGTTCGTAGCCGGCCGCCCGCAGGGGGATGCCGAGGTCGTCTTCCAGCAGGCGAACGATGCCGGTTGACCAGAACGAAGAGCCGTAGCGGGCCACCCCACGCTCCAGGATGTGGTGGGTCAGGCCGCCCATTTCCAGCGGCACGCCGCTCTCGGCCGCGATCTCCAGCGCCAGCCGCATATCCTTCATGGCCAGCTCGAGGGTGAAGCCGTAGTCGTAGGTGCCGGTCAGGATGGGCGGCCCCTCGGTTTCGGCGACGAAGCTGCTGCCGCAGCTGGCCTTGATCGCCTCGAACACCGCCCCGGTATCGAGGCCGGCGGCCGTGGCCAGCATGAGCCCCTCGCCAAGCGCCCAGAGGTGGATGAAGGCCAGCATGTTGGTCATGACCTTGACGACGGTGGCGCTGCCGACCGGGCCGAGATGGATAACCGGCCGGCCGACGACGGACAGCAGGGGTTCGACCCGCTCGAAGAGCGGCCGGTCGGCCCCAACCAGCACGGTGATCCGCCCTTCGTGGGCCAGGGGAATGCCTCCGGTGACCGGCGCCTCGACAACGCCGATCTGCCTTTCGGCGGCGCGGGCGGCGATGGTCTGCAGGAGGGTCCGGCTGTTGGTGCTGTGGTCGATCCAGATCGTTCCCGGCCGCATGGCCGCCAGGACGCCGTCCGGACCGAGTAGGGCCGCTTCGACCACGGCGGGAGTTGGCAGTGCGGTCAGCACGACGTCGACGGCGGCGGCCAGCTCGGCGGCGCTGCCGGCCGCGCCGGCGCCGCGGGCGACGAACGGGGCGGCCGCTTCCGGCCGTCGATCGTATACCAGCAGCTCGTGGGTGGTTTTTAAATAATTGTGAGCGATGGCGCTGCCCAGCTCACCGACGCCGATCAGGCCGATTTTCATGGCGCCTCCCGCCCGGACAGCCGGGCACGGCCGATCCACCGCCGCCGAAAATCAGCAGATTTCGGGAGGGGGATTCCGCCGCGGCAAATCCTCGTCATGCCCCGACCGCTCTCCGGCGGCGCAGCCCCTTGATTATGAGAGCGATGACCGCCGGTGTCAACCGGGAACCATCTGGACAATTGGTAGCAATTCGAGTTTAATGCTGGAGTAGGCCGGCCGGCGGGCTGCCGCCCGGCCGAGCCCGCGCACCGCGGCTGGTACCGGCCGTTTAGTGGAGCGAAACGCGGAGAGAAAGGGAGAAAACCGGCCAGACAGAAAAGAATGCTTGTCCCGGCAGCCCCATCCGGCCCTGCCGATCGCGCCGCCGCTCCGGAGGAGATCGACGATGATTCCCAAGCCTTCGGCCATCAATCGCGTTGGCATTGTCCAGTTTTTCCTGGCCGCCGCCTTCGTCATCTGGCTGCTGTTTTTCCCCGACACCGGCGATCGCTTTGCCTGGCCGGTCGTCCCGCGGCTGACCGCCATGTTTCTGGGAACCTCGTTTATTCTGCGCACCTTCCTCGGCTATCATCTCTGGCGCGAAACCGAGTGGTACCGGCTGCGCTGGATCGTTTGGGGAAACTTCACCTTCCTGGGGGTGATCTTTGTAGCCACCTTCTGGCACGTCGACGAGATGAACTGGGAGCGCAATATCGTCGTGGCCCATATCTGGGTGCTGGCCTATATCGTCGAGCCGCTGATCCTGGTGCTCATCGAGCCTCACGAGGCTGCGGCGCGGGCGCCGGTGCCGGAAAACCTGCGCGGCGGCGAGGTTGGCGAGGGGCTGCGCCGGACGCTGGGGGCCCTGTTTATCTTCGGTGTGGCCCTGGGCGGGCTGCTTTTTATCCACCCGACCTTCATGGACACCCGCTGGCCCTGGCCGCTCGATCCGTTTGACGCCCGGATCATGGCCGCCTTTCCGGCCGCCTGCGGGGTGTGGGCCGCCACGATGTACTTCAAGCGCAGCTGGGCGGAGATTCGCATGGGGGTGCAGTCGCTCATCGTCTACGGCAGCGCCCTTTTCGTCGTCTGGCTGGTGACTTACAGCAGCTACGAAGCAGGGCGTAAAAACGGCCTCACCTATGGGGTGGTGACCGGCGCCTTCGCCGCCCTGTTGATTTACTTCTACTGGCGGCAGGAGCGCGCGCGAATGGGCTAAACCAGGCGGGAGGCCGCAGGCTGCCGGGGAGGGGAGACCGGCC
>JBFFZG010000404.1:0-3928 GCA_041568735.1 Promineifilaceae bacterium (SeqCode)
CACCCCGAGGTTGTTGTGTGCCGAAATCGCCAGGGAGGTTGAACCACATCCCCGCGCCAGTTCTTCGGTGGCAATGGTCGCGCTGATCGAGTCGACGGCTGCGCCGCCGTACCCTTCGGGAACCTCCAGGCCCAGCAGGCCGAGAGGACCCATTTTTCGGGCGGCTTCCCAGTTGAATTCCCCGGTTTCATCGACATGGCGGGCGCGAGGGGCGACTTCCCGGTCGATGAACGTCCGGACGACGTGGCGGAATTCCCGTTGTTCATCGTTTAAATCAAAGTTCATGACTGCTGCTCCATAGCGGGCTTTCAGAGAGCGATGAGGCCGGCGGCTGGATGCCCTGCAGGATCAGGGCGGCGAACTGGCGGGCCAGCTCGCGGGTGGAGACCCGGCCGCGGGGATTAAACCAGGTCCAGGTGTAGTTGCAGAGACCCAGGATCGCCCGCATGGTAATTTCCAGGTCGAGATCCGGCCGGAGCTCGCCGCGGGCCACACCTTCCTCGAGAATCTGCTTCCACAGGGCCTGGTAGGCCCGGTTCGAGCGGCGCGCCTTGTTGGCGGTCCGCTTGTTGATGTCGGCCAGCTGCTCTTTGACGAAAATCGTGTAAATATGGACGTTTTGCTGGAAAAACCGCAGGTGCTCGTCGATGGCCAGGATCAGCTTCTGGGTCGGACTGTAGCCGGTATCGACGATCTTTTGCACCGCTTCGTGCAGTTCTTCGATTTTCCCTTCGGTAATTTTAACCAGCAGATCTTCTTTGGAAGAAAAATAATAATAGAGGCTGCCTTTGAGAATGCCCAGCTCTTCGGCGATATCCTGCACCCGGGTAGCGTGATAACCCTTGGTGGCGAAGAGACGGGCGGCAGCGGTGTAGACTTCTTCCTGGCGAGCTTTTTGGCGATCGGTCATGGTGGATGGGGAAAACGAATGGTAGAAAATTTCAAACAATTGTTTGAATTTCTATTATTTTAGACCATCGCCGGCCGTTTGTAAAGAGCAGCCCGGCCGGCCGCGGCCTCTCCTGGAAAAAGCCGGCCGGGATTCAAAAAAGACGGGAGAAATCAGGCGTTGATGGGTGGTAAAATGAGATTTTCCCGGAAACTCAAAGTTTCCGGGAAAATTAGGCGGACCTTCACCCATTCGGCGGCCGATCTGTGCTATGATCGACCCCTTATGAATCCCCTTCAACGACATGGACGCCGGCCGGCCGGCCGGTGGATCCTCGCGCTGCCCGTACTTTTATTCGCGCTGGCACTGGCCGGTTGTGAGCAGGGGACGCCCCTGATTCTCGAGGATCTGACTGCCGTGCCGCCAACTCCAGCCGCGGCCGCCACCCGGCCGGCGACGGCCACCCCGCCGCCCCCACCGGCCGCCGGCGGTCCGCTGCCGGCCGCCACCCAGGAGCCGGAACCCCTCGAGGAAGGGATTGATCTGCAGATGGTCCCCGGTGTGGCTGGAGAGGCGAGCCTGATCGAGATTCCGGGAACGGCGGCCGCCGACCCCCGGGCGCAGCCGGCCCACTTCCGCTTTGAACTCCGGGACTACGCGCTGCCCTCGCCCCCGCTGGTGCCGCGGCTCGAAGCCTATCCGGCCCGGGCCTATGCCAGCCTGAACCCGGCTGCCGTGCGGGTGATCGCCGCGCTGCAGACGCTGCGCGAAAGCGGAGAGAATCTGCCGCCAGATTTCGCGCCACCCCTGCTGCCGGCCGGTGAGCCTCCAATCTTCCAGGCGCGCCCGGCCGCCCGCGCTTTCCAGAACGGCCGAGGCCTGCGCTATCTGACGATGCTGGTCGAAGAGAGCGGCCGCGGGCTGGCCTATGTCTTTCAAGGGCTGACCGACGATGGATCCGGCTATGCCACCGCCGTCCTGCCGGTTGCCGTCGAGGGGCTTGACCTGCCGGCCGGCGGCGATTCGGCGGCGCTGGAGGCGCTGTCCGGCCGGCTCGACAGCCTGCCGGATAGCGCCTTTACCCCCGGCCTGGCCGCCCTCGACCGGCTGATCGCCTCGCTGCGCCTCCATTACCCCCCGCCAGAAGCCACCATCACCGCCGACGGCCGCCTCCCCCTGACCCTGTTCTACCCGCTCGACGGCGGAATCGGGCTGGTCGGCTACCCGCTGGTCGTCGAGGGGTATGTCCAGCCGGGCGAGCCGCGCACGCTGCTCATCACCCTGGCTGCCGGAGATTCGGCGGTGGCCCGCACGACCATTTTTTCCCTGATCGACGGCCATTTCCTGGCCGAGCTGCCCATTCCCCCAACCGCAGGTGGACTGCTGGTTTTGCGGGTAGAAACCGCCGGGGAGCGGCTCGAACGGGACGTGGTGATTCTGCCGGAAGGGGAGGCGCCGCTTCTGACCCTTGCCAGACCGGCTCACGGAGAGATCGGGGTGGCCGGCCGCCCCCTCTATTTCGCCGGCCGCCTGCCGGACCTGCCGGCCGGCCAGATCGAGTTTGGCCTCCTGATCAACCGCTGCACCACTTTCGTCACCCGGCAGACGGCTGCATTCGCGGAAGGAGACAGAACCTGGCAGGGAATGGTCGTGCCACCGCAGATGGCCAGCGGCCCCGTCTGCGCGCTGGCCCGAATCGGCACACCGGGGGAGGAGGGCTGGCATGAGGCCCGCGCCCGGATCCGCCTGGTCGACCGCGGCGACCCGGCCGCCCCCCGTATCGTTCTGGGCAATCCCGCGGAGATGCGCTACCCGGCCGGGAAATCAGCCCGCTTTTTCGGCAGCGTCACCGGCGATGACGGACGGGTTGTCCTGGCCCTGATCAGCGCCGAAGGGGAGCGGCTGGCCGGCGGCGAGACCACGGCCGGGCCGGACGGCGCCTGGACGATCGATCTGGAGATTCCGGCGGGAGCGCTCGGCCCGGCTACCCTGGTGCTGGCGCTGCCCGGCGAGCCACAGGCCCCACCCCTGGAGGTCGCGATCGTTATCGAAGCAGGCGTGGATTGAGCGGTGGTGGGGGCTCCCCGTACTTTTCAGTCTGGCTGGCTTAAATCGATGAGCGGAACCCCCGGCTGCACCGCCTCTCCGGCCGCGCAGTGGATCGCGGTGACCGTTCCAGCGTGAGGAGCGATGATGGGGATCACCATTTTCATCGATTCCAGCAGGACGAGGCGATCCCCCTCGCGCACCGCGTCCCCTGGCGAGACAAGCACCTGGGAGACGACGGCCGGGATCGTGGCCGAGAGCGCGGCGGCGGCGGCTTCCGGGGCGCTGCCGGCCCGCTCTTCGAGGCGCCGGTAGGACACGGTGCGTCCCTCGACCCAGACCTGGCGCTGGGCCCCCTCGAAGTGGGCGATGAGGCGCACCAGGCGGCCGCCGAGGCGCAGAATCAGGCTGTGATCCCGCTGTTCGACGAGCTCGGCCTCGATCGTCCTGCCGTCCGGCAGGTGAACGGCGATCACCTCACCCTGGCGGGTGATTTCCAGCTCCTGCTCCTGGCCGTCGAGTACGATTTTGACCTTCATGCGCCCCTATCCTCACGCCAGCCGCGCATGGTTTCGATCTGGCCGCGAACCGCCTGCGCCAGGAGCATGGCGTCGATGCCGGCCGTCAGCAGAGTGTAGCCCCGGCCGGCGTAGCGGCGGAGCGGCTCCGCCGACACCCCAAAAATGCCGAGGGGGCGGCCGGCCCGGCGCGCGGCTTCAGTCACCCGATCGATCGCGGCCACGACCGCCGGATCGTCGACCTGCCCCATTTTCCCCATGCTGGTCGACAGATCGTAGGGACCGATAAACAGGGCGTCAATCCCTGGCACCGCCAGGATCTCGTCGATCCGGTTGACCGCTTCGATATGCTCGATCTGGATGATGACGGCCGTTTCGTCGTTAGCCCGGGCGAGGTAGCCGGCCGCGTCGAGTCCGTAGCCGTGGGCTCGGGCGATGCCGACCCCGCGCTCTCCCAGCGGGGCGTATTTGGCCC
>JBFFZG010000405.1:0-3917 GCA_041568735.1 Promineifilaceae bacterium (SeqCode)
GACGATCTACGCCGCCATCGACCCCTACCGGCACGGGATCCAGCAGGAGATCGCCTACGCCCAGGCCAAGCAGGCGGCCGGGGCCAACGGCTTCTTCACCCAGCCCTTTTTCGACGTGCGGCTCATGGAAATCTTCTGGGAGCAGCTGCCCGCCTTCGATATCTACTGGGGAGTCAGCCCCGTGCTGACCGGCGGCAGCAAAAACTACTGGACCTCGCGCAACCGGGCGGTCTTCCCGGCCACCTTCGAGCCGACCCTGGCCTGGAACCAGGCCTTCGGCCGGCGCGCCCTCGACTTCGCCCGCCAGACCGGCACCAACGCCTACTTCATGCCGATTCGCGCCGATGTCAAAACATATTTATCGGGGGTGCTGGTGGATGTGATGGAGACGGTGGGGTGAGGGCTGAGTGCCGAGTGCCGAGTACCGAGTGGAAAGTGGAAAGTTGAAAGTTTAAAGTGGAAAGTGAAAATTGAAAGTGATGGGACAGGTTAGAGACGATTTGGGAGCGCTCCTGCGGGAGCGCATTTTGTTGTTGGATGGGGCCATGGGCACGATGATCCAGGCCTATGGGCTGGGTGAGGCGGATTACCGGGGGGAGCGGTTTGCCGGGCACGGGACGCCGCTGATCGGCAACAACGACCTGCTCGTGCTGACCCGGCCGCAGATCATCCAGGCGATCCACTCCGCCTACCTCGACGCGGGGGCGGATATCATCGAGACGAATACGTTTAACGCCAACGCCATTTCCCAGGCCGACTACGGCCTGTCGGAGCTGGCGTTCGAGCTCAACTTCGAGGCGGCCCGGCTGGCCCGGGCGGCGGTTGACGCCTTCGCCGCCCGGCCGGAGCAGGCCAACGGCCGCGGCCGGCCCCGCCGCTTCGTGGCCGGCGCCCTGGGGCCGACCAACCGCACCGCCTCGCTCTCACCCGATGTCAACGATCCCGGCGCCCGCAACGTCACCTTCGATGCGCTGCGGGCGGCCTACGCCACGGCCGTCGATGGGCTGGTGCAGGGCGGGGTCGACCTGATCCTCATCGAGACGATATTCGACACGCTCAACGCCAAGGCGGCCATCTACGCCTGCCTGGAATACGCCGACCAGCACGGGATCGACCTGCCGCTGATGATCTCCGGCACAATCACCGACGC
This sequence comes from Promineifilaceae bacterium (SeqCode), assembly GCA_041568735.1. Lineage (GTDB taxonomy): Bacteria > Chloroflexota > Anaerolineae > Promineifilales > Promineifilaceae > WTJY01. The sequence continues at coordinate 1,151 of JBFFZG010000405.1, forward strand.
CAGCGGCCGCACCCTCTCCGGCCAGACGACCGAGGCCTTCTGGAACGCCGTCGCCCACGCCCGGCCGCTGATCGTCGGGCTCAACTGCGCCCTCGGGGCGGAGATGATGCGGCCGTACATCCAGGAGCTCTCCCGCGTCTCCGGCGCCTTCGTCAGCATCTACCCCAACGCCGGGCTGCCCAATGAATTTGGCGAGTACGACGATACCCCGCAAAACATGGCCCGGGTCCTGCGCGAATTCGCCGCCGAAGGGCTGGTCAACGTCATCGGCGGCTGCTGCGGCACGACCCCGGCCCACATCCGGGCCATCACTGCGGCCGTGCGCGAGCTGCCCCCCCGGCCGCGGCCGCAGATCCCGCCGTACGCCCGGCTGAGCGGGCTGGAGCCGCTGAACATCACCCCGCAGACCAACTTCGTCAACATCGGCGAGCGGACCAACGTCACCGGCTCCCGCCGCTTCGCCAAACTGATTCTCAACGGCGACTACGAGGCGGCCCTGGTGGTCGCCCGGCAGCAGGTCGAGAGCGGGGCGCAGCTGATCGACGTCAACATGGACGAGGGGATGCTCGACGCCCCGGCCGCCATGACCCGCTTTCTCAATTTGATCGCCGCCGAGCCGGACATCGCCCGGGTGCCGGTCGTCGTCGACTCCTCCCGCTGGGAGGCGCTCGAAGCCGGGCTGAAATGTCTGCAGGGGAAGGGAGTGGTCAATTCGATCAGCCTCAAAGAGGGGGAAGAAAAATTTATCGCCCAGGCCAAGCAGGTCCGCTGGTACGGGGCGGCCGTCATCGTCATGGCCTTCGACGAAAGCGGCCAGGCGGAAGCGGCCGAACACAAATTCGCCATCTGCCGGCGGGCCTACCGCATCCTGACCGAGCAGGTCGGCTTCCCGCCGCAGGACATCATCTTCGACCCGAACATCTTCGCCGTGGCCACCGGCATCGAGGAACACAACGGCTACGCCCGGGCCTTTTTTGAGGCGACCCGGCGGATCAAAGCCGAGCTGCCCCATGCCCTGGTCAGCGGCGGCCTGAGCAACGTCTCCTTCGCCTTCCGCGGCAACGACGGGGTGCGCGAGGCGATGCACTCCGCCTTTCTCTACCACGCCATCCACGCCGGCCTCGACATGGCCATCGTCAACGCCGGGCAGATCGCCGTCTACGACGAGATCGAGCCCGCCCTGCTGGAGCGAGTCGAAGATGTCCTGCTCAACCGCCGGCCGGACGCCACGGATCGCCTCCTGGAGATCGCCGATTCGGTCCAGGGGCGGCAGCGGGAAAAGCGGGAAGATCTCGCCTGGCGGGAAAAGCCGGTTCGCGAGCGGCTCAAGCACGCCCTCATCCACGGCATCACGACCTTCATCGAGGCCGATACCGAGGAAGCCCGCCTGCTGGCCGACCGGCCGATCGAGGTGATCGAAGGGCCGCTGATGGACGGCATGAACGTCGTCGGCGACCTCTTCGGGGCGGGCAAGATGTTCCTGCCGCAGGTCGTCAAGAGCGCCCGCGTCATGAAGCAGGCGGTGGCCCACCTGGTCCCCTTTATTGAAGCGGAAAAAGAGGCGCTGGGGATCACCACGGCCAACGGCAGGATCCTGATGGCCACGGTCAAGGGGGATGTCCACGACATCGGCAAGAATATCGTCGGCGTCGTCCTGCGCTGCAACGGCTACGAAGTGATCGACCTCGGGGTGATGGTGCCGGCCGAGAAGATCCTGCAGGCGGCCCGCGAGCACCGGGTCAACCTGATCGGCCTCAGCGGGCTGATCACTCCTTCGCTCGAGGAGATGAGCCACGTGGCCCGCGAGATGGCCCGCCAGGGGTTTGAAATTCCGCTCCTGATCGGCGGGGCGACGACGAGCAAGATCCACACCGCCGTCAAAGTCGAACCCCACTACCCGCAGGGGGCGGTCGTGCACGTCGTCGACGCCTCGCGCGCCGTGGGAGTGGCGGCCAGCCTGCTGAGCGAGGACAAAAAGACCGCCTTCAAAGCCGAAATCGCCGCCGAATATGCCAACCTGCGCCGCGCCCACGCCGGCCGGCGGGCGCAAAAAACCCTCGCCGCCTGGCCGGAGGCGCGGGCCAACCGGCTGAAAATCGACTGGCAGCGCGCCCGGCCGCCGGCCCCCCGCCAGCCCGGAATCACCGTGCTCGACGAAATCGACCTCGAGACGCTGAGCCACTACATCGACTGGACCCCCTTCTTCCGGACCTGGGAGCTCGTCGGGAAATTCCCGCAGATCCTGGACGATCCGGTGGTCGGCGAGGCGGCCCGGCAGGTCTGGGAAGACGCGCAGGCGATGCTGCGCCGGCTGATCGACGAGCGCTGGCTGACTGCGCGGGCCGTGGTGGGTCTCTTCCCGGCCGAAAGCCGTGGAGAGGACATCGCCCTTTTCGAATCTGAGAGCGGCCGGCGGGGGCGCCCGTTGGCGGTCATTCACTGCCTGCGCCAGCAGATGGAAAAGCCCCCCGGCCGGCCGAATCTGTCGCTGGCCGATTTCGTCGCCCCGGCCGGCAGCGGGATCGAGGACCACATGGGGCTGTTCGCGGTCACGGCCGGTATCGGCCTGGCCGAGCGGGCGGCCGCCTTCGAAGCGGCAAACGACGATTACAGCGCCATCCTGCTCAAGGCGCTGGGTGACCGGCTGGCCGAAGCGGCCGCCGAGTGGCTGCACGAGCGGGTGCGGCAGGATTTCTGGGGATACGAGCCGGTCAAAGCGGCCGAAATGGCCGGCGGCGGCGGCTCGGGTGACCCCGACCTGGTCTCC
>JBFFZG010000406.1:0-3899 GCA_041568735.1 Promineifilaceae bacterium (SeqCode)
GGATCATCGGTTTGATGGGCTTCAACGCGCCTCCCCTGGGCCACCGCCATTTCCACCAGGTCGGTCAGATAGAATTCCGTTTCGCCGCCGCGGGCCTGGCGAGGGGGAAGCCGCTCGAGATTTTCCCAGAGCCAGTCGCCGTCAAAACAATAAACACCCACATTCAGCTCCGGTATGGCCAGCAGGTCGGCCCCGTTCGGCCGCTGCCTGGCTTGCGCAACCTCCACGATTTCACAGACGCGGCCGTCCCCGGCGCGCACGATGCGTCCGAAGGTGGAGGTCGATTCCCCCAGCACGGTCAGCAGGACCACGGCCGCTCCGGTTTCCGCCTGCCTGGCGGCCAGGTGGGCCATGGTGCTTGCCTGCAGCAGGGGCATGTCGCCGTAGGTAACCAGCACCTGCCGGCTCCGGCCGCGCAGGAGACCGGCCGCCATGCGCGCGGCGTGGCCGGTTCCCAGCTGCTCCGGCTGCACGACATAGTCCGCCCGGTCGCCGACCAGGTCCCGCAGCGCCTCGCCGCCGAGCTCCCCGATCACCAGGACCGGCCGGTTCGGCGCAACGGCGCGCGCGGCTTCGACGACATGCATCACCATCGGCCGGCCGGCTACCGGATGGAGAATCTTCTGTTTTTTGGAGTTCATCCGGGTTCCCATGCCGGCCGCCAGCAGAACGACGGCCAGGTCCGGGGCGGCAAACGTCGGAGTTTCAGCATTCATGCGGGAGATTTTCCTTCAGGTCAATCAAGGTTGTAGGGTCAGCGTGGCCACGATCGCCTGGCTGAGCGGTTGGAGCTGCGCGGCGTCGGCGGCCGCCAGCAGGCTGACGACGAACACCATATGCGATCCATTGAGAACCACGTAGTAATCGACGATCAGAGAGGCCCCCTCAAAGGAAGCCTCGTAGCGGCTCGTCGCCCCCGGCTGCCCGTTGATCAGGAGCGGGGCCGGTTCGGAAATGATATTAAACCCATCGTAAATCGGGTAGTTGGTGATAAAGGTGCTCAGCAGAACGACGGGATCGAGCGAGGCGGTCGCCTGGGTGGTGTAGGGGTAAAACCAGATCGTACCGCCCCCCTCGACATAGGGATTGTCTTCGAGCAGCGCCTCATTGGATGCGAACAGGACCGCTTCGGGATTTTCATCATTGAAGACCCAATCCGGCGGATAGCCCAGGCTGTAGCGGCCGTCCGCGCTGCGATACTGGACAAAATCAGCGGGGATCGGCACTTGAAGAACCTCGATCGCCGCGATTGCTTCACCCTCGGGGGCTTCCTCCTCGGCCTCGGCCTCCGGTGTGGCATCGGCGCCCGGGATCGGTGAGAGGACCGGCGGTGGGGTCAGGGTTGGTGGGAGCGCGGCCAGCTGGGGGGCGCTGATGATGACTGATCGTCCCACCGCCTGAATCAGGGGTTCAAAGGTGGCTGGATCCGGTGTGGCGCCGATAATCAGCACGGCCGCACTGTCGGTTCGCACCACGGTATAGTAGACATAAAATTCCAGCCCTTCCGCATCCCGGCTGAGCACCGCCAGGGTAGCCGCCTCCTGCCCGCTGAAATCGGCCAGATCGGGGCCGTCGACGACCTGCAGCGCCCCCTGGCTGGTGACCAGTGCGAAGAGGGCGGCTCCCAGATCGTCGGCCGCGCCGAGATTGCCCGGGGCGGGCGCCAGCGACAGGCGGGCGCCCGTTGTGACACCGGTGGTATTTTCAAAGAGATCCGAATCGGAGGCGAGCTGGAGAACCGGCTCCTCCCGAATGACCCAGCCAGGTGGATGGCGCAGGGCGATGCCCATGGCCGGATTGAGATAGGCGACAAAATCAGCCGACACATCGGCCGTCGGGGTGGGGGGAGCGGCCGTCGGGGCCGGCGTCGATCCGGGGTCAGCATCACCAGGCAAAGAGCAGCCGAGAAGAGAGCCGGCGGCCAGGCAGCAGAGCAGAAGTTTGGCGATCTGGCGCGGAAACATAGAACGCCAACTGTATCACATCTCGAGGGGGGCGTCAGAAAGATTAATTGTCCCGGAAAGGGGGGATTCAGGCCAGTTTGGCGCGCCTGCGGCGCCTGGGATATCGGCGCCGGCTACGGGTGAAAGGCGTCGATTTCCCGGTCGATTTCGAGGGGGAGCAGGTGGAAGCGCGGGTGGGGGGCTTTGAGATTGTAGGTGAGGATCGCCCGGTTGATGGCGGCCGCCTCCTCGCGAAACAGCTCGACCGCGTGATTCCAATGGACCAGATTCCAGGGGGTGCCGGGCAGGTAGGCGGCGGCCGTCCGCAGGGCGGTCCGCTGTGCATCGATCCGGGCCGTGAGATTATTGCGATCGGCGATAAAAGCCAGGGTAAAGCCGGCTTCCTTGACCATGCTGTAAGCCAGGCGGGTTTCGCCGGTAAAGGGAGAGTCGTCGATCTTCAGGGGTTTCCCCTGCCCCTTTAAATTATCGAAATCCCCCCGATTCTGGGCTTCCTGGATCATTTCTTCGAGAAAATTCATAGACGGATCTTTTTGTGAATAATTTCACGAAACGATGTAACGAAGAGCATAGCAGATCTGCGCGGCCGGTGTCAACCAAAGGGCGACTATTCCCGGGGAGTGAAAAATTGCAACGCGATTTGCCCCTTTTTGCCAAATGCCGGTTTCTTGTGCAAGATTGGAATAAATCGTGGGTGTCAGGGCCGCCGAATTTTCCCGGAAACTTTGAGTTTCCGGGAAAATTTTATTATAACCCCTTTGCCGCCGGAATTCTTCCCGACTTTTTTCAATCCCAGTCGATTTTTTTCACAGCTAAGGCCACGAGGGAGGGAATCGGCCGGGCCGAATGGCAGTCCCCCTTTTATTTTCTAACACTTTTCGTTACCCTCCCCGCTACAATGAGGTTGCATCGCCATTCTGCCCTGCAGGGAAAAACTATGACACAGACCGAAACCATCGCCCAGATTCTGCGAGAAGCAAGCCGCATCGCCGTGGTCGGCTACTCCAACAAACCCTACCGCGCCGGCCATTATGTCCCGGCCTATCTGCAGGATGTGGGGTATGAAATCCTCCCGGTCAATCCATTCGAAAGCGCGGGCCTCGGGCAGCCAGTTTACCCGAGCCTCAATGAGGTGCCGGGATCAATCGACCTGGTGCTGATTTTTCGCCGGCCGGAAGAGGTGCCCGCGGTGGTGGAAGAAGCCATCCAGCGGGGGGCACAGTGGGTCTGGATGCAGCTGGGGGCGGTCGACGAAGCAGCCGCTCGCCGGGCGGAAGAGGCCGGTCTGGGGGTGGTCAGGGACCGCTGCATGATGGTCGAACATCGCGCCTGGGCGCTGTTCGCCGATCTCTAGGTGGGGATGCTCAAGCCGGCCTGTAAGCCGCATTCTGTCCCTCTGACGAGGGGGCGGTCATCCATCTGGGGCGGCCGTCGCCGGCCGCCTCCTGCAGTCTACCCGGATGCCGGCCGCGACGAGCAGCCGCGGGCGCCCTGAGGCGCGACATCCTGCTTGACCTTGCTCCTGGTGGGGTTTGCCTGGCCAGGGACATTGCGGCCCCTGCCGGTGGTCTCTTACACCACCGTTTCACCCTCACGCCGGCCGCCGCAGCGGCGGCGCAATCTCCTCTCTGTTGCACTTGCCATCGGGTCACCCCGCCCGGCCGTTAGCCGGCACCGTGCTCTCTGGAGTGCGGACTTTCCTCAGCGGGTCGCCGGGACCCGCCGCAACCGCCCGGCCGACTTGAGCAAGCTCTATTCTCAGATGGCGCCCTCTGAAAGTCAAGGTACTTTTATGGAGTTCCGAGTACCGGGTTCCGAGTACCAAGTCGAAAGTTAAAAGTTGAAAGTCGAAGGGATAAGTCCGAGAACCTTCATCCGTCCCCTCCCAACTCCCAACTCCCGTTCCCCGTTCCCTGTTCCCAGTTCCCCGTTCCC
>JBFFZG010000407.1:0-3880 GCA_041568735.1 Promineifilaceae bacterium (SeqCode)
GGCACCCTCTTCGGCGGCGCACAGCACGGCCAGTCCGCGCAGAGCGTGGCCGGCATGGTCGGCGGCCGCGCCGTCGGGCTGGTAGCCGATGGCGGCCAGCCGGCCGGCGGCCCGAGCGGCCAGCTCGCCGCCGAGGAGACCGCTTTCGTCGAGGAAGATCGAGGCATGGGGAAAGAGGTTGAGGCCAAACAGGTGGTAGTGATCGGCCGCCAGCAAATCGAGCTCAACGGTCTCCGGCAGGTGAACCGCCAGCCGGGGAATCTCCCGCACTGCCGCCAGCAGGTCCCCGTCCATCCCGGTCAGGAGGAGGCGCCCCAGCAGGTCGTAGCCCCCGGCCCGGCCGCGAGCCAGCTCGGCCGGGGTCAGGGACGCCCCGGAATCGTTCAGGGGATCGATCACGAAGCCCCGGCCGCCTTTTCCGCCTCTTCCCGGCCGCGCCCGGCGCCGTTGGGCAGACGGTAGGCGGCCGCCACCGGCTTGAGCGGCCGTTTCAACCACATTGGGCGGCGGGTGCCGTCCGGGCTGAAGCGGGAGGCCGGCCGGGCCAGCGCCACCCACTCCCGGTAGACCGCCATCGATTTTTCCGTGTCGACCCAGACATCGCCGTGGTTCTCACCCGGGCCGGCCTTGCGCACATTGACCGCCTTCTGCAGCCAGCAGTGTGCGCCGCTGAGGGGATCGGGGTGAACGGCGTGGGTCAGATTCTGGTGCACGCCGACGTCCTGCCACCAGATGCGGCTGGTGTCCGGGTCGAAGGTCTGCCACGGCCGGGCGTTCTGGAGAATGTTGAGGCGATGTTCGGCCCCATCCTCAGAGAGGCTGACCAGGCTCGACATGCCGGGGTTGACTCCCATGTTGTCCTGGAGCCGCCAGCGGCCGAGATGATGGCTCATGGCGATAATCCCAGGCTTGATCCCCTCGGTTACCCAGACCCGGTCGACAAAATAGCCGATTTCGGTCTCCACCCGCACCAGCTCGCCGGTCGCGAGGCCAAGCCGGGCGGCATCCGATGGATGCATCCAGACCGGATTTTTGTGGCTGATCTCGTAGAGCCACTTGGCGTTGGCGCTGCGGGTGTGGATCAGGGTGGGCAGCCGGAAATTGGGCAGGAGCAGCATCTCGTCCTGGCTGCGGTCGATGTGATCCGGATGGACGTGGCTCTTGAGCGGCCAGGGGATTGTGTATTCCCGCTCCGTCCACCCCCATTCGTAGAGGGTCGGGCTGAAAAATTCGAGCTTTTTGGAGGGAGTGCCGAAGCCGGCCCGGGGGCGGCCGTCGACCTCGAGGCCGACCGGGCGGCCGTTCTTCAGCACCCGGCGCCTGTCGTCGACCTCCAGGGCGGCCCCATCCCCGTTGGCCGCGCCGTCCGCGCCTGTCGGGGCGGGGGAGGCGGGCAGCTCCCGGGCATAGGGCTGGTAGTTAGTGCGGGTCACTTCAAACGCGCCGAATTTGCGCATGTACTCCAGCGGGGTGAGCCCCTGTTCGGCCGCCGCTTCGGGGAGGCCGGGGACGCTGTTTTCGAAGATCCAGCGGTAGTACTCGTCGACGGTGATGATCTCTCCCGGCCGGTAGGGGCTTTCGAACCAGCGCCGGATTCCCAGGCTGCCATCCGGATCCATGCGGACCGACAGCTCGATCCACCATTCGTTTTCTTCCCAGACCTCGCCGGGATTGGCCTCGTAGGTATGGCGGATCTCGTGCCCCATCTTTTCCAGGGCGACCCGGCGCACCGGCTGGCGGAAGGCGATCCACTGGCCGGCGTGCGTCTCCTGGCTCATCAGGTCGTGCCGTTCGCCGGCATGCCCCATCGGCAGGACGTAATCGGCGAACCAGGCCGACTCGTTCCAGGTGGGGGTCAGGGCCACGTGGCATTTAATTTTCTCTTCGTCGCGGAGCGCCTTGAGCCACATGAAGCCGTCCGGGTTGATCCACATCGGGTTGTAGACGCGGGTGAAATAGACGTCGATATCACCCCGATTTTCCTCGAGGAAATGGGGCAGGAGGAAGCTCATTTCGTAGTGGGCGAAGGGCCACTCGTCGGGCAGGTGCAGCTCATTCCAGGCATCGAACGGATCGGGGGTGGCGAACGGTTTGGGCACGAATTTGGACCAGCTGTTGGCGTTGGTCCCCCCTTTCGTGCCGACGCTGCCGGTCAGCACGTTTAGGAAATAGAGGCAGCGAGCGACCTGCCAGCCGCCGAGGTTGCCGATGCTGGCGCTGCGCCAGGTGTGGCTGGCCAGCCGCCCTTCGCAGTTGGCGATGTATTCGGCCGCCTCCATGATGCGCTCGACCGGCACCTGGGCTTCTTCCGCGGCCCGGTCAAACGTAAATTCGGCGTAGAGGCTCTTGAGAATCGCCTCAAACTGCTCGAAGGTCTGAGGGGAATCCCCGCCGGCCGGCCGCACGGATTCGTCGACGGCCAGCCGGCCGGCGGCGACCGCCTCGAGCGTCTCTTCCCAGTTCACCCAGCGGCGGAGAAATTCCCGATCATAGAGATCGTTCTGCAGCAGATAATTGGCGATGGCCAGCAGGACAGTCATCTCGCTGCCCGGCCAGGTGGGCAGCCAGACATCGCTCATGCTGGCGGTGTTGCTCAGGCGGGGGTCGAAGGTGATGATCTTGGCCCCGGCCATTTTACCTTCGATGATGCGCTGGGCATGGGGATTGAAGTAGTGGCCGGTCTCCAGGTGGCTCGAAATGAGCAGGATCACCCGCGCATTGGCGTGGTCGGGGCTTGGACGGTCGAACGCCCCCCACATGTAGTAGCCCATGCGGGCGCCGGCCGAACAGATATTGGTGTGGCTGTTGTGCCCGTCGACCCCCCAGGCGGAAATCGCCCGGTTGGTGTAGCCGTCTTCCCCCGGCCGGCCGACGTGGTACATGATCCCGTCCCGCCGTTTCAGCCGGGATTCCCGCATTTTAGCGGCGATTTCGGTCAGTGCTTCCTCCCAGCTGATCCGCTTCCACTGGCCCCCACCGCGCGGGCCGACCCGCTTCAGCGGGTGGAGGATCCGCTCCGGGTCGTAGATCTGGTTGTGGGTGGCCGGCCCCTTGGCGCAGTTGCGGCCCCGGCTGCCGGGGTGCATCGGATTCCCCTCGAACTTCTTGATCTCGAGGGTTTCCTTATCGATGTAGGCCAGGAGGCCGCAGGCGGATTCGCAGTTGAAGCAGACGGTCGGCACCAGCATGTAGCGGCGGGCGACTCGCTTCGGCCACTGTTTGCCATCCCATTCGACCCAGTCATCCCAGGTTTCGGAGGGGGGGTACTGGGACATGCGGCCGTCCGGGTGGGTGACTTCGAGCATCTGGACCCGGGAGGGGTCGGCTTCGGCGAAGTCCGGCAGGCCGCGGCCGGCCACGTTAGTCACCGGTTTTGGGCGGGCCGGTTCGGCGCCGCCGGAGCCCAGGGAGAGCATCGTCTTGAGGAATTCGAAGAGGGGTTTTTCGTTCATCATGATCCTGAGTGCATCGCGTTCGGAACGGGCGGCAGTCCGGCCGGTTGTTTCTAAATAACAGGTCTGATCAGCTGTTGGGAATGTCCTGCGGCGCCATGACAAAGGCGTATTCGTAGAGGAACAGGCCGACCCCGGCAGCGACGGCCGCCAGCCCGAGCAGAAGCGGCGCGCCGGCCCCGACGAGCAGCAGGAGCAGGGGCAGGAGATGGCCGAGTGTGATGCTGCCGAGCCAGAAGTGGCGGCGGTAGCGGCCGTGGCTGATTTCGTGGGCTGCCCGTGCGGCGATTTCGCTGGCGTGTGGAATTGAAAATTCGCCGACCAGCGTCACAAACAGATCGACGAGGAGCGCCCCGCCAAAGACCAGGGCGGCCGCGGTGGAAATCCCGGCCGGCACGGGAATAACCAGGCCGAGCAGGAGGAGGGCA
>JBFFZG010000408.1:0-3868 GCA_041568735.1 Promineifilaceae bacterium (SeqCode)
AGGCCGACGCTGCAGAGCAGTACAGTAAACAGCCATTTTCGCCACATGTTCCCCCTCCTTGCCGGCGGTGATGGTGATCGGTGAGCAGCCGGCCAGGTGGCCAGGTCACCGGTTGCGAATACATCCATATTACAATACGTGAGCAACCCCGCCCGGGTTGTGACCGCCGGCCGGTGGCGAAGGGTGCAAAAAATCCGCAGTTATCGCCGGCTGGACAATGGGAGGCTCCCAATATCCCCGGAAACGGTGAGTTTCCGGGAACAGATAAGCGGAGACCACCCCATACCACCTGCAGCGGACCAGCCCGCAACCCGGCCAAATCATGCTATACTGCGGGCAGATCGAAAGACACCGGAGCACCTGTGGCCAATTACCCTCCACGATCTTCCGAGCGGGAAACAAATTCCGGCGGCCTGGAGCGAGATCCCTTCGACCTGCGGGTGCGGCTGCTGCAGCTGTACCTGATGTTTGCCGGCGCCCTGCTGCTGGGTCTGTTTTTCTTCATGGTTTACGTGCGCCGGCGGGTCGGCGAAGTGGACGCGGCCGGCGACCTCCTCGAAACTTTTGACCAGACATTTCTGGCCGGCTTTGTCGCCTTCCTTGGCTTTTTGTTCGTCATCGGCGTGGTCTACTGGCTGCTGCTCTCCTGGCAGTTCATGACGCCCCTGGAGCGGCTGGAAGCGTTCAGCAGCCGGGTGCTCTGGCGAGGGGGGCTGCGGAAGGACGAAGAAGCGGCCCTGCATCAGCTGGTGAAACGACAGGATCCAATCGGCAGCGTGGCCCGCTCTCTCCTGCTGATGGCCCAGGATACCGAGCGGCGCTTCGTGCAGCTGTCCATGCTCCTGGAAACCAACCGCATCGTCGCCTCCTCACTCGACATCGGCCGGGTCATGGACAACATCCTGGGGCAGCTGCAGCGGCTGTTCGCCGTCGACCGGGCGGCCGTTCTGACCCTCGACGAGCGGGCCGGCGTCTTCCGCACCCGGGCCAGCCGGGGGATGTCGGCCGAGTATGTCGATACGCTGCGCATCGCCCCGTCGGATCCCGACTCCCCGGGCATGCGGGCCCTCCGGCAGAAGCAGCCGATCCAGGTGGCCGACACCGAAACCGACCTCTCCTACGAGCATAAGCGGCAGATCACCCGCCGCTTTGGCCACCGCTCGGTGCTGGCCATCCCCCTGCAGACCCGCCATTCGCCCCCGACCGTCCTGATCCTGCAGAAAACACAGCCCTATCGATACAGCTACAGCGAACTGGAGCTGGCCGTCAGCTTCGGCAACCAGGCGTCGATCGCCCTGGAAAACGCCGCCCTGTTCGGCCTCTCAGATGAAAAATTACAGGAGCAAACCCGCCGGCTCGAGGCGATCGTGGAGAGCCTGAAGGACGGCCTGATCCTGGCCGGGCTGGACGGCCGGGTCCTTTTCTGCAATCAGCGGGCGCTCGAACTCGTCGATCTGCCGCGCAGCCAGGTCCTGAACGTGTCGACCCACAGCCTGGTTTCCGCTCTGACGGCGCACACCCCGGAAAGTGAGAAGATCCTGGATCAGCTTCAGGCCAGTGTCCGCGGCACACCGAACCGGCCGATTGAATTCAGCCGGCCGTATCTGGACAAACAGCAGGACCTGCGCCTGCAGCTGTTTGACGTCACCGACGCCCGCGGCGAGCGGATCGGGCACGGCCAGCTCTGGCAGGATATCACCCCTGACCGGGAGCTCGATCGAATGAAATCGACGCTGCTCTCGACCGTCTCGCACGAGCTGCGGACCCCCCTGGCCACGATCAAGGGGTACGCCACGACCCTGCTGGCCCGGGATGTCGCCTGGGATTCGGAGGCGCAGCGCGAATTTCTGGAGACGATCAGCGGGGAAGCCGACCGGCTGGCCGAACTGATAAAAAACCTGCTCGACATGTCCCGCATCGAAGCCAACCTCCTGGAGGTCAACCGGCAGCCCTTCCCGCTGAACGACGTGATCCAGCAGGTCATCAGCCGGCTGCCGGCCGAGGAGCGAGCCCGCATAGAAATCGACCTGCCGGACGACCTGCCGCTGGTGCCCATAGACCTTCCGCGCATCGAAACGGTGGTGCGGAATTTGCTCACCAACGCCCTGAAATACGCCGACCCGACCGGCCGCATCGGCGTCGTCACCCGGCCGGCGGGCAGCGGCCTCGTCTGCACCATCCGGGATCAGGGCTTGGGGGTTCCGGCCGCCTACCAGGACCAGATCTTCGACCCCTTCTTCCGGGTCGACGACGGGCTGACCCGTGAAGTCGGCGGGGTTGGGCTGGGGCTGGCCATCAGTAAGGGGTTTGTCGAGGCCCACGGCGGCCGGATCTGGATCAATTCCGACGATGACGAGACCGCCTTTTCCTTTTCTCTGCCGCTCCCCGAACGAATGCCGGAGGCAGCCTCCGGCGACCAACAAGCCGGGAGTCGGCGGGCGCATTCTCCGGCAGCCGGAGCTTAGACCGATGCTGAACACGAGAATCCTGGTCGTCGACGATGAAAAACCGCTGCGGGAATTTATCACCCGCAACCTGGTCGCCCGGGGCTTTGACGTCGACTGCGCCGGCAGCGGCCTCGAAGGGCTGGCCCTCTTCGGCCGGAATCCCTATGACCTGATCATTCTCGACATCATGATGCCTCACATGGATGGGCTCGAGATGTGCCGGCGGATCCGCAGCCAGTCAACCATCCCCATTATCGTGCTGACGGCGCTGGGGGAGGAGCAGGACAAGGTAAAAGCCTTCGATCTGGGGGCGGATGACTACCTGACCAAGCCGTTTGGCGTCGAGGAACTGCTGGCCCGCCTGCGCGCCACGCTGCGCCGGGTCAGCTGGGGGCAGGAAGGGGAGATCGGGTCACGGCCGCTGCGCTACGGCGAACTCGAACTCAACGAGGAGACAATGGCGGTGCGGGTGCGGCAGGCCGAAATCGGGCTGACCCGCACGGAATTCGATCTGCTCCGTTTTTTAATCACCCACGCGGAAAAAGTCCTGCCGCATCGTTTGATCCTGCAGGAAGTCTGGGGGGCGGAATACGGCGACGAGGCGGAATATCTGCGGGTCTACATCGGCCGCCTGCGCCGTAAAATCGAACAGGATCCGGCCCATCCGCGGTACATTCACACGGAATACGGCGTCGGCTATCGACTGGGCGGCCTGTAGCGGAATCCCATTCGCTCTCCCTCCGGCAGATTCCCCAGGGTTTTTATATTCTTTTTATATTTCACCCGCCCGCTTTTATGCGCTCCAGGTTTCTTCTTTGCTACGATCGGCAGCAGGTGGGAGCCGCCTGGTCGTTCTGGATGGCTGCCCCGGACAGCGCAAACCGCTCCTCGGCAGGCTGAAAAGTCACCCAGAATTTTTTCTCACCGATGCGCAAAGGAGAAGAACAACCCATGAGAATTCCCAAAAATTTGACCATCTGGCTGTTAGCCACTGCGGCGCTGCTCCTGCTCGCCGCCTGCGGTGGGGGAGCCGAACCGGCCGCCGAAACCGGCAGTTCAGGGGAAACCGCCTCGACAGAAACGCAAACTGAAACGACCCAGGAAACCCAGCCCGCCATGGAATGCAGCGGCACCCTCAAGCTGGGGGCGGCCGTCAGCGAGACCGGCAAGTATGCCCGCGAAGGGAAGGACACCCGCCAGGGCTACAACACCTGGCTCAACTGGGTCAACAACGAGTACGGCGGCATCAAGGTCGGTGACGACTGCTACATGGTCGAAATCGTCTTCTACGATGACGAAGGCGACCCGGATACCGTCGCCAACCTGACCGAGAAGCTGATCACCGAGGACGAAGTCGACTTCATGCTCGGCCCCTACTCCTCCGGCCTGACCATGTCCGCCAGCGCCATCTCCGAAAAATA
>JBFFZG010000409.1:0-3860 GCA_041568735.1 Promineifilaceae bacterium (SeqCode)
AATGCCGCCACTGCTGGAACCGCTTCAGCCCTGAGGTGGTCCAACGGCCGGCAATGCGAGGCGCCGCCGCCCACCAGGCGCCGGCCGTACGCGCCGACCTGGAAAGCGGCACCCCGGTGGAAATGGCCCGGCAGAAGCTGATCAACGAGGGGTACGCGGCCGAATTCGCCGATGAGGTGGTGGCGGCCGCGGCCGGCACCTGGACCCGCCAGTGCCCGTCCTGCCGGCTGACTTACATCCACCAGATCAGCCGCTGCGCCGCCTGCGGCGAGCCCCTGGCTCCCACTCCCTGACCGTCCCCCTCCCCATCTCTCCCCCACAAAATAAAAAAAGAGCTTCCCCGGCGGGGAAGCTCGCGTCTACTGGTTCTTCTTCTCGCGGTAATGCTGAACCTGGGGAATCACGATCGAGGCGATCACCAGAACCAGCAGCAGTACCAGGAAAATCATGCCTTCCATTTGCTGCTCCTGAACATGACGGTTGTTGGCGTGGTTTGTTGGCAGCTGTTACCGGCGGCCACCGGCCCGTATTTTATCCGAAATCACCTGCCGGGCACAGCCTCACTGAACCGGCCTAGAGCGCCTGCCAGACGGCCGCCGCCGCGGCCAGCAGCAGCGCGGCAAAGCTGATCACCGGCCACCACGACTGGTTCTTCAAAGCGTGGCGCAGCCGGGCGGGGTCGAACAGCAGCTCCAGCGCCAGGAGCGCGCCGAGCGCCAGCCAGATGCGCGCGCCGCCGCCGTGGGGGCCAAACCGGGCGAACAGTGCCGCCAGGTAGGCGGCCGTCGTGACGAGCATGCCATTGATCGCCAGCAGCCCCAGGAACTCAACCCGTCCGTAAGCAGGACTGCTCGCCTCGATCCGCCGCTCTGTGGGCAGGGCAAAGGCGGCCAGGTAAAGAACGCCGATCATCAGCCACAAAAAGAGCGGACCGAACGAGTAATAGAGGGTGATTTCTCCTTCATGGCCGTAGGTCTCCGGCCGGGTCATCAGGGCGATCATGCTGTCGGCCGCCCGGTTGAGATCGATCTGGGCGGCCAGGAAAAAGGCGACGACCGGCAGCGCCAGCAGCAGACGGGTCCAGCGGTGGGGTGTGAAATCGAGCCGGCCGAGCAGCTCCCCGGCCGCTCCGGGAAGGACGGCGAGCCGCTTGAGGGCGTTGACCCCAAAGGCGAATACCACGTAGACGACCAGCAGAATCATCCCCCCGCGGGCGGTGCGCCGGCCGAATTCGGCCGCCAGCGGGGAAAAGGCGGTCAGCAGCAGCAAAATACCGGCCCCATCCGCCAGCAATGCGGGCAGATAGCGCCGGGCTGTCCCGGTTGATTCAGCTGAAATGACATTCATAACTCCACCATTCTCCTCCGGCGGCGGCCCGTGATCGCCCGGCCGCCGGCAGCCCGTTTCAGCCGGCTGCCGGGTCATTATGGCGCAATCGCCCAAAAAAAACAGCCCTTTTTGTGAAAAAAAGTACAGTTTTCTTTCTCTGCTTTCCGCGTATAATAGCGGCGTGTTTCGGGATGTTCGGGATATTCGGACCGGCCAGGCAAACTGCCGGCCGGCAGGGGGTAAATCGGTCGGCCGGCCCGGCAGGTTCCCCTCCCAACCCGTCCACAACCAATTGAAAACGAAACCCTGAACACTCTCGCTCACGATCCTTCGAAGCGAGAGTTTCGTTTTTACCGGGACTTTTAGAACGTGACCGGCCGCCGAACTCATTCGCCGTGGGCCGGTCCCGTTTATTTCTGGGAGAAGAGAGAACCAATGACCCGGACCTTCCGTCTTGTCGTGCACCGGCTCCCCAATGAACCCGATGCATCCGGCGACGCGCTGGCAGCCGCGGCCGGCCAGCTTGGACTGACCGGGGTGGCCGCCATCCGCCCCGGCCGCCTGTTTTACGTCGCCGGGGAGCTGTCGCCCGCCGAAGCCCGCCGCATGGCCGGGGAGCTGCTGGTCGATCCGGTTACTGAAACGCTGAAAATCGACGAAGTTGGCGCCAACGGGGTCGAACCGGCCCTCTCTGCTGGTCAGGCCCTTGTCGACGTCACCTTTCATCCCGGTGTGACCGATCCGGCCGCCGAAAACCTGGTCCGTTCGGCCCGGCTCCTCGGCCTCGACGTTCAGCGAGCGGCCACCGGCCGCACATTCCAGATCGCCGGCGTTCTGCCCCAGGGCGAACTGCGGCGGCTGGCGGAAACCGTGCTCTCCAACCCGGTCATCCAACAGGCGACCCTCAACCGGCCGGCCCCACCCCCGTTTGTCGACTACCCGGAAACGGACGGACTGGTCGAGGTCATTTCGCTGACCGAAGCCGGCCCCGAGGAGCTCACCGCCCTCAGCGCGGCCCGCCGCCTTTCCCTCGACCTGGCGGAAATGGAGGCGATCCAGGCCTACTACCGCGTTGAAGGGCGGGAGCCGACCGACGTCGAACTCGAGATGCTGGCCCAGACCTGGAGCGAGCACTGCGTCCACAAAACGTTCAAAGCGCTGATCGACTACACCGGTCCCGACGGTGAAACCATCACCGTCGACGGCATTCTCAACGCCTACATCCGGGCGGCCACGGAGCAGATCGGCAAACCCTGGGTCAAGTCGGCCTTTGTCGACAACGCCGGCATTATCGCCTTCAATGACGGCTTCGACCTGGCCTTCAAAGTCGAAACCCACAATCATCCGTCCGCTCTCGAGCCGTTTGGCGGAGCCAACACCGGCGTCGGCGGAGTTATCCGGGATGTGCTGGGGGTGAGCGCCCGGCCGATCGCCACCACCGATGTTCTCTGCTTCGGTCCCCAGGACATGAAGCCGGCCGATCTGCTGGCCGGCGTGCTGCACCCGGCCCGCGTGCAGGCGGGGGTCATCGCCGGAGTCGAAGATTACGGCAATAAAATGGGCATTCCGACGGTCAACGGCGCCCTGGTATACGATCCCGGCTACACGGCCAATCCGCTGGTCTTCTGCGGCTGCCTCGGGATTCTGCCGGCCGACAGCCACCGCACCGGGGCCCGGCCCGGCGACCGGATCGTCGCCCTCGGCGGCCGCACCGGCCGGGATGGACTGCGCGGCGCCACCTTTTCCAGCATGGAAATGGACATCAGCACGAGCGAAATCGCCGGCACGGCCGTCCAGATCGGCCACCCGATCATGGAAAAACAGGTGCAGGAGGTGATCCTCCAGGCCCGCGACGAGGCGCTCTATTCCGCCATCACCGACTGCGGCGCGGGCGGCTTTTCCTCGGCCGTCGGCGAGATGAGCGATCCGATCGGCGCCCGGGTTCAGCTGGCCGACATCCGGGTCAAATACCCCGGCCTGCGCCCCTGGGAGCTCTGGCTCAGCGAAGCTCAGGAGCGGATGGTCCTGGCCGTGCCCCCGGAGAAGCTCGACCGGCTGCAGGCGCTGTGCGCCGTGCAGGACGTCGAGCTGACCGTGCTGGGGGAGTTCACCGGGGACGGCCGCCTGGAGATCTACGACGGCGGCCGGCTCGTCGGCCAGGTCAGCGAGGCTTTTCTGCACGATGGAATTCCCCGGCGGCGGCTCCAGGCTGTCTGGCAGCCGGCCGCCGCAAACAGGCCGCCAACGCCGTATCGGCAGGATCCGGCCGCCGCGCTGCTGGCCCTGCTGGCCCATCCCAACATCCGCAGCAAAGAAGATACCATCCGCCTCTACGACCACGAAGTGCAGGGCGGCACGGCCGTCAAACCGCTCGTCGGCCGGTCCCATCACGGGCCAGGAGACGGCGCGGTGCTCGTACCGCTTGACACCCAGTTCGCCGCCCTGCCGGGGGCGAACGGCGCGCCGGCCGGCCCAATGCGGGGGGCGGCCCTGGCGAACGGCATCTGCCCCCAGTTCGCCGCCGTCGATCC
>JBFFZG010000410.1:0-3858 GCA_041568735.1 Promineifilaceae bacterium (SeqCode)
CGGGTTGTTTTTTCTTCTTGCAGTGTCATTCACATTCTCCCAAAGCGGGCGTCGCTCCAGTCTGACTGTCCTGCGCGGCCGGGGTCGACGGCCCGATGATCATCAACTTCATGACTGCGTCCGGCTACCATCCTGTCAGCCAACGTGCGGGGGTTTCAAATCTTCGTCCCCTTCTTCTTGACCCGTGCCTTCGCTTTCTCGAGAGGCTGCTCCTAATGCCTGGCTGACTTCGGCCAGCACCTGCCAGCTGCCCACCGGTTTGGTGAGGACGCCGTTAACACGGACCGCCCGGGCCAGGGCGAGCTGCTCCTGAGTGCCCGTTATTAGAATGACAGCCAGCTCCCGGAGCGCGGCATTCGCCCTGATCGTCTCCAGGAGAGCAATTCCATCCAGTCCAGGCATGGTGATGTCGCTGATCAGCAGATCGATGGGCTGCCGCTGCAGATAGTCGAGGGCATCAAGCCCATTAGAGACGAGATGAACCCTGTACCCTTCTGCTTCCAGGATGTGGGCCAGGGTCAACTGAGTGACGATGTCATCATCGGCCACAAGCACGCTTTTCATTCATTCCTCGCAAGAGCTGTCTGAAGTCCGCTCCGCCGCCAGACAAAAAAATTCCCGGCCGAATCGGGTCGGGATCGAGATCGATCGCCTGGTCAGCTGTGGTTGACCTCCGGACCGGTTTTTCGTCTCCTTTCAATGGAGGCCGAAACCAAGACAGCCTGATTATTAATTGAATACGGGGCTAATTTAACGGCAAAATCTGGCGAATATTCTGGCAATCCAGGCGAGAATCAGGATCCAGGTCGGACAGGCAGGGCCTTAGAATCCCGCATTCTGCGTCGTCTCCACCCCCTCCCCGATTGGCTCCCGGGCCGGGCCCCCCCCGCTCAGGCAGGCGCTTCTGCGCCGGTTCAGTCTGCGGGTGTTGGGAATTTGTACCCTTTCCCCCACTCGGATAAGACATAGTGCGGGTTCCGGGGATCGGCTTCGATCTTCTTACGCAGCCGGTAGACATGGGTATGCAGGCGATCTTCGAACGCTTCTTCCAGCGGCCAGAGTCGGCGCAGCAAGAACGAGAAGGGCAGGGTGCGGCCGGCGTGGTGCATCAGGATGTGGAGCATCTTTGTTTCAGTCGGGGTGAGTTTTACCGTCTGGTCACGAACGATCGCGCGGCGGGCGGCAAAGTCAATCTGCAGCCCGTCATCGACGATGACAAGCGGCTCCAGCGTGTAGCTGAAATCACCCACCCGGTTCAGAACGGAAAAAACGCGCGCTTTCAGTTCTTCGGCGCGCAGCGGCCCGGTTTTCGGCTTAACCATGTAATCTTCGGCGTGCTGCTTCAACCCTTCCACAACCGTGTTTTCGGCATCCTCGGCCGAGAGCAGGATGATAGGCAGGTCGCTGAAATAGTGGACCTTCCGGCAGAAGGTGAAGCCGTCCATTCCGGGCATGTTGATATCGACGATCGCCAGGTGGGGCAGGCCTTTTTGGGCGATGATCTTCAGGGCTTCTTGACCAGATGGGGCCTTCCAGACCGTATAAGCTTCCTCTTCCAGGATATTTTTCACCAGCTCCAGAATCACCAGGCTGTCATCGACAATCAAGATGCGCGTCTCTTTCATCACAGATCCCCAAACACGATCCCCGTCGGGAGGGTTTTCGGCTATGGTGCTCCATTTTAACAGAAATGTGGAGGCAGCTGGTGAAACGATCGGCTGCCAGTAACAGTCGGACAGGCGAGACCGGCTGCCCTGACTTTGTCCCAGCCCGTTGGGACGGCCGCCCTTAACTGGCCTGTCTGCGCCGCCGCCACCAGATAAAGGCGAGGATCGCCCCGGCGACCAGCCCCAGGGCAAGCCGCCGGCTGGCCTTCTTTTTGCCGTCCACCGGATCGGGCGCGGACACCCCGACGTGCTCATCCACTTCATCCAGCAGGGTCACCGTTCCCGCGTCGCCGTCGACAGCCAGCAGCATGCCTGACTGGATGCGCTCGGTGGCCGCTCCCGTCCCCATGACGGCCGGAATGCCGTATTCCCGCGCCACGATCGAGCCGTGGGCCAGCGCCCCGCCCACATCGGTGACCAGCCCCACCGCCTGGGAAAAGAGCGGCGTCCAGGCCGGGGTGGTGGTCATGCAGACCAGGATCGAATCGGGCTGCATTTTGTCGAAATCGGCGGTCGAATGGATGACGCTGGCCGGCGCCGTCACCCGGCCGGCGCTGACCGCGAACCCGTGCAGCACCGGCCCGTCATTGGCCAGAGCGCCCGCCGGCGTCGGGTCGAACATCGAGAGGTCGATCGGCCCCAATTTGATCGTGGCCCGCTCCGGCACCCGGGGCAGCGGGGTGAGCTGCTTCCGGCTCTCGCGCAGGTCGCGCCGCTCCCGGGCCGACTGCGCCAGGTCGGGGAGGGGCCGGCCGGCGGCCCGGGCGGCAAGGACCCCCTCGATCTCATTCCCGTCGAGAAAATAGATATCATCCGGATCGGCGATGGCGCCGGCGGACGCCAGCCGCTCACCCAGTTCGCAGGCCAGCCGGCGCAGCGTGGGCCAGGCCGCCCCCATGTAAAACATGACATGCTCCCGGTAGGGGGCATAGTGCTTTGTCCATTTCCAGAGCCAGCCGAACAGCGGCCGCAGCACCGGGTTGAGATTTGCCATCGTCCGCGCGACGAGCGCCTCACGCTCGGCCGCCATCTGCTCCTGCCTCGTGCGCACGGCCACGGCCGGGGGGTTTTTGACCAGCGCCTTGAGGCTCAGCAGCATCGGCAGCGGATCTTCGCTCTGCGTGGGGGCGACAAAATCGAGGTTGTAGATCTGGTGGCCGTAGGCGGCCAGGTACTGCTCGATGTGCGCCAGGAGCGGCGGCCCCTCGGGGTGGCCGGCCAGGCGGGTCAACAGGTGGGCGGCCGGCGTCTCCTCGACGAGCGCTCGCAGGGGGTCCGACGCGCGGATCTCCGCGGCGATCTCCTCCATTTCGGCCTGGGCGTCGAGCGCCTTCGAGTCGAAGCCGCGCAGGAAGGCCGAGCTGCCGAGTCCCGGCCGCGGCACGGCGGCGCGAAACAAAAAGGATTTGAGCAGCCGGTCGAACAGAGGGTCCATGACGCGCGACAGCCCCAGGTTGACGGCCGAGCCGAACCAGAAGGCGCTGTCGGCCGCAGCCATCTCCTCCATGCCTGCCAGCAGGGCTTCATCAGATGTGGTGGCCAGGTCGATTTCGTCCCAGCGGGCGATGATCCCCTGGTAGGTGGGCAGAACGGTCCCCTCCCAATCAAATTCCCGCATCCGCATCAGTCTGCCCATGCGCGCATAGACCCGCAGCGTCGCCTTGAGATTTTCCGCATCCAGGTTCAAGCTGCCGGTCGAATAGGCGTAGCCGTTGATGGTGCGGGCGAATCCATGCGGGAGCAGGGTCGCCATGTTGAACCGGACGTCGGCCGCGCGGCCCATCCTGGCTATCAAATCCTCCATGGTGCGGTCGAGCCCCCGCTGCAGATAGAGATCCTCGAAGAGCGGGGAGAGCGGCTCGGGCATGTGCTCGACGATCTGGCGCCGCATCCAGATGGTGTCGGGAACCGGCGGCTCCCAGACGACATTTTTGAGCGGGGCCGGCGGCAGGGCGGTGATCGGCCGGGCCTGCAGGATGGCGATCTCGCCGCCGGCGAGCGCCCACTCGACGTCCATGGGGGTGCCGTAGTGGGCTTCGATGCGGGTTCCCAGCCGGGCCAGGGCGGCGGCCGTCTCGTCGTCCAGCACTGGCGCCCGCTGTTTCGCAGCCGGCACCTCCTTTTCCGCCGTTCCGGACCCGGTCAGCGCGGTCAGCGTCGTTTTAACGGCCGTCTCGCGCGACAGCACGGC
>JBFFZG010000411.1:0-3846 GCA_041568735.1 Promineifilaceae bacterium (SeqCode)
GATCGCCCGCCTCTCCCCGGGCGATCTGCTGGCCCGCTTCGGCGTGATTAACATCGCCATGTGCCGCCACTGGCTGCAGGCGGAAGTCAGCCAGGCCGAGAAGCTGGCCCGCCAGGCCCAGTGGCTGAGCCGGCAGTACGGCATTTTTTCCTGGGCCGACGTCAATTCGATGCTCGTCTCGCTCAATATTCAGTGGATGCGCGGCGAGCTCCAGGAAATGACGGGCAGTCTGGAAGGCATCCTGGACCATATCGCCCGGGTCGAGGCCTGGCAGGTGGCCCGCAATGATATGCTGTGCTGGCTGGCCCTGATCGGCTGGCAGGAAGGGCGGGGCGCCGCGGCGGACCGGTTCGTGCCGGACATGGAGCGGCACACCTATTTCGAGCGCCAGCGCATCAATACCGGCCTGGTGCGGGCTCTGGTCGCCGCGGCCGGGGGGGATCTGCCTGCGGCGGATCGCCACCTGCGCGAGGCCATCACCCTGGAACGGGCCGTTGGCTTTACCACCACCGTTTCGGCCCGGCTGCTGCTGGCGGTGATCTACTGGCAGGCCGGCGAACGGGAAGCGGCCTACCACGAGGTGGCGCCGGGGCTGGCCGAATGGGAGCGCCGCGATTTACCGGGAGTCGTGCTGCAGACCGGGCGGGCGATCATTCCCCTGCTGGAGGCGGCCGCCGACCGCGGCATTCATCCCGATTTCGCCGGCCGCTGCCTGCGCGCCTTCGAGCTGGATGCCCGGCCCACGCCGCTCTTCGTCCCGGCCACCGGCGAGACCCTCACCCCGCGCGAAAGCGAAGTCCTGGCCCTGGTGATCCGCGGCCGGACCAATCCCCAGATCGCCGCCAGCCTCACCATCAGCGAAAGCACCGTCAAATCCCACGTCACCAAAATCCTGGCCAAGCTGGGCGCCGCCCGGCGCACGGAGGCGGCGATCCTGGCCCGCGAACTGGGCTTTGGACACCCGCCGGACTGATCGTCGTACCCCCGCCCGGCCGATATCCTACTTTCGACTGATTCGCCCTGCGCCGGCATCCGGTAATCTGTCAATTAATGACGCGATCTGTCCGGCGGCCCGACGCCAGCGGCGACTTCTTTGGGCCCACCGGATAGATCTGGAGGTGAAAAATGCCAGCAGCAGAAATCAGTATTACCGTGCAGCGGCCGTTAGAAGAGGTTTTCGCCTATGTGGCCGCGATCGAAAACCTGGCCGAGTGGACGCCCGTGATCCTGGATGCCTGGCCGCTTGCCGGCCGGCCGCCGGAAGTCGGCTCGACCTACATGGTCAAAGCCGAAATCATGGGCAAAACCATGGAGATTCCATCCGAGGTCACCGGCTACGAGCCCAACCGGCTGTTCGCCTACAAATCCCACGGCTTTCTGACCTACGAAGACAGGATTACTTTCCAGGAGACGGCGGCCGGAACTCTCATCACGGAATCCATCGATATGAAATCCGACCGGCCGCTCCTGCGTGTCCTCGATCCCCTCAAGCTGCTCATCTCCCGGCGCTCGCACCGGCAGAATCAGCAGATGCTCAAGGCCATCCTGGAAGGGAAGCGGGCGGCGGCCCCGGCCTGATCGAGACCGGCGGCGGTCTGGATAAAGGAGGTTGATGATGTCCCATGATCATCTGGAATTGATGAATCAGCTCCGCACGGCGGTCTTCGAAAGCCGCGGGGTGACCGACCGATCCCTGCGCCGCGCCGTTCAGGCGGCCGCTGCGCCCGGCAGCCATCGGCTGGAGGCGGTGGACAGCTCGATCCCGGCCGCCCTGCGGGCTTATATCAACAAGGTCGGCCGCTGCGCCTACAAGGTCACCGACCGCGATATCGAATCCTTGAAAGCCCACGGTTATTCAGAAGAAGCGATTTTCGAGCTGACCGTCAGCGCCGCCGTCGGCGCGGGATTCGGCCGTCTGCAGCGGGGATTGGCCGCCCTGGACGGCGGGCCAACGGCTCCCGGCGGAGGTGAATGATGCGGTTAGAAAAAGTAGCGAATGGACAGAGCTTCCCGCGCAGGCTGCTGCTCCGCTTCATGGAGCGGGTCAGCGGCCTGCCGGCTCTGGATGTCATGCGGACGCTGACCTTCCGCCCGGATTTTTTCGGCAAACCCTACGCCGCCTGGCTGCACGACGTGATGCGCGGGCCGTCGGCGTGGAGCATCGGCGAGCGCGAGCTGTTCGCCGCCTTCACCTCGCGCCAGAACGAATGCCAGTTCTGCACCTCCGGCCACACGGCCGTCTCCGCTATGGCCCTCAATGACCCGGATCTGGTCGAGGCGGTCCTGACTGACTGGGAAACCGCCCCCGTAAATCCCGGGGTAAAAGCGACCCTGGGCCTCCTGCAGAAGCTGACCCGGGAGCCGGAAAAGGTCACCCCTGAGGATATGGACGGCGTCGTAAGCGCCGGCGTCAGCCGCCGGGCGATCGAAGACGCCATCCGCGTCTGCGCCCTGTTCAATATCATCAACCGGCTGGCCGATGCCTTCGATTTCGACCCGATGGCGGATGCCGACCCGGAGCTGATTACCCGGGCCACCCGGATGCTGCTGCAGCGCGGCTATAAAATCTGACCGGGGGAGATGGAGGCATGATGCAAAGGACCGAATTTGCCGCGATCCCACGGCCGCGCCTGGCGGCGGCCGTCTTTCTCTCCTGGCTGGGCGCGGCGGTTCACAACACGCTCGAGCTGGGTTTCCCGCTCTGGCGCTGGGAGAACAGCTTCCCGGCGCTGGTGGGACTGCTCCTGTTTCTGGCCTGGTGGGGCCGGCCGGGACAGCGCCGGCTGTGGGAGCTGATCCTGTTGATCTGGACGGCCGGGGCCCACTTCCTCATCGGGGCGATTTTATCGGCGGTCCCGACCCCGCTCTGGCCCTTTTACCCGGAGCAGTCATTGAGCCATTACCTGTCCCACGCGATCTACGGCGCGGCGCAGCTGCCGCTGATCTGGCTCCTGTGGCGGGCGCGGTAATCACGTCCCTTCCCCACCACCCCACAGCCCCAGCACCTGGCGCATAATGCCCAGCTCTCCCGTGTGGTAGGCGTTGTGATTGGCGATGATGTTGATCTCCCGCAGGATGTTGTGCCGGTGGTGGCCGCTGTTGGGCAGCGGCGCGAAGAGATCGACGGCCGGATCGCGCACGATCGCCGCCAGCCGCTGCCGGTCGGCATAAAAGGCGGCGATCGTCCGCTCCCAGCCGGCCGCGTCGGTCTCGGCCGCCGGATCGGGCCAGTAGTCGTCCGGAAAGGACGGCCAGCGGTAGTCAGGGGCCTCGATGTAGTCGAGGATATCTTTCTGCGTCAGCCGCAGGTGCTCCAGCAGCTGCCAGAAGGTGTAGCTCCCGTTGGGAAAGCGGGTGTTGATCTGGTCGAGGGGGAAATCGGCCACCGCGTCCTCGAAATCCATGTGCGCCTGGCGCACGGTCAGCATGCGCACCAGCTGGTTGCGCAGTTCCTCGTCATTGGCCATCGCTGCCTCCTCGCCGGCCCGGCCGGCCTGTTTTGGGTCTCATGGGGGAGAGCGCCCGCGCTTCTCCTGCCCCGGATTATTCCCGATTCCAGGCAATTCCCCAACCGGCCGGCCATAGGCAAGGCCGGATGATCTCGACCGGGTGGGCGCCAAGATTCAGGAAGATAGTTCCCTTTAATTGGATGTGTTGGGTTGAATGACTGACCAGGAAGATCCCCCACCCCTTGATCCCTGTATAGACCGGGGACATAGCTTACAGATGTTCGGGGACATGGTTGACAGGTCATTTTTTTAACATTTACTCTTCCTCAGGTCAATCTCTCGGATCCAATGACGGCCAAAATACACGGCAAAAACCCCATCCGTCGTGGTGGCCACC
>JBFFZG010000412.1:0-3840 GCA_041568735.1 Promineifilaceae bacterium (SeqCode)
GCTGACCACCGCCCCTCTGCCCGCATGATCTCCCCCCTGCTGAATCGACTGCAGCAAGCCGTCGACCTCGCCGGTTTCGATCCGACGCCGGCCCAGCAGGCGCTCGTCCCCTCCAACCGCACCCTGGCCGATCCACCGGCCGGCGCCCGCATGGGCGCGGTGCTGCTGCTGTTCTATCCCCTCGACGGGGAGCTGACCCTCGTCTTCGCCCGCCGGCCGGCCCACATGAAAGACCATCCGGGACAGGTCGCCTTTCCCGGCGGCCGCCAGGAGCCGGGCGAAAGCCTGGCCCGCACCGCCCTGCGAGAGACAGAGGAAGAGCTCGGCCTCTTCGTGGGGGATATTCACCTGGTCGGGCCGCTGCGGCCGGTTTACATTCCCCCTTCGAATTTTTTCGTCCACCCGTATGTCGGCTGGTCGGAGAGGCGCCCCCGCTTTCTACCCAGCACCGAAGAAGTGGCCGAAGTCATCGAGGTCCCCCTGGCCCATTTCCAGGACCCGGACAGCCGGGCGGTCGAGACCTGGCCGCTGCACGGGCAGTCGTGGCGGATCCCCTTCTACCGGGTCGGCCCGCATAAAATCTGGGGGGCGACGGCCACGATCCTGGCCGAGATCGCCGCCAGGCTAGCGGCGGTCGAGGGGGAGGCACACCCGAAATAGGCTCCCCTGCCCTTCCAGGCTGCTGACTTCAACCCGCCCCCCGTGCGCTTCAGCGACCTGGCGCACGATGGCCAGCCCCAGACCGCTTCCCCGCTGCCGGCCGGAGCGTGATTTATCGACCTGGTAAAAGCGCTCGAAAATGCGGGGCAGTTCGGCCGGTGGAATCCCCGGACCGGTATCCTGCACGCCCAGCCAGATCTCCTCCACCTTCTCCTGCCACAGCTTCAGGGCAACCCGCCCGCCGCGCGGCGTGTGGGCCAGGGCGTTTTCCACCAGGTTGGTCACCAGCTGCACCAGCTGATCCCGATCGGCCAGGACGATCCCGTCGACCCCCTGCCAGCCGGCCGCCAGGTCGATCTCTTTCTGCTGGGCCTGCAGCAGCAGCGACCGGCGCACATCCTCGAGCAGCCCGGCCAGGGCGACCGGCTGCCGCCTCGCTTCAGACAGCCCCCCTTCGAGCCGGGCCAGGGCCAGCAGCTGGTTGACCATCCGGGTCATGCGGGTCGATTCCTCGTGGATGACCTGCGCCGCCTGGCTCACCCGGCCGGGATCGGCGGCCGTGCCGTCGAGCAGCGCCTGGCTCCACCCCTGGATCGAAGTCAGGGGGGTTTTTAAATCGTGGGAGACATTGGCCACGAACTCCCGCTGTGACTGCTGGGTCTGGGCCACTTTTTGGGCCATCTGGTTAAAGCTGCCGGCCAGAAGCCGCACCTCTTCCGGCCCTTCCGGCGGGAGCTCCTGCCGGTAATCTCCCTCGGCGATCGCTTCGGCCGCCTGCGACATCTGCCGCAGCGGCCGGGTCACCGAGCGGCTGATCCACCAGGCCAGCCCCAGGGCCACCAGGAAGGCTGCGCCGCCGGCCTGCGCCAGCGGCCAGAAAAAATTGTCCTGGAAAATCGCCAGGGGAGTCCCTTCCGGGATGGCGTTCACCAGCCGCAGTCCGCGCTGACCCGCCCGCGGCCCGAGACTGCGGGCGACCCCCAGCCAGCGCTCGCTGTTTTCATCGCGAAAGCGCACGAGCTGCACGTTGGGATCGAGCAGGTTCCGGCGCGAGAGCAGCAGCGATGTAAACGGATCCAGGGAGATGGTCTGGTCGACGAGCCCATCGCGGCTGTCCAGGAGCACCCGCTCTCCGGGGTCGACGATCAGCAGGCGGGTGTTGAGATCGCCGGCCGCCCGGTGGATCGCCTCCTCCAGCTGATCCTGGCTGGCGCCGGCGGCCGGCGCCAGCCCCCGCAGGGTGGTCATGACCTCCCGGTCGGCCCGCACCAAAGACTCCAGCTGCGGAAGCAGGCGGGCCCGCTGGGAAACGGCCAGGGCCACCAGCAGAAAAAGGCCGAGAACCACCAGCATCACGGCGATGACAAAGGTATAGGAAAGCAGCAGCCGGCTGCGCAGCGTCCGCAACATGGGGTTATTTTACCGCAGGGGGGTTAAGATGTTGTTACGGGAGTGTAAAATGGGGAACGGGGAACGGGGAACGGGGAACGGGGAACGGGAGTTGGGAGTTGGGGGTTGGTGATTTAAGGTGCGCAGGTCAAGTCACGGACGAGATAAAACTCCATCATCAAAAAAAACGACACCGACCGGGTAGACTATCGACCTACTGATTTGACATTTCTACTTGCATGCAAAGCAAACGGCCACCGACCATACATCGACCTGACCGCCATGACTCTGGCGCAGGACACCCGTTCCCCGTTCCCCGTTCCCCGTTCGCGCTACTCAATCCCTCCCTCCACCACCAACTTATACCCCTTCCCCCACACCGTCTCAATCGCGACCTGGCTTCCCTGCAGCTTATCGCGGACGTGGGCGACGTGGACGTCGACGGTGCGGGTGTTGCCGTAGTATTCGTAGCCCCAGACCTGATCGAGGAGCTGATCCCGGGTCAGGACCTGGTTGGGGTGATCGATAAGGGTCAGCAGAAGGTCGAATTCCTTGGCGCGCAGGCTGACCTTACGGCCGCCGACCGTCACTTCCTGGCTCTGGGGATTGATGACCACGTCCCCCAGCCGGCGCACGGCGTCCTGGCCGGGGACAGCCGGGCCGCTGTTCGCCCGGCGCAGAATCGCCCGAACGCGCGCGACCAGCTCCCGCGGGTTGAACGGCTTGGTCATGTAGTCGTCCGCTCCCATCTCCAACCCGACGATCTTGTCGATATCGTCATCCCGGGCGGTCAGCATGAGAATCGGCAGGTTGGTCGTCCCCCGCAGCCGGCGGCACACCTCCCACCCATCCATTTCCGGCATCATCAGATCGAGCACCACCAGGTCCGGCGGCCGCTGCGCGATCACTTCCAGCGCCTGGGCCCCATCCGCCACGGCCGACACCTCAAACCCGGCCTGCAGCAAATACATGCGGGCCAGGTCGCGAATGTTGGCTTCGTCGTCGACGACAAGAATGCGTTCAGGCATCAGGAGGAGTTCCGAGTACCGAGTTCCGAGTTCCGAGTACCGAGTTAAAAGTCGAAAGTGGAAAGTCGAAAGACGAAATTTCGGCTACAGTCCGCAATAGCCTCTTTACTTTTCACTTTAAACTTTAAACTTTTCACTTCTTTTTCTTTTTCTTCTTCTTTCCCTTCCCCTTCCCTTTCCCCGGCAGGACGGCGACCGTTTCGATTTCGACGCGGGCGCCGAGGGGGAGGGCGGCGACGGCCACGGTGGAGCGGGCGGGGGGATCGTCGCCAAATAATTCGGCATAGACCCCGTTCATGCGGGCGAAGTCTTCCATCGTCGTCAGGAAGACGGTCGTCTTAACCACCTGGTGCAGGCCGCTGCCGGCCGCCGCCAGGACGGCCTGCAGGTTGGTCAGCACCTGCCGGGTCTGGGCCACGATCGTTTCCTCGGCTGTCTCTCCTTCGACCAGTTTACCCGTCGCCGGATCGAGGGCGATCTGTCCGGACGTATACACAAACCGCCCCTTTCTGATCGCCTGCGAATACGGTCCCACCGCCGCCGGCGCCTCGACGCTGTGAATGATTTTCTTCTTCATGCTGCGATCCCCTCCAAAATATGATCCCATTCACTATGGACTGCTCACTGCCCACTGCTCACTATCCCGTTCCCCGTTCCCCGTTCCCCGTTCCCCGTTCCCCGTTCCCCGTTCCCCGTTCCCCGTTCCCCGTTCCCCGTTCCCCGTTCCCCGTTCCCCGTTCCCCGTTCCCCGTTCCCCGTTCCC
>JBFFZG010000413.1:0-3813 GCA_041568735.1 Promineifilaceae bacterium (SeqCode)
CGGGGATCCAGGGTGATTCCCATTGCAGAAACACCTTTTTTAACTGTCATCCCCGCGAAAGCGGGGATCCATTGGAATCTGGCGGGAATAGACCGCCGTAAACTGAAAAGATCCGCTCTTCAGCCCGGTTGATGCCAGGGGCAGCCGATGGATTCCTGCTTTCGCAGGAATGACATGTTATCCGAGGTTGATTTTCCAGGTCTTCCTAATTATTAAACCCTTACCGTACCGGTGCTGGTGCTGCCATCCCCCCAGGTCCAGACGGCCGTATGGGTGTCCAGGGCGCCCGGATCCGTAAAGACGCCGGTGACTTCGATCGGCTGGTCGCCGACAGCCACCGGATCCAGCGGGGCCGCGATGAGTCCCAGCTCGGGGGCAGGTTGCTCACCGTGACCGCCGCGCTGGCGCTGGCGGTGTTGGTGAAGGTGCACTCGACCGTCTCTCCTACCGCCAGGTCGATGCTCGCCGTGCGGGTGAACAGGCTCACGGACGTGCCGCCGCTCGGATCGACACAGGCCAGGGCCGTCAGGGTATACCCCGGCCCGGGATCATCCTCGGTAATGGTGTAGCTGCCGGCCAGGACATCGAGGAACGTTTTGGTACCCCCGTCGTCCAGGCTGAAGCTGTTGGGCGCGGCGATATCGTCGGTGAAGCCGGAGCCGGCCCAGCCGCGCAGGCAGTCCTCTTCACCGAAATGGGGGAAATAGCTGGCTACCCGGGCGTGGCGGTCGATCTTGCAGACGCCCATTTGCCCGGCCAGCCGGTCCACCTCACACAGCCGCGGGCAGATGTGGCACTCGGCCAGCTCCCGGCGGGCCTGCTCGACCCGGACCTGCAGGTCGCCGCGGCGGTGGAGGGCCAGATAGGCCGGTTCAAACCGGTTCTGAGAGGGTGTGCGGCCCGCGTTTTCGGCGCGAAAAACCATGGCTATCCTCCAGTGGGCGCTGCGCTGCGCACCGCCTGGAGACAGTACAGCATAAGATCGAGGGCCCCTGCGCCCGCTGGCTGCGGGCTATTCCTGGAGGGTTTCCCGAATGCGCCGTTCCAGCCGGTCCAAATCCCATTTGCCCTGCTCGCGCACGATGGCGCGCAGCATGGGATCGATATCGTGCATCGTTTCCAGGATATCGGCCAGCAGCTGGCGCTGCTCCTGGGCCCGGGTGACTTCGGCCGGCATGGCGACCATATCGCGCAGGATCGTCCCTTCGGCGCGGGAGGCGACGAGCGGCTCGCGGCGGCTCTCGACATAGACCCAGGTCCGCCGGCCGGGACCGCGGCCGTCTTCCTCCTCGATCGGTTCCAGGCCGAGGATGCCATCCGAGCGAAAATATTTGCCATACCCAAGAGCGACCATCAAACCAGGTTCAATACGCATGGGCTTGTCCTTTTTTGAATTTGGCTTCGACTCTATTATGGCATGTTTTTGGATTGGTTCCTATTTTCGGGAATTCGGTACAATTGCCCGCGGCCGGCGGCCGGAAAGCGGCCGGCCACCGTTGCAACCATTGAGCGAACTGATTGTCCAGGAGGAACCCTGTTGGCACCACAAACCATTCGCATTATCGGCATTCCCATGGACCTGGGGCAGAACCGGCGCGGGGTCGACATGGGACCCAGCGCCATCCGCTACGCCGGCCTGCAGGCGCGCCTAGAGCGGCTGGGGCACGCGGTTTACGATGAAGGCAACGTCATGGTCCCCAACCCGGAAGAGGCGGTCGCCGAAGGGGAGGTGCGGCGGTTGGACGCGGTGGCGGCCGTCTGCCAGGATGTGTTTGACCTGGGCTGCCAATGCGTGCGGGCGGGGGATTTCGCCATCTTTTTGGGCGGGGATCACAGCATCAGCCTGGGTTCGGTCGCCGCGGCCGCGCAGAACGGGCCGGTGGGGGTGATCTGGATCGACGCCCACGGGGATTTCAACACCCCCCAAACCTCGCCCAGCGGCAATATTCACGGCATGCCGGCCGCCGCCCTGGTGGGCGATGGGGCCGAGGTGCTGGTGAACATCGGCTTTCCCGGCCCCAAGGTGCGGCCGGAACAGATCGTGCAGGTCGGGGTGCGGGATCTGGACCCCCTCGAGCGCGAGCGGCTGGGACAGAGCGGCCTGCACGTCTTCACGATGCGGCAAATCGACGAGCTGGGTATGGCCAAAGTGGCCCGGCAGGCGCTGGATCGGCTCAGCCACCTGGAGCGGCTGCACATCAGCCTCGACATGGACAGCCTGGACCCCGAGGAAGCGGCCGGGGTGGGGACGCCGGTGCCCGGGGGGCTGACCTACCGAGAGGCTCACCTGCTGATGGAGATTTTTGGGGACAGCGGCCGGGTGCAGTCCCTGGATATCGTGGAGATCAACCCCATTCTCGACCACCGCAATCGGACGGCCGAGCTGGCGGTGGAGCTGGCCGCCTCGCTGCTGGGACAGCGGATTTTATAGCCGGCCGGTCCGGGCAAATCAAGGCTGTTAGAGAAGGGAGGGTTAACGGGCCGGAACGGCCAGCAGGGCGACGGCCGTCTGCAAAACCCGATCGTCCTCATCGCCGGCGAACTCATCCCAGCCCAGGGGCACTGCGTGATCGGGCCGCACGCCGGCCGCTTCCCAGCGGGCTCCGCTCGGCGGGAAAAAAGTCTCCTGGGCGATCCAGGCGCTAGACCCGTCGCTGAAATCATGGCGGTGCGCCGCTTCCACATTCCCGGCCGTGGCCGCGCCCACGAGGACGGCTCGCCCGGTCTCCTGCATCACCCCGGCCATGACTTCGCCAAAGCTCTCGGTGATTTCGCCGACCAGCACGACCAGGGGGACGCTCTGGGAGCCGGCCGCGTCCCGCCCCTGGATGACCAGCGAGCGCCTGCGATGCCGCCGGCCGAAATAGCCCAGGTCGCCGTCGGCAAACAGCTCCAGAAGGGCAACCAGCTCTTCGCCATCGCCCCCCTGGCAGGTGCGCAGATCGAGGACCAGCCCCTGCAGGGGGCCGCCGGCCGCCAGCTCCCGCCAGGCGGCTTCCGTTTTGCGGGCGATGCCCCTGGCCTGAAAGTCCGGTACCAGGAGATAGCCGATATCATCCGGCAGCCGGCGGGCGATGACCGGGAAATCGGCCTGAATCGGGGCGCGGGTGAGGGTCAGCCGGCGCGGCTCCTGGCCAGGGGTCTGCACGGTCAGGTCGACGGCGGTCCCTTCTGGCCCCAGGACCAGATCGACCCGCGCCTCTCCCCGTTCGTCACAACATAAGGGTTTGCCGTCCGCGGCCAGCAGCCGGTCGTGCGGGGCGATTCCGGCTCTCTCGGCCGGGCCGCCGGGAAAAGGGAACAGCACGACGGCGTAATTTTTGTGAGGCAGGGCCCGAAAAAACACGCCGATGCCGACGTAGCCCAGCTCACCGCCGCGCAGCTGATCCATTTCGGCTGTTTCCGTGGGGGAGTGAAATACCGTGTGATCATCGCCCAGGAGCGAGACCATCTCGCGCATCGAGGCCCAGAAGGCCTCGTCGTCCAGCCCGCTGTCGATCACGGTCTGGTAGCGCTCCCTGGCGGCCGGCCAGTCCACGCCGTTGAAATCTTCGTAGACGTAGTTTTCGTCAATGGCTTCCCATAATTCCGCGAAGACCTGCTGCTGTTCGGGTGACGCCTGGGGAGCGCGGGTGCAGGCGACCGCGCCCAGCAGGGCCACCAGGATCGTGAGGAGAAGACTCAGTCTCGGGATCGGGTTCATGATGTTTTCAAGGATTTAGGGAGGCAGCTCCCTTCTCTGACAGGGGCAGGGGTCGGGAAGAAGCGGGGCGCGTTGAGCCCCGCCCCCTCACCCCTATTTCCCGTTGTGAA
>JBFFZG010000414.1:0-3806 GCA_041568735.1 Promineifilaceae bacterium (SeqCode)
ACCGCTTCACCAACGAAATCGCCAATGCCGACCGCCTGAAAGAGTAGGCCGGCTGCGCCGACTGCCGGCGCCTGAACGTTCACGGTGATTCCCGCCCCCGGACCGGACGGTCCGGGGGCGGAACAGCCCTTTCGCTTTTGACGGGGGAAGGCCCACCGGCCGGGAACCTGTCGCGTCTCATGCCATTGAATCCAGGCGGAACTTTCCAATCAGATGACTCACTTTGAAGACGCTTCGATCAGCGCCGGACCCCGACCGAACCGCTTCTGGGCGATCCTGCGCCGGCGCTATCGAGAGATCAGGCTCATCGGCCGGGATCCGATCCTGGCCATGGGGCTGCTGCTCGTCGGCATTTTTGTCCTGCTCTTTATCGCCTACCCACTCCTGCGCGTCGTCTGGCAGGGCTTTTTCGAGCTCGATACCGGCGCCTTCAGCCTGAAATATTTCGCCCGCTATTTCGATCCGGTCTTCAGCGCCTACAACTGGGGGGTGCTCGGTGATACGATGATCATGGGTGTGGCTACGGCCAGCGGTGGGACCATCATCGGCTTCATCTTCGCCTACGCCATGGTGCGCTGCGCCGTCCCGGGCGCTCGCTACTTCCATGTCCTGACCCTGCTGCCGACCATCTCTCCCCCTTTCGCCATCGCCATTGCCACGATCCTGCTGTTCGGCCGCTCCGGGCTCGTCACCCGGCAGTTCCTGGGCATCCGCTTCGTCCAGGGGATGAACGACATCTACGGGATCGACGGGCTGGTCTTTGTGCAGATCATCACCTTCTTCCCGGTCGCCTATTTGATCATTCGGGCGATGCTGGAGCGGCTCGACCCCTCGATCGAAGAGGCGGCCCTGAGCCTGGGGGCCAGCAAATTTCACATTTTTCGCACCGTCACCCTCCCCCTGCTGATCCCGGGACTGGCCGGTTCGTTTTTGCTGCTTTTCGTGGAATCGCTGGCCGATCTCGGCAACCCACTTCTGCTGGGAGGCAACCGGACCGTCCTCTCGGTAGAAATCTTCCTGTCGATCAACGGCCTCTTCGATCAACAGCGCGGCGCCGCCTTCTCGCTCGTGCTGCTCCTGCCGACCCTGACGGTCTTTCTGCTGCAGCACTACTACGTGAGCCGGCGCTCCTACGTGGCCGTGACTGGGAAACCAACCGGCGGCGAAAATTTTGTCAAGGAGCCGCTGATCCGCTGGAGCTTTATCGCCATGACGGCCGTCGTACTCCTGCTCGTGCTGGCCCTCTACCTGTCGATCTTTTTCGGCTCGCTGACGACGCTGTGGGGGATCAACAACACGCTCGACCTGACCCACTACGGCGACGCGCTGACCCGCGGCATGAACGCCATTCTCTCCACGACCTTTCTGTCGGCCTTTGCCACGCCGATCGCCGGCATCATCGGCATGGTCATCGCCTTCCTGGTCGTGCGCAAGGTGTTCGCCGGAAAGCAGGCCCTCGATTTTATTTCCAACCTCGGCGGGGCCGTCCCCGGGACGATCCTGGGCATCGGCTATATCATCGCCTTCGTCAAAGCCCCCCTCTTTCTCGTCGCCATCATTTTCGCCGTACTGGGCTATTTCCTGGCGCAGGCCGGAACGGGAAACCGGCGGAACCAGCTTCTGCTCCTCCTGGGGGCCACGGCCGCCGCCCTGGCCTTCAACCAGGGCGTCGAACTGCTCGGAATGCACGAGGACGCCTGGCGCTTCATCATCATGGGCGGCTTTCTCCTGCTGGCGGTGATCGCCTGGCGCACCACCCCTCCCTCCGGCCGGCGGCTCGTCGTGACCATCCTGCTCGTCATGGCCGTGCTGCTGCTGATCTACAATTTGAGCCCGCTCCTTACTCGGCCGCTGGGGGTCTGGGGGCGCTCATTAGGCGGCGGCACGCTCTCCAAGGTCATTGCCAAGTCGAGCAGTATGATCACAGTCTTTACCCGGCCGACCATGGCCATGCTCGGCTTTACCTATTTGGTGGCCGGCGTTCTGACCGTGCGGCGCACGGCCCAAGCCGTGCGTCCCTGGCTGACCTTCGGGCTGCTGGCACTGTCGGCCGCCCTGACCTTCTGGGGAGAACCGCTGGCCCTGATCGGCACCCCCTACATCGTCATCGCCGCCTACGCCGTGCGCAGCCTGCCCGCCTCGGTGCGGGCCGGGGTGGCCGCCCTGCAGCAGATCGATCCGGCGATCGAGGAGGCGTCGAACAGTCTGGGGGCGGATGCCCAGTACACCTTCCGCCACATCACCCTGCCGCTTATTTTGCCCGCCTTCATCGCCGGCCTGATCTTCGCCTTCGCCCGCCACATGACGAGCCTGTCGGCCATTATCTTCCTGACGACGCCCGAATGGCCGATTCTGACCGTCTGGATTCTGAGCGAAGTCGAGCAGGGCGGGATGAGCACGGCCGCTGCCTATTCGGTCATCCTGATCGCCATCGTCCTGGCGGCCATCGGGCTGACCTACTGGTGGCTCGGCCGCGCCTACGGCGGCAGCCAAAACGTCAACCTGAACCTGACCGAACTGTAAGCTCGATCCCATTGCGGAGAAGATCTGTGTTTTTGCAATTAGACAACCTGAGCAAAATTTTCCCCGGCCGGGATGGTGGAGCGGCCGTGCGGGCGGTCGACCAGGTGTCGATCGACATCAACAATGGAGAGTTCGTCACCCTGCTCGGCCCCTCCGGCTGCGGCAAGACGACGACTCTGCGGCTGATCGCCGGCTTTGAATTCCCGACCGAGGGGCAGATTCTTCTCGACGGGGAGGAGATCAACGACCTGCCGCCCAATCAGCGGGATATGGCCATGGTTTTCCAGAGCTACGCCATCTTCCCCCATCTCAATGTCTTCGAAAATATCGCCTACGGGCTGAAGATCAAGCGGTTGAGCAAGGCGGAGATTCGTTCGAAGGTGGCCGGTGTGCTCGAAATGACCGAGCTGACCGGCCTGGAAAATCGGGCGCCCAACCAGCTCAGCGGCGGGCAGCAGCAGCGGGTGGCTTTGGCGCGGGCGCTGATCATGGAGCCCAAGGTGCTGCTGTTTGACGAGCCGCTCAGCAATCTCGACGCCAAGCTGCGCGTGCAGATGCGCACCGAGATCCGGCGGATCCAGCAGAGCCTGGGCATCACGAGCATCTACGTCACCCACGACCAGGATGAGGCAATGGCTCTCTCCGATCGGATCGTCATCATGAACCAGGGGCGGATCCAGCAGGTCGACAATGCGATCGAGATTTACCGCCGGCCGGCCAACCGCTTTGTCGCCGATTTCATCGGGCAGGCCAACTTTTTACCGGTCGAGATCGTCGGGGAGACGGAGAAGCAGTTTGCCGTGCGGCTGAACGAGACGGCCGTCACCGTGTCCAAGACCAACCGGCAGCCGTTTGTCGTGGGGGATCGGGCGCTGCTCCTGCTGCGGCCGGAATCCGTGCGCTTCCGCAGCGCCCCTGGCGCCCAGACCATCCCCGGTGTGGTCCGCTTCCTGGCCTACCTGGGGTCGGTGGCCGAGTACGAGCTGGAAGTGGAGGGGCAGGTGATCGCGGTCAAGCAGTACGACCCGCGCGTGGATGAACTGCACCAGGTCGGCGCGCCGGTCCACCTGGAGCTGGTCGACGAGAACCTCTATCTCCTCCCGCTCCCGGCCGCCTGACAGTCGCCAGCCCCACCCCCTCCCGCGGCCCAACACCCCCATCAACCCTGTATCCCGGGCCTGTCGAGGGATCTACCGCCGCGGCCGCCGCCCATCCCCCCGAACACCAGACCAGGCCGGCGGCACCTTACCCGGCCGGATAGATCTCGTCGATATTTTCCCGCG
>JBFFZG010000415.1:0-3772 GCA_041568735.1 Promineifilaceae bacterium (SeqCode)
CCCCCCGGCTCCCTGCACGCTCCTGCCGCCGGCCAGCGAGGCGGCCGTTTACCTCGTCGATGAGCGGGCCGATTTGATCTCGACTCGCACTCTCCAGGCGCTCTTTCCGGAGGCGGTGAGCGCGCCGGCCGTCTTTTCGCCGGTCGATCAAACGCCTCTATTTCGCCGGCTCGATCTGCCGGTCGGCACGCCGCTGGCCCTGCCGGGGGAACCGGCCGATGCCCGCGTCGCCCCCGGCATCCGACTGCTTCGCGGGATTTTTTCCGGCGATCAGCTGACGCTTCTGTGGGAGGTTGAGCACCCGCCGGCCGGAGACATCACCCTGTTCGTCCACCTCTATCCCGAGGGAGAGACGGAGCGGCCGCCGCTGGCGCAGGTCGACCGGCCGGCCTGCTTTCCGTCCGGCCGCTGGCAGGCGGGGGACCGCCTGCTCGATTCGTTTCGCCTGCCCCTGCCGGCCGATCTGCCCTCCGGCCGCTATATCCTGGCCCTGGGCTGGTATCACTTCCCCTCTTTCGAGCGGCTGCCTCTCGAGGGCGATCCGGCCGCCGCCCTGGACAGCCACCGCCTCCGCCTGACGATCCTGGAACGCCCCTGACGCGGCTGCCGGGTTGAAACGGCCGCCTTCCCGGCGTCCGTACTCCTTTTTTCCCAATCTCCACGGCCGCACACCGGCTCTGGGTTATAATTCGGCCGATGGCCGGACCGCGCAAGAACACCTTCCGCCTGCCCCGGGGCTTGATCCCGGCGGCAGCCCTGCTCCTGCTGGCTGCTATCCCGGCCTATCCGTTTTTTCAGGCCGGCGTGCCCCGCACCAACGACCTGTTTCCCCATCTCTACCGGACCTTTGCCCTCGACCAGATGATTCGCCTGGGCTACCTGTGGCCCCGCTGGTCGGCTCACCTGGTGCACGGCTTCGGCTACCCGGTGTTCAACTTCTTCCCCTCGCTGGCTCACTGGGGGATTGAGATCTGGCACCTGGCCGGTCTTTCGCTGGCCGGGGCCTACCGGGTGGCCGTCTACGCCCATTTCGCCATCGCCGCCCTGGCCAGCTGCGGGCTCGGCCGGGCGCTCACCCGCTCTGCGGCCGGCGGCTGGGCCCTGGCAGCCGTCTACACGCTCAGCCCCTATCTCCTCTACGACGCCATCGTGCGCGGTTCGCCGCCAGAGTCCCAGGCGCTGGCCCTGCTGCCCCTGCTGCTGCTGGGGCTGTGGCGTCTCTGGGAAGGGGATGCCGGTTCGGTAGCCGGCCGGCAGCCGGATAGGCGAGGGGGAAAGAAGCGATCCAAAGCGGCCCCCGGCCGGTCCGGGGGATGGTTCCCCTCACGCCGGGTCCGTCTCTGGTTCGGCGTGACAGCGGTGACCTATGCCGGCATGATTCTCAGCCACCATCCGGTCACGCTGCAGGTGTCCCTGATGGCCGGTGGGTGGCTGCTGCTGCGGCTCGGCGAGCGGCTGTGGGATCGGCGCCGGTCGAATGGTGGTAGACCGGTCTGGCACGCCGTCCGCCCGGCCGTGCTGCCCGTGCTGGCCCTGCTGCTCGGCGGCCTGCTGAGCGCGTTTTTCAGCCTGCCGGCCCTGCTCGAGATCGACGCCACGAGGGCCGAGCTGAGCATCAGCCAGGGATACACCTACCAGGCCAATTTTCTCTCCCTGGCGGACCTGTTTCGCTGGCCGCTCCTGCCGGCCGACCCGGCCCGGCTCAACCCGCCGCTGGTGCGGCCGCTCCCCCTCCTGGCCCTGGCCTGGGCCGTCGTTTTCCTCCCGCTCCGCTGGTCACGGCTGGACCGGGCGCGCCGTCGAACGGCCGTGCAGTTCACCCTGCTGCTCCTGCTGGCGGTCTGGCTGGTCACTCCGGCCTCGGCACCGGTCTGGGAAACCCTCCCCCTGCTCCATTTCACGCTGTACCCGTGGCGTCTGCTCGGCTGGGCCAGCCTCTGCACGGCTGTGCTGGCGGCCCTGACCTTCGCCCCGGACGGGGGGGCGGAGCACCCGGCCGGCCGCCTCCTGCTCCACCCCGCCGCGCTGCTCCTGCTGACGGCAGTCGTCGTGATCGAAGCGGTCCCCTGGCTCTTTCCCCCGCTGGAGCCGGTCCCCGAAACGATCGACCTGCCGGCGCTCAGCCGCTCCGAAATTCCTCCCTTCCTGGTCGGCACGACCACCCTGGGTGAATTTTTGCCGGCCGCCGCCCGGCAGCTGCCTGATTCCACCGATCTGCGCAGCGAGCTGGCGGCCGATCCGAATGCCGATCGGCTGCTCCTGCCCGAAGGGGCCGTGGTAGTGCGGCAGAGCCGCGATCCCCTCGATGCGCGCTACCTGGTGACAGCTGACCGGTCGGGTACCCTGATCTACCGGCAGTTCGACTTCCCCGGCTGGCGGGTGGAAATCGACGGCCGTCCGGTCCGAATTCAACCCGGCCACCCCGACGGCCTGATCACCGCGCCTCTGCCGTCCGGCAGCCACGAGCTGCGCATCACCTTTGGTTCGACCCCGATCCGGATCACCGGCAATCTCATAGCCGCGGCGGCCCTGCTGCTGCTTGGCTGGATCATGCGGCCATTGCTGATCGAACGCGGGACCCGGAATGGGCAGTTGGACCCCCCCCTGGCCGGCGGCCGGCTGCTCCTCGCCGCTCTGACCGGGGTGGCGGTCTTCGCCTTTTTCGCCCTGGTCGACACCCCGCTGCGCCGGCCGACTCTGCTGCCGGATGGGGTGCGCGGCCTGCCGGCAATCGAACCGATCGACTTCGCCGGAGAGATCCGGCTGCTGACCTACGAGCAGTCAGCCGAGGCGATTGGCGCCGACGAGCCGGTCACCCTGACGACCTACTGGCGGCCGCTGCGCGGCATCGGCATCGATTATGCCTTCGGGGTGCAGGTCGTCGACGACCGCGGGGTCACCTGGCACCGGTCGGTGACCCGGCCGGCCGACTGGCGCTTTATCGCCGGGGAAGAGGTCTGGCCGCTGGATCGCTACCGCCTGGAGCCGTTTGCCATTGATCTGCTCGACGGCACCCCGCCCGGCGACTACCGCTTCCTGGTCGGCCTGGTGCGGCGGGACACCGGCCAGACGGCCGCGGCCCATGAGATCGGCCACCTGCGCGTCGTCGCCCCGGCCCGGGGTGAGCGGCCGCTGGAAGACGGCATGGTGGCGGTCGGCGCGAGCGGCGGGGGTCTGACGCTGCTGGGCGCGCGCCAGGACCGGCGGGAAGCCCGGCCGGGCGATCCCATGCGGCTGGCGACCCTGTGGCGGCTCGACGATCCGGCCGCCGTCACCTCGACTGTCGACCTGCAGCTCGTCGGGCCGAATGGGCAGACGGCCCTGGCCGAAAGCCGGCCGATAGTGGACGACACCACGGCCGTTGGCTGGCAGGCGGGTGATCGCCTGCGCCGCGAGCTGCTGCTGCGTCTGCCGGCCGCACTGGAATCCGGTACCTACCGCTGGCAGGCAGTCTGGGCCGGTCATCCGGTCGATCTCGGTGAGGTGGCCGTCAAGGCTCCAGAGCGATCACTGACCTCGCCAGAAGTCGCCTTCCTGGTTGAGGAACCGCTCGGCGACGTGGCCGCCCTGCTCGGTGCGACGCTGCTCGCCTGCGGCAGTGACGGCGGCGAGGCGGCCGCCCCTCCCTGCGGGGTGCGGCTCGTGTGGCGGGCGGAGGGGGAAACGGTGGTCAGCTACCGGGTTTTTGTCCATCTGCTCGACGCCAGCGGCCAGATCGCGGTCCAGGCGGACGGCGAACCGGCCGGCTGGAGCCGGCCGACAACCGGCTGGC
>JBFFZG010000416.1:0-3751 GCA_041568735.1 Promineifilaceae bacterium (SeqCode)
GATTGAGCTCGCCGACGCCGACCATTCCGGCCTCCCGACATCGCTCGA
This sequence comes from Promineifilaceae bacterium (SeqCode), assembly GCA_041568735.1. Lineage (GTDB taxonomy): Bacteria > Chloroflexota > Anaerolineae > Promineifilales > Promineifilaceae > WTJY01. The sequence goes on from JBFFZG010000416.1 coordinate 49, forward strand.
GTTCGGCGGCAGCGGCGGCACCGGCCAGGGGCTGGACGGCCGCCAGGGCCAGCAGGCGATCTGAATGTTGACGGAGCAGCTCGATAACCCGGGAATTGCGGTTCACGCAGCTCTCATGGTTCTGAAAGTATTCGCCGACGATGACGGCGCGCTCGACGCCCGCGCCGTCCATAGCGGCCAGCATCGCGTCGACATCGGCGAAGCCCTGAATTGATTTTCCACCGGGGGGATTGAGCAGATACCCCCAGTAGGGCTCCCTGACGGCCAGCCCGGGCAGGTCGACCGCTACAGAGGGCGGCAGGTAGTGGACGTGGGCATCAATCATGGCTCAGGATCCGGGCAGCGGGCCATTCGATCCGGGGTAAATTCTGGCGGCAGGCGACTTATCGCAAATAATCCAAACGGCCGGCGCGGCTATTTGATCAGGGCGACGTCAAGGGCATCCTGAAGATTCCGGCACTCGATGACCTTGAGGCCAGCCGGGTACTCGGGTTTACGCCGGCCGATCGGCAGGGAAACCACACAGCGCTTGAAGCCGAGTTTGGCCGCCTCTTTGAGACGAGCCTCGAGCTGGCTGACAGCTCGCAGTTCGCCGCTCAATCCGACTTCGCCGACAAAGGCCATGTCGGCATGGACCGGCAGATCTCGGCTGCTGCTGGCAATGGCGATCGCCACGGCGAGGTCGGCGGCCGGTTCGTCGATTTCCAGACCGCCGATGACATTGACAAAGACATCTTTGTCGGCCAGATTCAAGCGCACCCGCTTGGCCAGGACGGCTGTCAGCAGGAGCAGGCGATTGTAATCGATGCCGTTCGCCGTTCGCCGGGGGTTGGAAAAGGCGGTGCCGCTGGCCAGGGCTTGAATCTCGACGAGCAGCGGCCGGGTCCCTTCCATCGTCACGGCGATGGCCGAGCCCGCCGCATTGATCTGGCGTTCGGCCAGGAAGGCCTCGGAGGGGTTCGGCACCTCGACCATGCCCCGGGCCTCCATTTCGAACACCCCGACTTCACTGGTAGCCCCAAAGCGATTTTTCACGCTTCGCAGCAGCCGGTAGCGGTGAAAGGGATCCCCCTGCAGCTGGAGCACCGTGTCGACGATGTGTTCGAGCACCCGCGGTCCGGCGATGGTCCCTTCTTTGGTGACATGGCCGACGATGAATACGGTGACGTTGCTCCCCTTGGCCATATCCTGCAGCCGGCTGGCGCACTCGCGCACCTGGCTCACACTGCCGGCAGCCGAGGTGAGCTGATCCGTATAGGTCGTCTGGATCGAATCGACGATGACCAGGAGAGGATGCTCATTATGAATGTGCTCGAGGATGAGGTCGAGGTTGGTCTCGGTGACGAGCAGAAGGCGCTCGGCGGCAAGCTCCATCCGCTCCGCGCGCATTTTTATCTGGTGGACGCTCTCCTCGCCGGAGACATAGAGAACGATGCCGTGGCTGCTGGCGAACTGCGCCGCCATTTGCAGGAGCAGCGTCGACTTGCCGATGCCGGGGTCGCCGCCGACCAGCACGAGCGAGCTGGGCACGACCCCACCGCCCAGAACCCGGGACAGCTCCCCGATGGCAAGCGGATAGCGCTGAAATTGGTCGGCATTGATGTCCGAGAGCCGCTGGGGGGAGCGGGAAACGGCCGGGGCTCGCAGACGGCCGGGCCGGCCCGCCTTCTCCGGAACGATGACCTCCTCGACCATGGTGCCGTACTCGCTGCACTGCGGACATTTCCCCATATAGGCCGGTGTAATCCGGCCGCAGTTCTGACAGACATATCGGGTTTTAACCTTGGCCATAATTCCCCTGCTTTCCTGAACTCCCATCACCAAGGGAGGGTTGAGGCGTGGGACTCGCTCTGAATAATAATAGAATCCATCGAATAAAACAAATGTTCGAAGAAACGGCCTGGCCACCGACTCCGCCGCCGAAGCCGCACCAGGTGGGGGGGCCAAATTTTCCCGGAAACTGGCAGTTTCCGGGAAAATAAAGTCTAAACCACCTGCTCCATTCTGGACTCCCAACCTTTTGCAATTTTTGTCAGAAAGGCGGCAGCCGGATCGACGGCTGGCCTTTACCAGGCTACTATGAAGTTAACCTGAGGAAAGCCGGGAGATGCGGTAGCATTTTAGTACTAAATCAAGGGGTAGTACCATCGGCACCATACAGGAGCCGGGCTAAATTTGTTATAATGCCGCCAATGATCGATTGGTTCGCTCTGGTCAGCAACAGCTTCTGGATCCTGGGACTCTCTATCATCCTGGCAGCCCTGAGTTTCTCCGTCTGGTCGGCCGGGGAGAGCGGCCAGCGTCTGCCGCAGACGCTGGTCCAGCCGGCCTTCACCCTCTGGGGCTGGAGCGGCCTGGCCCTGGTGACTCTCGGCCTGGCCCTGACGGCCGATTTGTCCTGGGAATCCGCCCTCTGGGGGCTTTTCACCGCGATCAATGGTACATTTGCCGCCATCGACTGGCTGAAAATTCGAAACCAAACCTGAGGCAGGCAGCACGACAGGACGCTGGCTGCCCACGACACAGCTATTTTTCAGAAACGCAATGGAAATTAAGAAGTATTTCGCCCTCGTCTGGCATTGGGCCTGGCTGATTCTCCTCGGGGGAATCGCTGCCGGCGGTCTTGCCTTCCTCTACAGCAGCAACAGCACGCCGATTTTCAGCGCGAATGCCAAGCTCCTCATCGACCAGGCGCCGGGTGATGGTTCCTACGGTGAACTCCTAAGAAATGAGCGGCTTTCGACCACCTACGTCGAATTGATTAAAGTCAGCCCGGTCCTTCAGGAGACGATCGAACGACTGAATCTGCCTTACGATGAAGACCAGCTGGCGCGCATGCTTGCCACGTCCGCCCCCCTCGATACGCAAATTATCAACATCGTCGTGGAAGATACCAGCGCCGGCCGGGCTCAGGAAATTGCCAATACGGTTGCCACCGTCTTCATCAATTTCCTATCGGAACAGCAGGGCAGCCGCTTCGAAACCGCCCTGGCCCGCTTCGACGCGGAACGGCAGGAAGTCGGCAACGAGATTCAACGGCTCGAAACCGAAATCAACCAGCTCCTGGAAATCGCCGACCGCTCCCCGGAAGAAGAAGCACTTTTATCCCGGATTGAAACCCAGCTGAAGGAACAGCAGTCGATCTACAACCAGATTTTTAACGACGCCCAAACTCTGCGCATCGAGGCCTCGACGCGAACGAACAATGTCGTTCTCGTCGAACCGGCTAAGATTAACCCGCGGCCGATCCGGCCGCGCACGCTCCAGAATACGCTGCTGGCCGGAATGGTCGGGATCATGCTGACCCTCGGTCTCATTTTTCTGCGCGACTACCTCGACGATACCATCAAAACGCCGGATCATGTCCAGGAAGAAACCAACCTCTCGACGATCGGCGTCATCTCGTATATCAAGACTGATAACAACCAGCCCTCTTCGCGGCTGATCACCCATCTCGTACCCCGAGCGCCGACCTCGGAAGCCTACCGGATGCTCCGGACCAATCTCGAATTCTCTTCGATCGATCAAAAACTGCGGCGGCTGGTCATCACCAGTTCTTCGCCGGGAGAAGGGAAATCGACGACAGCCGCCAATCTGGGGACCGTCCTGGCTCAGGCCGGCAACCGCGTCATTCTGATCGACTCGGACCTGCGCCGGCCGACCCAGCACCATATTTTTGAAGTTCCCAACAACCAGGGGCTCA
>JBFFZG010000417.1:0-3725 GCA_041568735.1 Promineifilaceae bacterium (SeqCode)
AGGTATGGACGCCGTAGTCCATAATCTGGAAGGCGGGATAGCAGAAAGCGGGCAGCGGACCGGAAAAGACGTGGGACACCATGAAATTGTTCCACTCATCCTCTGACAGCTTCTCGAAGATCCCCATGAGCTGGTTGGAGTCTTTCTTGAGGCGGGCGACCGCTTCTTCGCGCGAGAGTTTGCGGAAAGAGAGGGCCCCATCGTTCAAATCAACCGCCATGACCAGCCACCCCCTGGCGTCTGGCGCCTTTTCGTTGCGGCTGGCCAGCTCCCAGCGCTGCAGATAGGCTTCGGTCACGTCAATCATATGGCCAACAAGGTCCCGGACCTGCCAGCCCTCACAGCGGGTGTCGACGAGCCAGTTTTTTGGATCGTCAACCACATCGAAAAATTTTGCGCGTTCGGTGCGGACGACATCGAGAACGACGCCCTTGCTACCATATTCCATGGGATTCACGGCCATTTTCTTATCTCCTTTGGCTGTCAGTGGGCCTGTTCAATGGGGGTAAACGGGAATCTTCGGAACAGTCCAGCTGAGGTGGGGCAGCAGGGGCCTGGGTGTGAAGCCTGTCCCGGTAACAGGATAACAGATTTCAATTTAATAGGAAACGACCAGTTTGTCTTTTGCCGCCGGAAGTTTGACCCGGTTAATCATTTAGACGCGGTGCCGGTCGCCCATGGGTGGGGATCGGTGAGACCGGTTGACCTGGGGTTCATTCAATGGAAAAATAGGGGGGTTCGGCCGCCCCCTGCCGTAAGGTGCCGAGGCCGAAGCCGGGTGTCTGCACATTCCCGCCGAGGCTTTGGGCTGGGTCCGGGGGTCGGCATCTGCCGGCCGCCCGTCCGCAATCGGGAAGGTCGACATGAAACAGAGCCGGAACAAAATATTGACCACCCACGCCGGCAGTTTGCCGCGGCCGCCGTCCCTCATTGCTCTGCACACGGCCCGCTTCGATGGGAAAGCAATCTCCGAATCTCAGCTGAACGCGGCCGTCGAAGAGGCGATGCGCCGCGTCATCCGGCGGCAGCTCGAGACGGGTATTGACATCGTCAACAACGGCGAAATGGGGCGGGAAAGTTTTTTTACCTACGTCCGCCACCGCATGACCGGCTTCGGCGGGACCGGCACCCGTCCGATCATGGCCGATCTCATCCGCTACCCGGGCAGTCTGGAGCGGCGGCGGCAGGCGATGGGCACCGAGGAGCGGGTCGATCTCCTGCGAGCGCCCCGGGCGATTGGCGAGGTGCGTTATGTCAACCCAGAGCCGATCGAGGCCGAATGCGCCCAGCTGAAATACCTGCTGGCCGAGACCGGCCGCGGCTTTGCCGAGGCGTTCGTTTCCGCCCCTTCTCCCGGCATCATCGCAGCCGGCATGCAGAATGACTACTACGAAAAGCTCGAAGACTACGTCAACGCCCTGGCGGATGGCCTGCGCACCGAGTACGCGGCAATCGCCCGGGCCGGCTTCATCCTGCAGATCGACGCCCCCGATCTGGCTCTGGAGCGGCACACCCTCTTCCAGGATAAACCGCTGGCTGATTTCCTGACTTTCGTGCGGGTCGTCGTGGCCGCCATCAACCGGGCCCTGGCCGGGATCCCGCGGGAGCAGGTGCGGCTGCACGTCTGCTGGGGGAATTACGAAGGGCCGCACGACAGCGATGTGCCGCTCGAGGAGATCTGGCCGGATGTGTCCCGGATTGAGGCCGGCGCGGTTATGCTTTCGATGGCCAATCCCCGCCACGCCCACGAGTATCGGCTCTTCGCCGAACCCGGCGTTCTCGGCGACCGGCTGCTCATCCCCGGCGTCATCGATACGACCACCAACTACATCGAACACCCGGAGGTCGTGGCCGATCGGATCGAGCGGGTCGCCCGGGCGGTCGGCGACCCGGCGCGCGTCATTGCCGGAACCGACTGTGGTTTCGAGACAGCCGCCGGCTCGAAAATGGTCATCGAGGAAGTGGTTTGGGCCAAGCTGAAGGCGCTGGCCGAAGGCGCGGCGATCGCCTCGAAGCGGCTGCTGGGCTGACCGCCGCGGCCGTGGATCCGGGTCAATCCATGTGGAGGGCCCGGCGAATCGAAAAGGAGAAACAGGATGGGATCAAATGACGCGTTGATGGCATCGTTCCAATCATTTGTCGACGACCTGAACGACGGTCGGCTCGACACCGTGCCCCGCTTTTTCGGGCGCAATTTTTTCCACTACAGGCCGCCGGCGGACGAGCCGCCGGCCGGCGAAACGATCGGCGTGCTGGTCGCGGATCTGAAACAGGCGCTGCCGGACCTCCGCCTGGCGGTCGATGACCTGCGGTCGGACGGCGACCGGCTGACCGGCACCCTGACCGCCACCGGCACGAGCCGGGAAACACTCTGGGGGGCGCCGCCGACCGGCCGCACCGTGTCCTGGAGCTCGACCTTCACCGTCCGGCCGGACGAAGACGGCTTCGCCCTGAATTTTGACGGCTTTAACCTGCGCGATTTGGTCGCCGTTCTGCGGGAAATCAACCTGATTCCCCCACCGGAAGAGCGCGCCCTGCCGCATAAATTCCCAACCGTCCTGCCGGAGCTCCTGCTCAAAATCATCCTGAACGGCCGGCTGGAAGAAACTCCGTGCGAGCATCTTCACCTGATCCGCCTCTCCACGACCGACGAGACGGTCTGCCAGGCCTGCGTCGAGCAGGGAGATGTCTGGCCGGCCCTGCGCCTCTGCCTGATCTGTGGCTTTGTCGGCTGCTGCGATCAGGCGAAAAACCATCACATGAAGCAGCATTATGAAGAGACCGGCCACGGGATCATGCGCTCGATTCGCCTCGACGAAGGGTGGGGGTGGTGCTACGACCACGGCACAATGTTCTCCAGCCGGACCCTGGCGCGCTACTACCCGGACGGGAGCTGATCATGGACCAGTCCCGCCTTCTGGACGCGGCTGAGCGAGTTCCCGGCCGCCCGTTTACCGATCCGGAGCACAGCCAGAGTGACCTCGTCGTCATGCGCTTCATGGCGCGCCAGCTGATCGACACCTACGATGATCCGGTGCTCTGCGATTTCATTCCCAATCAAAAAGCGATCTGCATGTCCGACCCCAAAGGGCGCCATTTTCGCATCTACTACGTCCGGCCGGAGCGCCTCTTCACCGAGAAGGACCTGACGGTCGTCGGCTTTTTCGGAAAAAAGCGGGAAAATGCCGACATCAAGCCCCTGATCAAGGCCGATAAGGCCTTCGAGAAAGCGTTTGTGGAGCACACCGGCCTGCTCAGCCTCAGCACCTCCCGGCTGCCCGAGGGGGATTTTGCCAACCTGGTGATTTTCACCGACGAGGCGGCCAAAGAGCGGTGGAACTACTCGCAGCTCCACTACGAAACGGTGCAGGAGATCTCGCCCCCTTATTACGAGTCGGTCCGCCTGAACAACGCCGTGCTCCCGGACGGGCTCGATGCTCCCGACGATATTGAACTGTTGCGCGTCAAATACATCGATTACGACAGCGCGCCGCCCTGGCGGGCCGTACGTATGGTCAGTCCATGACGCGGATGGCGCCCCAGCCCGCTGGAAATCCGCCCGATCGGCCGGCGCGGTGATGGCCGGTAAAAAAGAAGCACAGGAGCAAAGGGATGTACATGTTTTTTCAGCAGCTGGCCAACGCCGTCAAACAGGCCTACGCCGGCCGGCCCGACCTGGAGAGCCACCTGCAGTCGGCGCGGGCGGCGCGGGCCTGGCTGGAATC
>JBFFZG010000418.1:0-3713 GCA_041568735.1 Promineifilaceae bacterium (SeqCode)
ATCTGGCAGTTTACCGGCGCGGTTGGCGATGTCGTCACCATCCGACTCTCCCCCTTCAACCCCGAGAGCGATTTCCTTCTCTCACTGCGGGATCCCAAGGATCAGCCGGTCATGCAGATCGACAACACCCTGGCCGGCAAGGACGAGGTGATCCGAGATTTCAAACTGACCGCCACCGGCAGCTGGGCGATTATCGTCCAGGAATATTTCGAAGACGGCGGCGTCTACATTATCTCCCTCGAGAAGAAATAACTCCGGCTACTCCCCGACGCCCAGCGACAGCCGATACACCTCATTTTTGCGCCAGCCGGACCTCCGGGCCACCTCGGCCGCGGCCGTTTTGCGCGACGCCCCGCCGGCAAGCAGATCTTCCAGGGCGCGCCGCACGTCGGCCTCGGCCCACGTGTCGACGGCCGCTTCTCCACCCCCGATGACGACCGTGATTTCACCGCGCACATCCTGACCGGCGAAATGCTCGGCCGCGGCAGGCAGAGAGCCCCGCCAGAAAGTTTCGTATATCTTCGTTAGCTCGCGCGCTACGACGACCGGCCGCTCACCTAAGACGGCGGCCGCATCGGCCAGCAGATCGGCCAGCCGGCGAGGGGCTTCGTAGAAGATCAGCGTGAAAGGCAGCGAGGCGACCGCCTGCAGGGCGCTCCGGCGGGCGGCCGCCTGCCGGGGGGGAAAGCCCAGGAAGAGAAAGCGGTCGGTCGGCAGCCCGCTGGCGACCAGCGCCGCCACGGCCGCGGCCGGACCGGGGATCGGGCTGATCGGGATGCCGGCCTCGACCGCCGCCGCCACCAGCCGGTAGCCCGGGTCGGAAAGGCCGGGCATGCCGGCGTCGGAAACCAGAGCCACATCTCCCTCGCTCAGCCGGTCGACCAGCCCGGCCAGGCGCTGCGGCGTGCTGTACTCGTGGTAGCTGATCAGCGGGGTATGAATTTCAAAATGGGCCAGCAGCTTGCGCGTGTGGCGGGTGTCTTCCGCGGCGATCAGACTCACTTCGCGCAGGATGCGCACAGCGCGATAGGTCATGTCTTCGAGGTTGCCGATCGGCGTGGCGACGAGAAAGAGCATGGAAATAAAGAAGGGAACAGGGAACGGGGAACGGGGAACAGCAGGCAGTTCGTTCCCCGTTCCCGACTCGTTAGCGATTCTGGAGGAAAATCAGGTAAAGCAGATTTTCGTTGCAGCTGGCACGGGTCTGGACCCGGTAGACCTGGGAAACCGCGGTGCCGTTTTTCGTCTCCAGCTGGACATTATAATCCCGGATCGCCGGTTTATTCAGGACGAACTGCTCCCAACCAGACGGCCCGTAGGCGGGGGCCGAGCCGGTGTCGAGCCGGGTATCGATGCCGCTTTCCCAGATGTGTACGCGATAGGCACCGGCCCCAACGGGAAGCCCGTTGGTATCCAGCACCTCACCGGCCAGCCCCAGCCAGTCGCAGCCGGCCGTATTGGCGAAGTTGCGCAGGTAGATCGGGCTGTCCGGGGATTTGGTGAACGGGAACGGCGAGAGGGTGAACGTCGGCGTCGGCGACGGCCCCGGCGTATCAGTCGGAGTCGGCGTATTCGACGGCGTCGGAGTCGGCGTTTTGGTGGGAATCGTCGGCGTTATCGACGGGGTGAGGGTGGCCATCTGGGTACCCAGCGGCTGCTGGTCGACCCGGGTGGCGCGGGCGATTGGGGTAAAGGTCGGCCGCAGGAGCGGGTCATCGGTCGCCGTGGGGGTCACCGTAGGCACCAGCGCGGCGACGGCCAGAGTCGGGGGAACCGCAGTTCGAGTCGGCGTCAGGGTCGGCGTCCGGGGCAGCAGATCCGGCTGCAGGAGCAGGGTGGCAAACACCAGCCCGACGGCGATGGCCAACAAAAACAGGGCAAAGGCCAGGATATTGGCGATGCCGCTTCTTCCAGAGGTCCCAGATCGTCTTGCCATGGTGTTCACTCCACGAAGCGCACAATTTCGGCGCTGGATAGCTGGTTGGTAAGCCACAGCTCGAAGGTTTCCTGGAGAAGCTGGGCGCGCTGATTCCCATCCAGCGGCCGGGCGGGGTCTCGCTCCAGGACCTGTACGATGTGGTAAACGGTCGCGCCGTTGCTCACGACCGGAATGACTTCGCTGATTTCCCCCGGCTGCAGCCCGAAGGCGGCCGCTTCTATCTCGGGCACGAAGAGGGAACCCTCTGCGAAAAAGCCGAGGTCACCGCCGATCGGCGCGGTGGAGGGGTTGGTCGAATGGGCCTGCACCATCGTGGCGAAATCGGCGCCGGCCCGCAGCTGTTCGAGCAGGGACTGGGCCAGAACCGGATCGGCGACTTCGATGTGGCGGGCGCGCACCTGCTCGACGGCATGAGGCACCCCGGCCGTGACCAAGCTGACCACCTGCTCGGTGAGCATTTCATCGGCCAGCCGCTCGAAAAATTCTTCAAAGGAAAGGTGGCTGATCTGCAGCCAGGCCTGGAAATTTTCCTGCCCGCCCGCCTCCTGAATCAATTGCGTGATCCGCGCCTGGACCATTTCCGGGGTGATGATAATCTGATTGGCAGCGGCCGCCTGCTGGATGATAACCTGCTCAACCAGGGCGAGGAGGACCCGATTCTGGTAATTTTCCTCAAGCGGAACGTTGAGCTCCGCCTGGGTCTGCTCGTAGCGGACGAGCTCCCGTTCGTATTCTTCCAGAGTGATCGGCTGCTGGTTGACCAGGGCGGCCAGTGCCGGTGTCGGCGTCGGGGATGGGGCCGGGGGAGCCGCCGTTTCGGCCGTTTCCGCGGTGGTGGCCGCCGGAGCCGGCGCGACCCCGGTCGGCAGCGCGATCGTCGGGCTTCCGGTCGGAGCGGCATCCGCGCAGGCAGCGAGGAAGAAAAGCCCCATTAGCAGTCCAATCCAGAGCCCAAGCGGCCGGACGGCCGGGTTGAAGTGCGATTTGTTAGACATAATGCACAACACATTATACCCATGGGAAAGGGGGGGTCAAAGGGGGAGAGGGGGAAATGGGACTAAACGGCTATATGGAAGGAAGCGAAGGGGGAATGGGAGTTGGGAGTTGGAGAGGTGATTTGGGATGGGCTAGAATGTGGGGAGCCGGCTGGCTCCAGATGGAGACATGATGGGTCTGATTGTGGAGGGCCAGGTTGTAATGGATTTTCCAGCTGAAAACGAGCCCCCACTGGATGCCCGGCTGGCCCTGGCCGGTGATTTCCATCGCCCCCTTTTTCACTACCTCCCGCCGGCCAACTGGATGAACGATCCCAGCGGGCTGATTCAGTGGGAAGGGCGCACCCACCTCTTTTACCAGGCCAATCCGCATGGCCCTTTCCACGGCACCATCCACTGGGGACACGCCGTCAGCGACGATCTCGTCCATTGGGAAGATTGGCCCCTCGCACTCATCCCCACCCCCGGTGGTCCGGATGGGGAAGGATGCTGGTCCGGCTGCGCCGTCAACCACGACGGAATCCCCACGATCGCCTACACCGCCGTCTTCCCACAGACCGTCTGCCTGGCGACCAGCCGGGATGGGCTGCGGACCTGGCAGCCGCATCCGCAGAACCCGGTCATCCCGGCGCCGCCCGCTCCGCTGGACCGGCGGAGCGGCGGCCACTTCCGGGATCCATTCATCTGGCGGAAAAATGGGGTCTGGTACCTGCTGCTGGGCTGCAAATCCGAGGGGGTGGGCGGGCAGATTCTTCTTTATCGATCGACTGACCTGGTTG
>JBFFZG010000419.1:0-3691 GCA_041568735.1 Promineifilaceae bacterium (SeqCode)
CGTTCCCCGTTCCCCGTTCCCCGTTCCCCGTTCCCCGTTCCCCGTTCCCCGTTCCCCGTTCCCCGTTCCCCGTTCCCCGTTCCCCGTTCCCCACCGAAGTCTAACACGCCCATCCGGCCGGTGGCAAGCTGACAGCGCCGCCCCTTTATGCTAAAATTTCCACGATGGACGGAGCGATTCCACTGGCGATTGAGCTCGGTGATATGACCCTCAGCAGCGCCACGCCGATCAGTGAGATTCTCTGGTTCGTGGCCGGGTTGATCCTGCTTGTCCTGCTCACGGCCGCCATGCTCTGGTGGCAGCGCCGTTCCCGTCCAGATCCTTTCGAGTAAGCAATCCAATGCCGGTGGGCGAGCAAGCCCCGGGAAGAGCGCGTCTCCCCCGGCGCTTTTGTGCGCATCCCGGCAATAAAAGACCGCCGGCGGCCGCCGGCGACCACGATAGACCAGGTCTGAACAGGAGAACCAAGATGATCGATGTCAACCAGCTGCGCCGGGGAACCGCCTTCACCCAGGACGGAGAACTCTTCAAGGTGCAGGAATACAGTCACAATAAACCCGGCCGCGGTAAGGCGACGATCCGGGTGACGGTGCGCAATGTGCGCAGCGGGGCCAATCTGCAGATGACCTTCACCTCCGGCGACCGGGTCGAGGATGTGCGCCTGGAAAAGCGGGCGATGCAGTACCTCTACGATGACGGCTCTTTCTACGTATTCATGGATACGTCCAGCTACGAACAGGCGTTCGTCAACCACAGTATGCTCGAGGACGTCAAACTCTACCTCAAGGAAAACATGGAGCTCGAGCTCCTCTTTTACGGCAGTGAAGTCGTCGACTACATCCTGCCGAACAGCCTCGACATGCAGGTCGTGCAGGCGGAAAACGCCGTGGCCGGCGACACGGCGACCGGCGCCACCAAGGAAGTGATCACCGAAACCGGCCTCAAGGTGAAGACGCCGCTCTTCGTCAATGTCGGCGATTCGATCCGCGTCAACACGAGCGAAGGCACCTATATCACCCGCGTCTGATCGGTTTTCCAGCCAGCGCCACGGCCGGGACCCCGGGTTCCGGCCGTTTTTTTTCGCCGCCGGCCGGCCGAAAACCGAAAATTTGTGCTGATGTTCCGGGCATCCGCTACAATATCCGGCAGCCCACCCGCCGCCTGAAATGATTATGACCAGGACGAAAAAGCTGACCCCCAGCCGGAAACAATACCTCGACCTCAAGGCCCAGTACCAGGATGCCGTGCTGCTCTACCGGATGGGGGATTTTTATGAGTGTTTCGACGAGGATGCCGAACTGGTCGCGCGCGAGCTCGACATCGTCCTCACCAGCCGGCCGCAGGGCAAGGGGGGCGAGCGGGTGCCGATGGCCGGGGTCCCCCACCACGCCGCCGAGAACTACATCGCCCGCCTCATCGCCAAAGGCTATCGGGTCGCCCTCTGCGAGCAGCTCAGCGATACCCCGGTCAACGGGCTCATGCCCCGCGACGTCGTGCGGGTTTTCACGGCCGGCACTATCATCGAGCCGGGCATGCTCGATTCCGCCCGCAACAACTACCTGGTCGGGGTGGTGCGCGATCCAGACAGCGGCCGCAGCGGGCTGGCCTACGCCGATATCACCACCGGCGAATTCGCCACGACCACCCTGCCCAATCAGCGGGCCCTCGTCGAAGAGCTGGCCCGCCTCGATCCGGCCGAGCTGCTCCTGCCTGAAGGGGAAGCGGGCTTTGCGCTGGACGGGCTGAGCTTCAAAACCCTCAGCCACCTCCCCCCGTGGCGCTTTGAGCTTGGCAAGGCGCGGGCGGCCCTCGAGCGCCATTTCGGTGTCGCCTCGCTCGACGCCTTCGGCTGTGAAAACAAGCCGCTGGCCATCCGCGCGGCCGGCGGGGTGCTCCACTATCTGCAGGAGACACAGAAAGGGGCGATCAGCCAGGTGCAGCGGCTCTCGACCTACGCCACCGACGGCTTCATGGCCCTGGGGACGACGACCCGGCGCAACCTGGAGCTGACCGAGTCGCTCGACGGCAGCCGGCAGAATTCCCTCTTCGGCGTCCTCAACAAAACCGTCACGCCGATGGGGGCCCGCCTCCTGCGCAGCCGGATCACCCGGCCGCTGCTCGACCTGGACGCCCTCAACCACCGCCTCGACCAGGTGCAGGCCTTTTTCGACGACGGGCTGCTGCGCGCCGAGCTGCGCGGCCTGCTGAAGGGGCTGCCCGACCTCGAGCGGCTGACCAACCGGGTGCTGGGCGGCAAGGCGACCCCACGCGACCTGGAGCAGATCGGCCTCGTGCTGGCGGCCGTCCCCCCCATCATCCACCGCTTCTTCGGCCGGGAGCCGGCCGCTCCCCGGCCGGACGACGGCCCGTTCGCCAGCCTGCGCGCCCTGGCCGCCGCGCTCGACCCCTGCCCGGAGACGACCGACCTCATCGCCGGGGCGATCGTCGAAAACGCCCCAACCAACCTCAACAAGCCGGGCGTCATTCGCCCCGGCTTTTCGGCCGAGCTCGATGGGGTCGTCAACGCCTCGGCCCACGCCCGGGACTGGGTCGCCCGCCTCGAACCGGTCGAGCGGGAGCGCACCGGCATCCAGTCGCTGAAGGTCGGCTACAACAAGGTCTTCGGCTACTACATCGAAGTCACCCGTGCCAACACGCGTCATGTGCCGGACAACTACATCCGCAAGCAGACCCTGACGAATGCCGAGCGGTATATCACGCCGGAGCTCAAGGAGTACGAGACCCTCATCCTCAATGCCGAGGAGCGCATCCTGGAAATCGAGCGGCGGGTCTTCAGCGAGGTCTGCCGCGAGGTCGGCGGCGCCGCCAACCGGCTTCTGGAGACGGCTCACGGGCTGGCCCGGCTCGACGTCGCGGCCGCCCTGGCCGAGGCCGCCGCCACCCAGGGGTACGTCCGGCCGCTTCTCGATCAAAGCAGCGGGCTGGAAATCATCCAGGGGCGCCACCCGGTCATCGAGCAGACCCAGCGGCTGGAGCGCTTCGTCCCCAACGACACTCGCTTCACCGAACAGGAGCGCATTCACCTGGTGACAGGCCCCAACATGGCCGGCAAGAGCACCATCCTGCGCCAGGTGGCCCTGATCTGTCTCATGGCCCAGATGGGGAGCTTCGTGCCGGCCCAGGCGGCCTCTATCGGGCTGGTCGACCGGATCTTCACCCGGATCGGGGCCCACGACGAGCTGCACGCCGGCCGGTCGACTTTCATGGTCGAAATGGTCGAGACGGCCGAAATTCTGCACCACGCCACCCGGCGCTCGCTGCTGATTCTCGACGAAATCGGCCGCGGCACGAGCACCTACGACGGCCTGTCGATCGCCTGGGCGATCATCGAGTATCTGCACAATCACCCCCGCCTGAAGCCGCGCACCCTGTTCGCCACTCACTACCACGAGCTGACCGGCCTGGCCGGGCTGCTGCCGCAGGTCGAAAATTACAACATCACGGTAGCTGAGGAAGGGGATCACATCGTCTTCCTGCACGAAATGGTGCGAGGGAGCACCGACCGCAGCTACGGCATCCACGTCGCGCAGCTGGCCGGCCTGCCGCGGGACGTCGTGCAGCGGGCCAACGAGATCCTGGCCGAGCTGGAGGCCCACGCCGTCACGACGGCCGTCGAACCGAGCCATCTCCAGAGCCACCAGCAGGCCGCCCTCTTCCCCGAGTCCAGCCC
>JBFFZG010000420.1:0-3688 GCA_041568735.1 Promineifilaceae bacterium (SeqCode)
GTTCGTCTACATCAGCATGCCGGAAGGGCGCAACCAGATTGTTTTTGATATGGAGAGCGTGGTCGTGCTGACCCAGTTAATCGAAGGGAATTTTCCCGACTACACGGCCGTCCTGCCCAAGCGCCACCTGACCCGGACCGTGCTGAACACGTCGGAATTCATCAAGGCCTGTAAACGGGCCGACATTTTCGCCCGGGAGGCGAGCCATACCGCCCGGGTGCGCATCGAACCCGGCGATGAAATCACCCCCGGCTTCACGACGATCACGGCCACCAGCGTCGAAACCGGCGATAACGTGGCCCAGCTCGACGCCAACGTCATCGGCGACGCAGTGGAAATCGCCTTCAACGTCAAGTTTATGATCGACGTCCTCAGTGTCGTTGCTTCCCCCCAGGTCGCCCTCGAGACGACCTCCCCGATGGAGCCGGGCGTTTTAAAGCCGGTCGGGGAAGATGGGTTCACCCACGTCATCATGCCGATGCATTTCGGCCGCTAACCCGTTTTCTTCCTTTTTAATCGACAGAGAAAAAATTAGATCGCCCAAAAATCCGGTTTCTCGACCGGATTTTTATTTTGCCTGCCCGCCCGTCGCGGCGGCAAGCGTGCTCTGTTTCGGCTTTAATTCTGGCTTTCGATGCAGACGCGCACCGGCTCGCCGGCGGTTTCATTGCCCGCCGCATCAAAGGCGCGCACCACAAAGGTGCGGCAGCCCGTTCCGCGGATTGGCCAGCGGGCGGTAAACGGCGGCACCCGCTTGACCGCGAACGGCTCCGCTCCCCCGTCGACGAAAAACTCGACCCGATCCAGCGAGAGGTCGTCGGCCGCCCGGGCCTGGATGAGGAGGAATTCGTCGGTCGGGTCAATCGTCTGCCCCGACCGCGGGGCCAGGATTTCGGCCGTTGGCGGTGATGGATCGAGGGTGATCGGGGCGCTCACTTCGACGAAGGAGCCGTCGGTCCGCACAGCCGTTAGCAGCACGGTGAACAACCCTGACAGGTCATCGGCCGCCCACCGGGCCAGCGGTTCGCCCGGCTCCGGCCGGGGGGCGTTGTCGACGATCGTCTGCAGGGCGGATGGGGTCAGCCCGGGGAAATAAGCCAGCCGGTAATAGGCCAGGGCGGGCAGATCGACCGTACCGCTGATGGTCACCGGGGCGCGTACGCTGGCGAAGGGGGCTGGATCGAGGATGGCCACCCCTTCCCGTGAGCTGGCGCTGCGCAGGGTGTCGTACTCGGCCGGCGGCTGCTCGATCCCGTTTTCCCGAACCCAATCGGCCGCTTCTTCCGGGTAAAGGACGTAGGTCCGGGTTTCGATCAGATCAGGGGGAGTATCGACGGTGGCCAGCCGGCCGGTTTCCCGGTTGACCTGGAAAGCCTGCACCATCGTATCGACCGCCGCCGGCTCGGTCCCCTGGATGAAGATCTCATTGACAGTCGGGCAGATTCCGTTGGGCAGGAGGCCGGATGGGACGCAGACGGCCATTTCGAGCACCCGCGCCGGCCGGCTCCAGACCTCAAAGGGTTCTTCCTGCAGCGTCCAGTTCATCAACCCATGCCAGATGGGCGCCGCCCCCTTCGAGCCGGGCACCTCGCGCATCGGCCGGTTGTCGGTGTTCCCCACCCAGACCCCGATCACGAGCTGCGGAGTGTAGCCGATCGTCCAGGCGTCGCGAAAGTCATTGGTCGTGCCCGTTTTAACGGCCGCCGGCCGTCCGTCCGGCAGCTCCAGGTTGTTGGGGCAGCCGAAGCCGGCGCAGCGGGCCCGATTATCCGACAGCATATCGTTCAGCACGTAGGCCAGCTCCGGGGTGACGATTTCCTTCTGTTCCGGCTGGCTGTAGCTGTAGAGAGTCTCTCCGCGGGGGTTCTCAACCCGCAAAATGACGACCGGATCCAGCTCGCGGTAGCCGAGCCGCCCGGCCCCTTCCGCCACGGGCTGGCCGACCATGCGGCCATTGTTGGCCAGCACGCCAAAGGCATAAACCATGTCCAGGAGGCGAACCTCTCCCCCGCCCAGCGTCAGCGACAGCCCGTACCGGTTGGGACCCCCGTCCAGTGTGGTCAGCCCCAGCTGGTGGGCATTGCGGATGACATTTTCCAGGCCGACCCAGGTCATCACCTGCACGGCCGGCACGTTAAAGCTGGAGGCCAGAGCCTGGCGCAGGCTGAGCGGTCCACGGAAGCGGCGGTCGTAGTTGTGGGGCACGTAGGCGACCCCATTGTAGGGAGTGCCGAAGTCGGTTTCGACGTCGAGGACCATGGTGGCTGCCGAGTAGCCCTGGCTGAGGGCGGTCAGGTAGGTAAACGGCTTGAAGGCCGAGCCGGGTTGGCGCAGCCCGTCGACTGCGACGTTGAAGGCGCCGTCTATCAACTCATTTCGGTAGTCGACGCTGCCGACCATGGCCTTGATCTCCCCGGTGCGCGGGTCGAGCATGACGACGGCCGCGTTGTCGACCTCCCGGTCGACCCCCAGGTCGGAGGCCGGTGGGGTTGGCATAAACGCCAGGGCCGGGCAGGCCGCCGCTTCGTCGACCGGCAGTCCGCTGCCGATCTCTCCGGAGAGGCGGCCGACCTGGGCCCGCGCCACGCAGGTCGCCTGCCGCTGCCACTCGAGGTCCAGGGTCGTATAAACGGTCAGCCCGCCGCGCAGGACGGTCTCCGGCCCAAAGCGGCGCTCCAGCTCTTTGCGGACGGTGATGGCGAAGTGGGGGGCCTGGATGTCAAACCGGGGATCGGCGCTGGAGCGGATGGTCAGCGGGGTAAAACGGGCGGCCACGAACTGCTCCCGGTTGATCAGCCCCTCGCGCAGCATCGCCTCGAGCACGAGCTCCTGCCGGGCCTTGGCCGCTTCGGGGTTGTCGATCGGGTTGAGGGTCGGAGATTGGGGGATGGCCGCCAGCATGGCCGCCTCCGGCAGGGTCAGCTGGGCGGCTGGCTTGTCGAAATAGACCCGCGCGGCCGCCTCCACCCCGTAGGCGAGATTCCCATAGAAGTTGGTGTTGAGATACCACTCGAGAATTTCTTCTTTTGAATAGGCCTGGGACACCTGGCGGGCCAGGGCCAGCTCTTCCATCTTGCGCCGGTAATCATCCCAGGTGACGGCCGCTCCCACCGCCCGCCGCTCCGGGGTGATCAGGTTGTTTTTCACCAGCTGCTGGGTGATGGAGGAACCGCCCTGGATCCGCCCTCCCTGGAGGACATACCCGTAGAAAGCGCGGCCGATTCCCTCCAGGTCGTACCCCTCGTTGGTCCAAAAGCTCTTATCCTCGACGGCCACGGTGGCGTTGGCCAGGTCGGCCGGGATCTGCTCCAGGGTGAGCCAGCGGCGATCGCCGCCGAGGGGATCGATCACCTCGTAAATCACCTCCCAATCGCGCGATCCATCCCCGTCCTGATCGCTCCCCAGGGCCATAATCCGGGTCGTTTCGAAGGTTTCGGGATCGAGCCCAAGCGCGGCGATTTCGGTGTAGTCGGGCAGATCCCGGGTAAACGAGGCGGCCGCGGCCACGCTGACCAGGGCAGTTCCCATTCCGGCCAGGACCACACACCCGATCAGACCCATGCCCAGCACGAGCAGCCAGCTTAGAAAGAGGCGCCCGCCCTGCCGGCGGCGCCGCTGACGGCGGGCGCGGTGCTTTTTGATGCGGGTGGGGTGTGGCATGGGGAAAGAAGAAAGTAAAAAGTGGAAA
>JBFFZG010000421.1:0-3679 GCA_041568735.1 Promineifilaceae bacterium (SeqCode)
CTGACCGGCTTTACCTTTATCACGGAGAACACCTTCTCCGTCGGCGAAAAGGTGGAGATGCTCGGTGTGTCCGGCGTGGTCGAAAAAGTCCAACTGCGCACCACACGGCTCCGCGCCCCTTCCGGTGAACTCTATATCCTGCCCAACGGCGATATTCGCACGATCCGCAATTTCAGCCGGGGCAAATTCTCCCAGGTCAAAGTCACCCTGCGCATCCACTCGGCAAACTACGAACAGGCCCTACCCCTCCTGGATAACCTGGGACAGGAGGCCGTTTCGATTCTGCCCAACCTGATCGAACCGTGGAAGGTCTTCAGTGAAGGGGAGCTCGGCGAGCGGGCCACGCTTGTCATCGTGGCCAAGGCCCGCTTCGGTAAAGGGGCCGATATGACCCCCCGGCTCGAAGCGCTCGTTCAACAGCGCTTCGCCGAAGCCCAGATCGATCTCGTTTGACCGGCCGGCGTCGGCTCACAAACCGGTTTTCGTCTCCTCGATCAGGCTGTCGACCACCGCGAAGAGCGCCTGCTCCCGGTTGTCGTCCCCACCATTCTTCTTGTAAATGCGCACCTGCCGGTCGGCGCTGGTCCCTTCTTTCAAAATCATCCGGGCGTAGTTGACTTCTTCCCGACAGTCGAGCTCGTCGACGACGTCGTCGAGAAATTCGAGCAGCTCGCTGATCAAAAAGTGGAAGGGAATTTCCTCTTCCTTGCCGAAATCGATCAGGGAGCCGTTGATACCGTAGCGCACCGCCCGCCACTTGTTTTCGGCGATGTGAATGTTGCGGTAAGGCCGCCAGCCCATGTTGTTCAACCTAAGCTTGACCAGCTTGGCGCAGATCGCCTGAAACAGGGCCGCCAGGCAGACCGCCTCGTCGATCTTGGTGCAGATGTCGGAGATGCGGAACTCCAGGGTGTCGAAAATCGGATGGGGGCGGATATCCCACCAGATCTTGGCGGCGGTCACGTTTTTGCCGAACGAACCCACCTTGAGCATCATCTTCTCGTAATTTTCGTATTCGCTCCACGAGCCGAACGACGGGGGAATTCCGGTGCGGGGGAGCTGCTCGAAGATAACGCTGCGGTACGAGCGGAGGCCGGTGTAGTACCCCTGCCAGAAGGGGGAGCTGGTCGAGAGGGCCAGCAGGTGTGGAATAAAATAGCGCGCCTGGTTCATGATTTCGATCATGAGCCCTTTCAGTTCGGGGGTTTCCTTGTGGCCGAACCCGACGTGGACGTGCATCCCAAAGATAAGCAGGGTGCGCGCCACCCCCTGCATGTCGTCGAGCAGTTCTTTGTAGCGGTTCCCCTCGGTGATCGACTGCTCCTGCCATTGGGCGAATGGGTGCGTCGACGCGGCGACGATCGCCAGCCCGTTTTCCTCCGCCATCCGGCTGACCGAACGGCGCAGGCGGACCACCTCCTGGCGAACCTCCTTGACATTGCGGCAGACATGACTGCCAACTTCCACCTGGGACTGCATGAATTCCGGTTTGAGATTGACCTTCTGTTCCCGCTTTTCGTCCTGGGCGATCAGTTCGCTGATATAGGAATGAAGATTGCGGCTGACTGGATCGACGATTTGATATTCTTCTTCGATGCCAAGCGTCAGCGGCGGCCGTGGTGTTCCCATCTGCTTCCTCCTCTCAATCACAAGTCAGGTGGCGTCCAGCCAAAAGCGATCCCGGCCGGCCCGAGAGGGTGATCGAGTCGCCTTCAGCCGCCGTATTATAAGAGCATCACCCCCTTTTGCGCATCCCAAACCCCTTTGCCGGCCGGTGTAAGTCTTTCGTAATAAATTTGGCGTAAGATGAAAGGGAGCGGCTCAATCTGATAACCGGCTGTGTCGCACACCGCCTTCGAGACGAAAACCCAGAAATATTCCGTTAGATTGGAGGAGATATGATGCGCAAGCGATGGTTCCTAATTCTGGCCGCAGCGGCCCTGGTCGTCGGCGCGCCGATCGCCTGGTGGCTGGCTTCCCCGCTGTTTTTTGACAAAGCCGTAGACGAAGCCTTTCCCTTTCCCGTGCCGGCGGCCTCGGAAATCGAGGCCATGTCCCCGGAAGCTGCCGAAGAGTCCTATCGAGACATCATGGAAGGGCTGGCCGCTCCCGGAATTGAGGCCGCCATCTCGCCGGCCGAGCGCGAGACGATCAGCCAGACGCTCGCCCTGCTGAGCGAGGCGATGCCGGCCACGCTGATGGACGAGCCCCCGGCCGCGGCGTCCGACGCCTGGCAGCTGGTCAGCGAGGGAAACTTCCGCGACGCAGACAGCTTTCATCAGGGCTCCGGCCGGGCGGCCATCTACCAGCTCGGCGAGCAGCGGGTGCTGCGCTTCGAGGAGTTTGAAGTCACCAACGGCCCCGATCTGCACGTCCTGCTGGTGGAAAATGTCGACGCCGCCAACCAGTCCGGGATGGGCGAATCGCTCGACCTCGGCCCTCTGAAGGGGAACATCGGCAGCCAGAACTACCCGATCCCCGACGGGGTCGATTTATCCCGCTACAGCGGGGTCATGATCTACTGCGTCCCCTTCCATGTCGTCTTTGCTACGGCTCCCCTCGGCGCCCCTTAAAAGAAGCGGTAACGCCTTGATTCACTTTTTGCTACAATCTCGTTTCCCACACTTTCCATCGCGATGAAAGGAGATTGCAAACGTGATCATCGGCGTACCGAAAGAAATAAAAAACAACGAATACCGCGTTTCCATGACCCCGGCCGGCGTCCAGCAGCTCATCCGTCACGGACACAGCGTCTGGGTGGAGCAGGGTGCCGGCATGGGCAGCGCCTTTCAGGATGCGGACTATGAGAAGGCCGGGGCGAAGCTGGTGCCAACGGCCGCCGAGGCCTGGTCGGCCGAAATGGTCGTCAAAGTCAAAGAGCCGCAGCCCTCGGAATTCGGCTTTTTGCGGCCCGACCTGCTGCTGTTCACCTACCTGCACCTGGCGGCTGAAGAAAAGCTGACCCGGGCCATGCTTGATTCCGGAGTGACCGGGGTCGCCTACGAGACGGTCGAGGCGCCGGACGGCAGCCTCCCCCTGCTGACCCCGATGAGCGAGGTCGCCGGCCGGATGGCCGTGCAGGTCGGGGCCCACTGGCTGGAAAAGGCCCACGGCGGCCGGGGAATGCTCCTCGGCGGCGTGGCCGGGGTTGAACCGGCCCACGTCGTCATCATCGGCGGCGGGGTCGTCGGCACCAACGCCGCCCAGATGGCCCTGGGGATGGGGGCGGTCGTCACCATCCTCGACACCAACCTTGAGCGGCTCCGCTACCTCGACCAGGTGCTCCACGGCCGCCTGCTGACCATCGCCTCCAATCACGGCCACATCGTCGAGGCGAGCCGCACGGCCGACCTGGTCATCGGCGCCGTCCTGGTCCGCGGGGCTAAGGCTCCCCGCCTCATCACCCGGGAGATGCTCACCGACATGCGGGACGGCAGCGTCATCGTCGACGTGGCGGTCGACCAGGGAGGCTGCATCGAGACCACCCGCGTCACCACCCACGACAATCCGACTTATGTCATCGATGGGGTTGTTCACTACGGCGTGGCCAACATGCCCGGCGCCGTCCCCCGGACCAGCACCCACGCCCTGAGCAACGCGACCATGAGCTACGTCATGCAGCTGGCCGGCAAGGGGCTGGTTGGCGCCCTGGCCGGCGATCCGGGGCTGGTGTTAGGGC
>JBFFZG010000422.1:0-3678 GCA_041568735.1 Promineifilaceae bacterium (SeqCode)
CATCGGCCGAAATGCGGTTTAGCGCCTGAATATTCATCGAACCCTGAATTAGAAACCCGGGCAGTGGTCGCAAGTTGCGACGAAGACGAGTGGAGAGTTGAAAGTTGAAAGTCGAAAGTTGAAAGTACCGAGTACCGAGTACTGAGTGCCGAGTACCGAGTGCCGAGTGCCGAGTGGAAAGATGAAAGTGGAAAGTTGAAAGTGGCGCGTCAGCGCCGCTTCCCCCAACTCCCAACTCCCAACTCCCGTTCCCCGTTCCCCGTTCCCCGTTCCCCGTTCCCCATTCCCCATTCCCCGTTCCCCGTCCCCCCTTCCCCCTTCTTCCTGCAACTTTCCCCCTCTGCCCCCGTAAAGTTCCCCGTTATAGACCACATTGAATACGCCGCATGTCGACGAACTGGACCATCAGGCAGGTGCTGGGTCTCGCACCTGATCATTACACCGCCAAATCGAGCCGGGCGCTGGCCTCTCCGGAGAAATGGACCGCCCTGGGCCAGCAGGGGCGGTTCGCCTGGGGGGAGATCCCCCTCATGAACAAAGCCCCGCAGCGGATTTGCATCGACCTCGATGGGCCCGCCTTCGACTGCAGCTGTCTCACCCGCAAAACCCCCTGCCGCCACGCGCTGGCGCTGGCCCTGCTCCGCATTCAGCAGCCCGAGGCTTTCCCGCAAACCGACATGCCGGACTGGGTGGCCGCCTGGCAGCCGGGATCTTACCGCCAGCCAGCCGCCGCGCAACCCGATACCCCGACGGCCGAGAACCGGCGGCGGCTGGCGCTGGTCCGACGGGCGATGGCCGAGCTGGGTCTCTGGCTGGAAGATCTTCTCGTCGAAGGGCTGGCCGGCGCCGCCCAGCGGCCGAAAGCGACCTGGGAGCAGGCGGCCAACCGGCTGGTCGACGGTCAGGCCGGCCAGATCGCGGCCGAGGTGCGCCAGCTTGGGGCGCTCGTCAACCGCCGCCGGGATTGGCCGGAGCAGTTCATGCGGCAGGCCGGCCGCCTCTATCTGCTGACCCGGGCCTTTGCCCGCTACGATGCTCTCGATCCGGCACGGCAGGGCGACCTGCGCGCGGCGACCGGCTGGCTCCCCCGCCGCTTCGGCCTGCCGGACGACCCGGCGCGCGATGATGCCTGGCAGGTCGTCGGCCGCCAGACGGAGCAGGTCGAGCGCCAGTTTGTCTACCGCACCTGGCTCTGGGGGCTGGCGACCAACCGGCCGGCCCTCCTGGCCCGCACGACCTACGACCGCAGAGCCGGTCTCTCCCTGCTGACTACCGGGGCCACACTCACCGGTGAAATTTCCTTCGCCCCCGGCGGCTGGCCCCACCTGGCCGCCCTGCCGGATACGCCGCCCCGCTACGGGATTTCCTTACCGGATACGGCGGGCAGCCGGTCTGTAGAGGCGGCCTGGAGAAATTACACGACGGCCGTCGGGGCCAATCCCTGGCTGCGAGTGTATCCTTTCCTGCTGCGGGAGGTCTTCCTGGTCGAAGGGGACGGCCGCTGGCTCCTCGCCGACGCGGCCGGCCTGACCCTGCCGCTGATCGAAGATCATCCCCAGCTTTATCATCTGCTGGCGCTCTCCGGCGGGCGGCCGTTCACTCTGTTCGGGGAATGGACGCGCGACCGTTTTTACCCCCTCAGCATCCACGAGCGGGGGCGCTGGTTCGACCTGCACGCCCTGGGAGAGGCAGCCTGATGGATTGGGCCAGACTGACACGTGACGCCCTGCTCGGGGCCGGTCGCGGCGGGCAGCCGCCGGCCGCCGCACCGCCAATCGAGGCATTCCTGGAGCAGGTCGAGCCCGGCGCCCAGGCCGGCCGCCTGCTGCTCGCAGCCGCGGTCCAGGATCTCTTCGAGCAGGCCAGCCAACTGCCGGCCGAACTCCCGGATGGGTTTGAACCCTACCCGGCCCCGGTCGACGACAGGCTGGAGCTGCCGCCGGCCGTCACCGCCTACCTCGAGCGGTTGCTCAACGGCCAGCACCGGGACTGCCTGCCGGAATTCCTGGCGGCGCTCCAGCGGATAAACAGCCGCATCCCCGACCTTATCCTGCCCAACCTGCTCCTGCACGGCGCCCGCTTCGCCCGCCAGCAGGCGGATATCAGCCCGGTCGTCGGCCCGCGAGGGCGCTGGCTGGCCCGCTTCCACCCCCGCTGGCAGTACGCCGCCGTAGCCGCGGCCGACTGGGACGACCTGGCCGCCCGCTGGCGGGGCAGCTCCCTGCGCGAACGGACCCAGCTCCTGGAGCAGATTCGCGGCCAGGAACCGCGGGTAGGGCGGGAGCTGCTGGCCACAACCTGGCGCCAGGAGCCGGACAACAACCGCATCCACCTGCTGCGCCAGATGGCCATCGGCCTGAGCATGGACGATGAACCGTTCCTGGAAACCGCCCTGGACGACCGCAGTCAGCCGGTCCGCCGGCTGGCGATCGAGCAGCTGCAGACCCTGCCGGAATCCCGCTTCGCGGCCCGCATGAGCCAGTATCTGACCGGCATCGTCCACTGGAGCCCGGCGCACCGGCATAAAATCACAGTCACCTTCCCGCCGGAACCGACGGCCGCCATGCTGCGCGATGGGATCCTGCCGCGGGGGAAGCGCACCCTCTCCAACTACATTTCCCAGCAGCTGATCCTGATAGTCGGCAGCGCGCCGCTGGCCTTCTGGAGCGAGCGCTGGCGCAAAACGCCGGAGCAGATCGTGCGGGCGGTGCAGGCCAGCGGCTGGACCCGCACGCTGACCCTGGGGTTGGCCAATGCGGCTTACCGCCAGAAAGCAATCGAATGGGCGCGCACCCTCCTGGTCCTGGACGAGTTTACCAGCCGGACGCAGCGGCTGGTCGGCGCCCTGCCGCCGGAGGAGGCCGAAGCCCTGATCGACCGGGTCATGGACAAATGGGAGCTGGCCCCGTTTAACCAGTCCAACCCGCTGCGCGTGCTCTGGCGCGAGTGGCCCGGCCCCTGGTCGGCCGGGCTGAGCCGCCGGTGGGCGGCCGTCATGGCCCGCCACATCGCCCAGGACACCCAATCCCGCGCAGCAGACGTCAGCCTGCGCTCGATCTTTCTCAAATTCACCCTGAACTGCCCGCCGGAAATCTTCGGCGACCTGGAGCACGCCCTCCTGCCCGCCCTCGAAACCGGCCCTATCTGGCAGCCGACCGTCGAAGAAGCCCTCGACCGCGTCCGCTTCCGCCGCGAGATGACGGCGGCCTTGGAGGCGGTTGTATGAAGTACCGAGTACCGAGTACCGAGTACCGAGTACCGAGTGAAAAGTGGAAAGTGGAGTAGTTTGCGGAATTTGATTACACATCCAGAAAGTTCACAAAGGTGGGTTTAAGAAGAAGATCACAAAATCGGTGAAAATTGTTTTGTAATTTAATTCAACCGACTACTTGGAGTAGTTTGCGGAATTTGATTCCACATCCAGAAAGTTCACAAATGGTGGATTTCAGAAGGTGACCACTCAATCGGTCAAAATGGTTGTGTAATTTAATTTAACCGACTACCTGGAAAGTGGAAAGGATTGACAGGCCTCTCGAACTGAAAACCGAATACCCCAAACGACCGTTCCCTGTTCCCTGTTCCCCGTTCCCCGTTCCTACCCATAAACCACCCTCCGAGTTTCTCCTATGAACGAATCCAAACTCCGTGCCCACGCTGAAGAGCAATATGCGGTCGAGC
>JBFFZG010000423.1:0-3659 GCA_041568735.1 Promineifilaceae bacterium (SeqCode)
CGGCCTTTTCCTGGGGGCGACCTTCTACATTTATCTCGCCTCCCGCGTGCTCTGGCTCGCCTTCGCCCTTTTTGTGCCGCTGCTCTTCGCGATCGACCGCCCGCTGGCCCGGCGGCTCTGGCGGCCGGCGCTGGCCGGTCTGATCCTGGCCGGCCTGCTGGTCGTGCCGATGTTCGTCTATCTCGACTTTTACCCCGAAGCGGAAACCCGGCTGCAGATGCTCGAAGGGCCGGTGCGCCAGGCGCTGGACGGCAACCTGGCCCCTGTCTGGCGCAACGGCTGGCAGGCGCTGGCGGCCTTCTTCTGGCCGGGTTTCGGCGACCGGTTCCTGGCCTATAACATTCCCGGCCGGCCGGTCTTTGGCCCCATCACCGCCCTGCTGGCCCTGATCGGGCTGCTCACCTGTCTGCACCGCTGGCGCCGGCCGGCGGCCGCCTTCACCCTGCTCTGGCTGGCCATCGGCCTGATCCCCTCCCTCATCACCGGCCCCACCGCCAACACCACCCGCAATATCGGCGCGCTGCCGGTCGTCTACCTGCTGCCGGCGCTCGGGGCACTGGCAGTGGGGCGCTTCCTGCGGCCGTCCGGCCGGCTCGGGCCGATCGCCGTCCGGGCGGCGGCGGTGCTGTGGCTGGCGGCCGTCGGCTTCCAGACCGCGCGCGATTATTTCTTCATCTGGGCGCGCGATCCGGATGTCCGGGCGGCCTACCAGACGACCATCATCGCAGCCGTCGAGACGGCCGGGGAGCTGCCGCCGGGCGCGCCAGTTCTTTTTTCTTCGGTCTACCCCGGTGGGGCTCACGACACCTCGATCGCCCGGGTCGTGGCCGCGCCGGCGGAAAAAGAGCGGCCGGTGCGCTGGATGGACGCCCGGCGGGCGCTCCTCTTCCCGGCCGGCACCGGTGACGGGGCGGTCGATCTGCTGGCGCCCGCCTCGGCCGATCTCCATCCCGTTTTCCAGGGGTGGGCGGCCCCGGCCGGCCGTGTCGAGATGGCCCCGGACGACCTCGATCCGTTTTTTACCCGCTACCGCATCGCGCCGCCGGCCGCGGCCGGTTCCCCGCTGGCCCGCTTCGACGGGGCGATCGACCTGCTGGACGCCCGCTGGCTGGCCGGCGTCTCCCCACCGGAGCTCCTGACCGTCTGGCGCGTTCGCGATCCCGCCCGGGCGGGGCCGATCGTCTGGCCGCTGGAGACGACCGACGTGGTGCTGTTTGTCCACGTCCTGCGGCCGGATGGGACGATTTTGACCCAGGAGGATCGCCTCGACGCACCGTCGTGGGGCTGGCAGGCGGGGGACCTTCTGGTGCAGGTATTTCGCTTCGACATCCCGGCCGAAACCCCGGCCGGGACCTACCGGGCGGTCACCGGGGTTTACGACCGGCAGTCCAGCAGCCGGCTGCGGCTCGAAGAGGGGGGGGATGATTTCGCCCCCCTGCCGCCGCTGGTCATCAGTTCGGGTGAGTGATCGGCCGGCTTGAACTATGAAAAGGACTTTAGTAGCATTTACATAATCTCTCGTGGCCGGTAAACTAAGGATTGCGCCTTTCATTGGAATCCTCCGCGGGCGCACCGTTTCACACAGTCATTCCCTGTTTTCCATCGATGACACGCGGTATCGAAAAATTTTCCGTCGAAGAACTCGAAGACGCCCTCCTCAAGAAGCGGCAGGCCCAGCGGCAGAGCCGGCTGGCCCGTCTCCAGGCCCAGGGTCGCGTGCTGGACGTCACGCAGGTCCCCCTCCCCGGTGGGCGCAGCGGCCCGGTAGCCCCCGTGGCCATGGACGGGATCCCGCAGACCGCCAGCCCGGCAGCCGGGACGCGGCGCACGCCCCCGCGCTGGCGCTGGCTGGCCAATCGGGCGCTGCTCCTGGTGGAGCTGGCCGCCCTGATTGGATTTCTCGTCCTGATCGTGGCCATGATCAGCTCGATCCGCGAGCTCAACGCCGATGCGGCCGCCCTGGCTGCGGAGCGTTCGGCCGTGGAGCAGGCGTCTGTGGTGGCCCCGACGGCCGAGCCGGTCATCGATCTCGTCGTCCTGCCCGGCGGCCATCGGCCCCCGGTCGCCGGCCGGCCGATTGTCTACCAGGAAGTCGGGTTCATTCCCGAGCATCTGCTGCCCCTGATCGATGCCTATGTGCCGCCCCCGATCCCCACGCCGAGCGTCGAACAGCCGCGCCAGATCGTCATTCCCGCCATCGACGTCAACGCCCCGGTGGTGCAGGGGCACGAGCCGGAACAGCTCAAGAAAGGGGTTGGCCAGGCGATTGGCAGCGCCATGCCCGGCCAGGATGGAAACATGGTTCTCTCCGCCCACAACGATATCTACGGGGAGATTTTCCGCCACCTGGACAAGCTCGAGCCGGGCGATGAGGTGGTTGTCTCAACCGGACGGCAAAGCTACACTTACGTCATCAATCAAATATTCACCGTCGATCCCACCGCCGTAGAGGTGATGGCGCCGACCGATTATGCCAGCCTGACGCTGATCTCCTGCTACCCATACCTGGTGAACAACAAGCGGATTATCGTCAAGGCGGACCTGGTCGATCCGCCGGCGGGGCGAGACGGTTAGGGGCATGTATGAGTAAAAAAGTCAGACGGGTCAAGCAGACGGTGCGGGAGCGGCGCGAGCGCGCGGCGGCCTCGGCCGTTCCGGTAACGCCGGCCAGGCGGCCGCGCGGCCGCATTCGCGCCGTGCCTGTCGAAGAACTGCGCGAGGAATACGCCTACGTCATCAAGGACCTGCGGCGCATTTTCTTCCTGGCGATCGCCATGTTTACCCTGCTGATCGCAGCCAATATCGCGCTCCCCTTTTTCCTCTAGACTCCCCGATTGATAAAAAAAACCGGCCGCCCGGCCGGTCTGTCAAACGAATTCTCTCAGGCCGCCCATCTCGGCTGTTCAGGCCTCCTGTTCGGCCGGCACGCGCGAGGCGCGGGGTTCCGACTGGTAGCGGGGCAGGGTGAAATAGAAACAGCTGCCCCCTTCCGGGTTGGCCGTCACCCCGACGGCGCCGCCCATGCGCTTGACGATGCGGGCGACAATCGACAGGCCGAGCCCATGCCCTTCCTCGGACGAGGTGCTGATCCGCTTGAACGGGCGAAACAGCTCCTGCTGATTGATCGGGTCGATGCCCACTCCATTGTCCGCGACCCAGTAGCGGATTTCCTGCGTCTCCGGCCGTGAATCGGCCCCCAGCTGAATCTTCGGCGGCCGTCCCCCGTACTTCAGCGCGTTGCTGATGTAGTTAAACCAGACTTCCTCCACCCATGGGCTGTACCCGTAGGCGGTCGGCCATTCCTTGGGCCGGCAGAGCGTGGCCCCGGATTCGGCGATGAGGTCGTGCAGGCGGTCGACCGCCTCCTCGACGACGGCCCCCATTTCGATCGGTTCGAAATGGACTTCCATTTTGCGCACGGCCGCCAGCTGCAGCAGGGCTTCGATGATGCCGCTCATTTTGCGGCTGTTGCGCGAAATCAATTCGGCCGCGTTGTACAGGGTCAGGGGGGAGAGCTCCCCGTCGGCCGGCTCGTCGATCTCCATCATCAGCAGCTCGGCAAAGCCGACGATGCGCGAGAGCATATTTTGCAGGTCGTGGGCCAGGGTGTGGCCGAAGGCGTTCAGCTCCTCGTTCCGCTCCTCGAGGTCAAGCGTGTA
>JBFFZG010000424.1:0-3656 GCA_041568735.1 Promineifilaceae bacterium (SeqCode)
CCCTTTCCCGGCCGCCTGGCGCGGCCGGTTCGATGAAAAGCAAACGCCGGTGAAAACTTACCGGCCAGTTGGTGGCGGTCCGCCCCCGGGAGGCTCCATGTTTCGACGCTATACATTCCTGGCCGCCGCGGCTGCCGGCGGCCTCTTTCTCTGGGCCAGGCGGCGCGCCTGGACCACCCGCTGGCTCGACCTGCCCCCGGTGCGCAACCGCGTCCGGATCACGCGCAAAATCCCGATCCCCATGTCCGACGGCGTCACCCTCCTGGCCGATCACTACGCGCCGGTCGGGGCGGGGCCGCACCCCACCGTCCTCATTCGCACTCCCTACGGCCGCGGCTGGGAGGCCTTTCCCGGCGGCCTGCTGATGACCTTCGCCGCCTCCCGCTTCGCCGAACGGGGCTACCACGTCCTGGTACAGGGGACCCGGGGGCAGTTTGACAGCGGCGGCCAGTTCGTCCCGTTTGTTCATGAAAAAGAGGATGGGCTGGCGACCCTGGCCTGGCTGCGCCGGCAGCCCTGGTTCAGCGGGCAGATCGGCATGTGGGGGAACAGCTACCTCGGCCTGGTGCAGTGGGCCCTCGCCGGCGAGGCCGGGCCGGAGCTGCGGGCGCTGGTGCCGGTGACGACGAGCGCCGACCTGCGCGCACTCCTCTTTGGCGAGGGGGCTTTCGGCCTGGAGCTGGCCGTGCGCTGGGTGCTCGGCGTGGCCGGGACCGGGACGGGTATTGTCCGCAAGAAGGCTTCCTTCTGGCAGCAGATGAAGCGGCTGGTGCAGGTCGACCGGCTGGCCCTGGCGGGCTTCGAGACGGTGGCCCTCACCGAAGCCGACCACGCCGTCCTGGGGGAGCCGGCCTCGTTTTTCCAGCTGTGGCTGGAGACGGACGGGGATCCGGAGCATCCCTACTGGCAGGCCTCGAACTTCAAGGCCCACCTGCCCCGGACCGAGGCGGCTGTGCACCTGGTCGCCGGCTGGTACGACATCTTTTTGCGGGATCAGCTGGACGATTATCAGATCCTGCGGGCCAGCGGCAGGCAGCCCTTCCTGACCATCGGGCCGTGGGGGCACATGGATGGCGAGGCGCTTCGCTCCCCCCTGCGGGAGGCGATCGCCTGGTTTGACGGCCATCTGCGCGGGGAGAGCGGGCGGCTGCGGCCGCGGCCGGTGCAGTATTTTCTCATGGGAGCCGAAGCCTGGCGCGAGGCGGATCAGTTTCCGCCGGAGTCGGTCGAAACGGCCCTCTTTCTGCAGCCGGGGAACGCCCTGGCCTGGGAGGCGCCGGCCGCCGCGGAGGGGGCTTCGACCTTCACGTTCGATCCGGCCCGGCCGACGCCGGCCGTCGGTGGGGTTCGCTTCAGTCCGCAGGCCGGCCGGACCGACAACCGCCCATTGGAAACGCGCGGCGACGTCCTGGTCTTCACTTCAGAGCCGCTGGCCGGCGACCTGGATGTCATCGGGGCGGTGCGGGCGCGCATCTACCTGGAGACGAACCGCCCGTCCACCGATGTCTATGTCCGGCTGAACGACGTCCGGCCGGACGGGCGGTCGACCAACGTCTGTGACGGTCTGACCCGCGTCGAGCCGGGGGCGGCCGGAGAGCGGCTGGCCGGCGCCCTGGAAGTCGCGGTCGATCTGTGGTCGACGGCCTACCGCTTCAAAAAAGGGCACCGGCTGCGGGTGCTCATCGCCGGGGGCGCCCACCCCCGCTGGGCGCGCAACCCCGGCACCGGCGAGCGCCGTGGGGCCGCCACCCGGCTGGTGGCACAGGAAAATACGATTTTCCACCGGGCGGACTGCCCATCGGCGGTGTTCTTGCCGGTCGCCAGGTGACATCCGTCAGCGTGATTGGATTCTGAACCCGTCCCGCCCGGTCTCAGGCCAATCGATCCGGCTAAACGAAATTGTTCACGATTCTCCTGCAAGCGCTGATCCTGGCCTCCGGCGGAATCGTATCCATTGGGTCGATCACGATTGTCATTCTTCTGCTCATTTCCGATCGGGGCTGGCGCAGCGGGGTGGCCTACATGCTGGGCTACGTCGGCGGTTATACGCTGATCGGGGTCGCGGCCGTCTGGGCCGGCACCGCGGTGGCGGCCAATGGATCCGGTTTGGCGGGGAGCGGCTCGTCGATCCTGCTCATCGCGCTGGGGCTCGTGCTCCTCTGGCTCGGAGGGCGCAGCTGGCGGAACCCGCCGGCGGAGAGCGAGGCACCCCCGCGCCTGCTGGCGATTGTCGACCGGATTACGCCGGTCCGGGCGTTTGGGTTTGGCGCCCTGGTCACCCTCATCAATTTTAAAAACCTGGCCATTTTCCTGTCGGCCGTCTCCGTGCCGCTGCTGAGCGATCTCCCCCTGCCGCGGCAGCTGGTTGTCGTCCTGCTGGTCGTGTTCGTCTTCTGTCTGTCGGTGATCGGGCCGGTCGCCATCTATGCGCTGTTTCCACGGCAGGCGGCCCGGTGGTTGAACGGGATCAAACAGGCCCTGGAGACCCACCGGCGGCCGATTGGCATCTGGCTGCCGCTCGTCTTTGGCCTCATTTTTTTGATACGCGGGCTATCCGGCTTGCTCTGACGGGGATCCGAGCCGTGACTGATGCAACGACGGGGAGGGTGCAGGCGAGGAGCGGCCGGGAATCCGCGGGCAGCTTTCCCGCTTGCAGGCGCCGCGGCCCGGCCGGTTCAGGGAAAATTCACCCATCCAACCAGATACAAAATTTACATTTTCGTTTATAATGAAAGTTTGCTGGCCAGGTCTACGGATATTGATCTTTGGTTACGAACCGGGTGACGGCCATGACCGGCGGTGTCTTGAGGGACCATTCCCGGTGCTGGATGCTTTTATAGAAGCCGCCGGCGGTGCCCAGGAAGGAACCGGCCACGGCGCCGAGCAGCATCCCGTTGAGGACCCACTGTGGGCCGGCCAGAACGGCGGCGAGGCCAACCAGGATCGCTCCCAGGCAGAGTCCGAACAGCATGCCGAGGATGGATTTAACGAACATGTGTAATAACATGATGACATAGTCTCCTTGGAACTTTGAGCTCCATGCGCTACACTGTTATCAGTTATCATAGAATAGTCCAGAGAGTGGGTCTATCCCCCTTTTTAACTATTCGGCAGCGTGGGACCTGCTTTCGAGAGAAAGAGACCTACTTCAGTCCTGGTGTGTGGATATGAGCGGATGCCGCCTGCGAAAAAGCCGCCGGGGTGAATTCGAAGTGAATTTGAACCAATTTGTAATATTTTTTGAAAGCATACGTTAGTACTATTGTCAGGTGGGCATTGGCTAAAAATATCGCCTGGCACCTGCTGGATCAGGTCAATGGGTTTTGAAAGCCCATCGACGTGGTCCGCGCCGCATTGATGGGGGCGAGGGGCTGCCAGCTGGCTGGCTGGTTTCACGGTAATGGATGCCAGACGGACGAAGGGCATTGAATTGATTTGATTGGTATAGAAGAGGTGGACGCAGTCATGGAACTCAACAACGAACACAACATGTCCGGCCAGACAGCCATTCTCTTTGCGATCATGATTGTCGGGGTGCTGGCCTTTGTCGGGCTGGCCGTGGACGGGGGCAATATTTTTAAAGAGCGGCGGGTGATGCAGAATTCGGCCGACAGCGCCTCCCTTTCCGGAGTCCACTACCTCGTCAGCAGCAATGC
>JBFFZG010000425.1:0-3651 GCA_041568735.1 Promineifilaceae bacterium (SeqCode)
GGGACCGGCACCGCCTGTGTCTGGGAGGATTCTCTGCTGAACAGTCCACTCAATCCCCGGACGACCCAGGTCGAATTGACCTGCCCGCTTCCTCGGTCGGCCGATGAACCCGGCGGCGCCTTTTCCCTCTATTACACGCCGCTCTTCAGCGGCGATCCCGGCGCGCCCCCCACCTGTCAAATCGTCGATGGCTGATCCGGCGGCTCCAGATTATCTGAAATCGAGAAACGGACTTTCGGCGAACTCCCGGCTCGTGCTAAAATGCCCGGGTACCGACCGCGCCGCCGGGCGCTCTCGACCGGTGGAGTTTGCCCTCCCTTATGGGCTGTCGCGGGTAGAAAATTATGGTGTCACCTCCCACCGGGTGCGCAGACAGGTGGAAGAGAAGGAAAGAGATGAGCGAAAAGATACTCCACATCATCGGCGGCGGCCTGGCCGGCACCGAAGCGGCCTGGCAGGCGGCTGAAAGAGGGATTCACGTCACCCTGGTCGAAATGCGGCCGCAGCGGCAGACACCGGCCCATGTCACCGATCGGCTGGCCGAACTTGTGTGCAGCAACTCGCTGGGTTCGACAATCGTCCACAAAGCCGGCGGCCTGCTGAAAGCGGAGATGCGCGGGCTGGGATCGCTCATACTCGACTGCGCGGAAAAAACAGCCGTCCCCGCCGGCTCCTCCCTTTCTGTCGATCGGGAGCTGTTCGCGGAACGAGTTACCGGCAAGATTCACGACCATCCCCGGATCACCGTCATTCGAGAGGAGATGACGGAAATCCCGGACGGTCCCACCATCATTGCCACCGGCCCGCTGACATCGCCGGCTTTGGCCAGAGCGATCGGCCGGCTGTCCGGCCAGGAGTACCTCTACTTTTACGACGCGCTGGCCCCGATCGTCGAGGCTGAAACAATCGACATGGCCACGGCCTTCCGCGCTTCCCGCTATGGGGATGGCGAGCAGGATGATGGGGATTACATCAACTGCCCGATGACTCGCGAGGAGTACGAGCGCTTCTATGAGGCCCTCCTGGCGGCCGAGACGATCGCGCTGCGCGACTTCGAACAGGAAGACGCCCGGTTTTTTGAGGGGTGCATGCCGGTGGAAGAAATCGGCCGCCGCGGCGTCGATTCTCTACGCTTTGGCCCCATGCGGCCGGTCGGCCTGGTCGATCCGCGAACCGGCAAACGGCCGTACGCCGTCGTCCAGCTGCGCCAGGACAATATCGCCGGGACGCTTTACAATCTCGTCGGCTTCCAGACCAACCTGCGCTGGGGGCAGCAGGAGGCGGTGCTCCGCCTGATTCCCGGACTGGAACAGGCGGAATTCGTCCGCTTTGGCCAGATGCACCGCAACACCTACATCAATTCCCCCGAACTGCTCCATCCTTCTCTGCAGTACCGCGGCCGGGCCGATCTCTTTTTCGCCGGCCAGATCACCGGAGTCGAAGGGTATACCGGCAACGCCGGCACCGGGCTCCTGGCCGGCATCAACGCCGCCCGGCTGCTCAGCGGGGAACATCCCGTGATACTGCCGACCCAGACGATGCTCGGCGCTCTCTGCCATTATGTGACCCACGCCGAGGCCAAAACTTTTCAGCCGATGAAATCGAATTTCGGTCTGTTCACCCCCCCGGAGCAGAAGCTGGGGAAAAAAGAGCGCTATCTCTACTACGCCGACCGCTCCCTGACCGCCCTGCGCCGCTTCGCGCGCGATCGGCGGCTCGCCTACGACCGGGTCGCGGCCGAAGCGGAAGCCGCCCTGCCGGCCTGAGGCCGCAACCACTCACTCCTCGACCAGAACCAGATCCTTACCGGCGAATATATCGGCCGCCAATAAAAAGAGCACCGTCGCCGCCAGAATCAGCAGGGCCGGCGCCAGCGCTTCGAGGCGGCTAAACGTGCCGTTCGTCACCCCGCTGATCACGGCGCGGAAAGGCCAGAAGATCAACCCGGCCGTCTCTTCCAACCAGGCGCTCTGGGAATTGGCGAGAAAATCGGCCGCAGCGCGCAGGCCGTTGGCAAAGGACTGCTGTGTCGACGTCAGCGAGGGGGTGTAGCTCAGCGTCCGCAGCCGCTCCGCCAGCCAGGTCACCAGGTCGTTAAAATTTTCAGCCAGCAGGATGAGCACCGCCAGCACACCAAAGAGCTTCACCCGGGACCAGGTATTGGCCACAAAATCCGAGGCGTGCATCGCCAGGACCGCCAGAATGAGGTTGGCCGAAAGCCAGATGGGAGGAATCTCAAGAGCCTGGCCGAGGGTAAATTCCGGCGCGTTGCGAATCAGGACGACGGCCGCCAGCAGCAGCTGCAGCAAAAGGGCCAGCCCGAAGCCGGCCGCCAGCACGGCCGTGAGAAATTCAATTCGGCTCTCCAGGCGCGTGAAATAAGGGTAGCTGATCGCTTCATTGGCCTTGCCGGCCATGGACAAAACGGCCAGGAAAGTCAATCCGGCCCCAAACAGGCCGATTACCAGCGTAAAATAGGCCGCCTCGGGGGTTCGCACCCGGAATGCCAGCCAGTAATAAACCGCACCGGCCAGCAGGAACCAGAGCCCGCTCAGCGAGGTCAGAGAGCGGTAGATCAAATAGACGGTCAGGGTCAGGATCCGCTGCATCATGAGCGGGTCACCTCCGCGTAAATATCGGCCAGAGTGGCCCGGCGCCGTTCGATCTGGAGAATATCGTAGCCGGCCGCCAGGACAATCCCCAAAATTTCCCGACGGCGGGCGATCGATTCACCGCGCAGGTTGATCGTCAGCTCACCAACCTGGAGCTGGGGATGCAGCATCTCGAGAAGCGGCCGAAGCGTCGTCAGCGGCCGATCGACGTGGATGACCGCCTTCGGCCGTTCGGCCAGCGCGTCGGACATCCGATTCTGGTAGATGACCCGTCCCCTGTGCAGTATGGCGATCTCAGTGCAGACGGCCGTGATTTCACCCAGACGGTGGGAGCTCATGAGTATCGTCTTGCCCCCCGCGCGCAGCCGGCGAAAGATCTCGTAGATTTCCGCCTGGCCGGCCGGATCGAGGCCGTCGGTCGGCTCATCCAGCACGAGCAGATCCGGATCACCCAGCAGCGCCTGGGCCAGCCCAAGTCGCTGGCGCATTCCCTTCGAGGCCTCCTTGATGCGGCGGCCGCCTGACCCCTCGAGGCCAAGAAGAAGCAGGGCTTCGTCCACGGCGGTTTTCCGCTCGCCGGGCTTGATATTGCCGAGGCGCGCCATCAAATTGAGATACTGGCGAAAGGTCATGCGTTCGGGGAAAAACAGGCGTTCTGGCTTAAAACCCATCCGTGGCTGCCGGTTTCCACCGAAAACGAGCCGGCCCCCATTGGGCTGTAAGATCCCGGTAACGATTTTAAATAACGTGGTCTTTCCAGCGCCGTTCGGCCCTAAAATCCCGATAATCTCTCCCTGTCTGACGGGTAAGGTGATTTCCTGCAGCGCCACCGTCTTCAAAAATCGTTTGGTTATTCTCTCAATTCGCAGCACAGGAATCCTTTCAGGTCGACCTTTGATTCGACCGGAAGTTTACCAATGATCCAGGGGAATGAAAAATAGCGAACCACCGGGCGGCGATTCGCTATTGATTTGATTCTTCGTTTAGCCCTGCTGCCGATAATCAGGGTAGACATGCCACGGTGGGCTTCTTACGGAAA
>JBFFZG010000426.1:0-3638 GCA_041568735.1 Promineifilaceae bacterium (SeqCode)
GGTCCTAAGAATGGGCCCTTTTCAGGTGCCCTTGTTGAGATCCTGAAAGCCGTTGGGGAGACCATCCCTAAAATAAAGGAAGAGATCCCTGCCGTGAGGCAGGGTCCAAAGGATGATTATTTGCGGGCCTATATGGTCGTCGGCGGGCCGATGACCTGGTCACCGGTTACCAAGATCTGCTGGTTTTGGGGCCGGCAGGGGTCGTAAAGAATGTCAACCCTCACCGATTTGTCCAGAGAATCGAAAGGATTGCCCGGGCAGCCTGCCACGGACGCGCTTGACGCTGCGCCCCGTCGTTCTCGTCAGACCTGTCGTATGACCAAATGAAGCGCAAAGGCCTCGGTTTTTGACCCCGGGATCTTTTAACCTCGCACCAACCCAACCGGCCGGTCCACCACCTTCTTGCGATCGGTCCCGTGATCTTCTGACCGGGGAGGACGACTGCCACTTGGGCTTCTTACTGGTCAAACGCAGCGTCTTTGAGCAGAATTGACCCGCAGCCGCGCAGCTGCCGACCTAAACGAGACGTCACACAGAAAGGAGAATCTCCTATGACCGCACCACCCGAACCGGCCGGGCCGCCGGAAAAAACCCCGCTCCAGAAGGCGATCGATGCCCTGAAACTGCGCGGGATCGGCCCGGCTGTTATGGGCGGCCGCATCGCCGACATCGCCGTCCACCCCACCCGCCCCGCCACCTGGTACGTGGCCGCCGGCTCCGGCGGGGTCTGGAAGACGACCAACGCCGGTACCACCTGGCAGCCCATCTTCGACGACCAGCCCTCCTACTCGATCGGCGCTGTCACCCTCGATCCCACCAATCCGGAGACGGTCTGGGTCGGTACC
Organism: Promineifilaceae bacterium (SeqCode); assembly: GCA_041568735.1. Taxonomy (GTDB): domain Bacteria; phylum Chloroflexota; class Anaerolineae; order Promineifilales; family Promineifilaceae; genus WTJY01. The sequence continues at coordinate 846 of JBFFZG010000426.1, forward strand.
GGCGAGAGCGTCAGCGGCCGCCACGTCGCCTGGGGCAGCGGCGTCTACCGCAGCCGGGACGGCGGCCGCTCCTGGCAAAACACGGGGCTCGCCACTTCCGAACACATCGGCCGCATCCTCGTCGATCCGCGGGACGGCCGTGTCGTCTACGCCGCAGCCGAAGGGCCGCTCTGGTCGGACGGGGGGGAGCGGGGGGTCTTCAAAACGACCGACGGCGGCGAAACCTGGGAGGCGGTCCTGACCATCGACGCCCACACCGGCGCCACCGACCTCGCCTTTGATCCCTCGAACCCGGACACGCTATACGCGGCCGCCTACCAGCGCCGGCGCCGCATCTGGTCTTTTCTGGGCGGCGGCCCCGGCTCCGCCATCTACAAATCAACCGACGCCGGCCGGACCTGGCGCCGGCTGAAAACCGGCCTGCCGGAAGGGGACATGGGCAAGATCGGCCTGGCCGTCACCCCGGCCGACCCCGCCGTCGTGTACGCCACGATCGAAGCGGGCGAAAAGGAAAAGGGATTCTACCGCTCCCACGACCGGGGTGAGAGCTGGGAAAAGCGAAGCGACTACATCTCGAACGGGACCGGCCCCCACTACTACCAGGAAATCTTCGCCTCGCCAACCGATCCCGACCTGATCTACCAGGTCGACGTCTTCCTCCACGTCTCCCGCGACGCCGGGAAAACGTTTCAAAAGTTGGAAACCGGCCGGGATAAGCACAGCGATAACCACGTCGTCTGGATCGACCCGTCCAACGGGTATCACCTGCTGGTCGGCACCGACGCCGGCCTCTACGAGAGCTTCGACCAGGGGGAGAGCTGGCGCCACTTCCCCAACCTGCCCCTCTCCCAGTTCTATCGGGTCGCCCTCGACAGCAGCGAGCCATTTTACTACGTGCTGGGCGGCGCTCAGGACCTGGGCACCCTGCTCGGCCCGTCGCGCACGCTCCACGTCGAAGGGGTGCGCAATCAGGACTGGACCGTCCCCATCGGGGCCGACGGCCACCACGTCGCCTTTGACCCGGAAGAGCCGGCCATCGCCTACATGGAGTTCCAGAACGGGAACCTCTTCCGCTACGACCGGCGCAGCGAGGAGCCCCTCGACATCAAGCCCCAGCCCGCCCCCGGCGATCCGCCGGAGCGGTGGAACTGGGATTCCCCCCTCCTCGTCAGCCCCCACCATCCGGCCCGCCTCTACTTCGCCTCCCAGCGGCTGTGGCGCAGCGACGACCGGGGGGATACCTGGACGCCGGTGAGCGGCGACCTGACCCGCGGCCAGAACCGCTATGAGCTGCCGATGTTCGGCCGGGTATGGAGCGTCGACGATCTCTACGACCACCGGGCGATGTCCCAATACGCCACGATCTCCACCCTGAGCGAATCGCCGCTGGTCGAGGGGCTCCTCTACGCCGGCACCGACGACGGGCTGATTCAGGTCAGCGAGGATGGCGGGCAGAGCTGGCGGGAGGCCGGCGCCCTGCCGGCTGTCCCGGAGCTGGCCTTCATCAACGCGGTCGCCGCCGGGCAGGCTGAGGGGGACGTCGTGTTTGCCGTGGCGGACGCCCATAAATCAGGGGACACCAGCCCGTATGTTTTTGAGAGCCGGGACCGGGGGCGGACCTGGCGCTCGATTGCCGGCGACCTGCCGATCGGGACGATCGTCTACGGACTGGCGCAGGACCACGTCCAGCCCGACCTGCTCTTCGTCGGGGCCGAGTTTGGCCTCTATGTCTCGCTCAACCGGGGCGAAAACTGGCACCGGCTCAGCGGCGCCCCGACGATCGCCTTCCGCGATCTCAAGCTGCAGCGGCGGGACGGGGACCTGGTCGGCGCCTCTTTCGGCCGCGGTTTCTACGTCCTCGACGACTACACCCCCCTGCGCGAGCTGGCGGCCGGGGCGCTCGAGCTTGAGCTCGAAACTGAGGGCCATCTCTTCCCGGTGCGGGACGCCTGGTGGTACGTTCCCTACGTACCGATGCAGGCCCGCGGCATGCCTACCCTGGGCCGCAGTTATTTCACGGCGCCCAACCCGCCGTTCGGGGCGGTCTTCACCTGCTTCCTGGCCGAAAAACCACAGTCGGCCAGAGCCGCCCGCCGCGAGCGGGAAAAAGCGCTTCGCGAAGAAGGGGGGGATATCCCCTTCCCCGGTTGGGAAGCGCTCCAGGCCGAGGCGGTGGAGAGCGAGCCGCAGGTGCTGCTGCTCGTCCGCAATGAGGCGGGAGAGCCGGTCCGCTGGGTCAAAGGAGAGGCCGAAGCCGGCCTGCAGCGGGTCGCCTGGGACCTGCGCCGGCCGCCGGTCGAGCCGGTCGAGCTCCCCCCACCCGAATCCACCTCTCCCTGGATGACCCCTCCGCATGGGCCGCTGGTCGCGCCCGGCCGCTACACCGTCGAGCTTGTCGTCGTCACGGCCGGCGAGCTGCGCCAGTTGGGGGAGCCGCAGTCGTTTGTGGTCAGGCCGCTGCCGGCGGCCCCGGAGGGGATGGACGCCAACGAATTGACCGCCTTCCAGCAGGCGGTCGGCGACCTGCTGCGGCAGGTGCTGGGTGCGGCCAAAGAGATCGGCCGCAGCCGGGAGCGGCTCGACCACCTGCGGGCGGTGCTGCCGCTGGCCCCGGCGGCCGATCCAGCCCTCTTCCGGCGGGTCGATGACCTGGCCGCCGCTCTGGCCGGCCTGCAGACCCGGCTGACCGGGGATGAGTCTCGCCGGAAGCTGAGCGAGGCGGCCAGCCCCTCGATCCAGGAGCGGGTCGGGCGGGTGAAGTGGGGTCACTGGCAGACCACCCAGCAGCCGACC
>JBFFZG010000427.1:0-3630 GCA_041568735.1 Promineifilaceae bacterium (SeqCode)
CGAACACGCCATCCACCAGTTCCTGACCGCCAATCCCCTCTACATGTCAGTCGACGGCATCATGCGCTACTGGCGCAAACACCCCCCACCCCCTAACTCCTAACCCCCAACTCCCAACTCCCAATCCAGAGCCGCACCCGCGTCCCCCGCCCGGGCTCACTGTCAACAGCGAGCTCCCCGCCGACCACGGCCATGAGCGTCCCGTGCAGGGTCAGCCCATGGCCGCCATCCCCTCCGGACGCCCCGCCAACCCCATCGTCGGCAATGGTCAGGGTCAGGCCATTTTCAACAGCGGCGCGCACCGAAAGATGCAGCGGCTGCTCGCTACCGGCGCCCCGTCCGTGGCGGGCGGCGTTGCGCACCGCCTCGCGCACCGCATGGTACAGCACATCGGCGGTGATGGGCGGCAGGTGAGCCATGCGGGCTCGAGCTGCCTCGTCCGCCTGCAGCTCACTCGTGTCGAAGGTCCCGTCCATTTCTTCAGCCACCAGCCGCTCGATCGCCCCCCAGAGGCCGTGGGTCTGTACCGGTTCGACGGCCGCCGCCGGCAGCTCACGCAACAGATCGGCGATGCGTTTGTGGGCGTCCTGGAGCAGGTCGAGGATCTCGATCTGATGGGTATGATCAGCAAGGCCGAGCATCGCGGTGTGGAGCTGGGGCAGCACGTCATCATGCAGGACGCGCCGCGTCCTTTGATCGAGCAGCTGGGACTGCATCATGCGCTCCCGCTGCAGCTCCACCAGCCGCCGGGCGATTTCCGCCCCGGCCAGTGTATCGATCAGGCGCTCGCCGCTGGCCCGGGCGATTTCGATTTCTTCCTGGGTATAGAGGGCGTCTCCCTGCCGGTTTCCCAGCAGCAGCAGGCCGATTAAACCGCGTTCATTCCAGAGTGGAATTCCCCAGCCGCCGCCGCGCAGAAGCGTCCTGTCGACCGGAAAGCAGAGCGGACCGCCCGGTACCGGCGCACCAGGCAGCCGGTCGAGCGGCGGCGGGGGCTGGGTGTCCGGATAGGCGAGCGGCCGGTCGACCAGGGCGGCGGCCGAGCCTCGCGGGAAGAGGAAGGCGGCCGGTGCGCCGAGCACATCCCGGCAGAGCGCCTCGAAAGCCGGGCGGATATCGGCCGTGTGCCCGGCCCGCTCGGAGAGCAGCTGGTCGACCAGGCGCGGATTGGCGACGAACGGCCGCAGGCTGCGCATCGTGCGCTCGCGCTCGGCGTAGGCGCGCCAGGCGAGGAGGGCGGCAAAGCCGGTGCTCGCCAGAGTCAGGAGCAGGAGGCCGAGCACCGGAGGGAGGTCAAAGACCAACAGCCCCCCCACGGCCACGCTGTAGAATCCGCCAAACAGGAGCAGCAGGCGCCACTGGCGGCGCAGCCCCTGCCGGGGCAGCGTCTGTCCGGTGAAGATCTCATAGGCGACGGCCGCCTGCCCGACGAGGATAGACGCTCCGGTCAGAAGAAGCAGGATGGCGAAATCGAATACGGCCAGCACATTGAAGGTACGAGGCTGCCACAAAAAGTAGCTCCCGTCGAGGAGATTTCGCGAAATCCACATCAGGCTCCAGGTGACGAGCAGGGTCACCCCGAGCATGAAGCCGGTGGCCGCCGCCAGCCAGGGCTGAGCGCGCCGCCTGGCCAGATCCCCCATGATGCGGGAGGCCGGTCCCGGCCGGCGCACCACGTCGAGCGCCAGGGTAAGGCACAGCAGGATGTAGCCGGAAAATCCGATCGCCAGCAGGATCACGAAGGGGCGGGCGTAGCGGCCCCCGGGCGCGACAGCGCTCACGAGGCCGGCCTCCCCGACAGATTCTGAAGAGGCAGGAATCGCCGCCAGCAGCCCCAGTCCAACGACCATCAGGAGGGTCGTGAGCCAGCCCGGCCGCCGGTGGCGCCGTCTGAGAGGGGAATCCGTCGACTGCCAGAAGCCGGCATACCAGAGCATGACCATGTACCAGGCATAGGGCAGGAGGTGGGCCGGCAGCACCCCGGCTTTCCACCAGAAACGGAACTGCCAGTCCGGGTAAGCCACCCCCCGCTGTAGAATAACCGTGTGGCTGACAAAGAAAAATGCGGCCAGCACCAGGCTCCCCCCCACTAACCAGACCCCCAGCACCCGCCGCTCGGCATTGAGCAGAATCGTCAGCCCCAACCAGAGCAGCACAATTGTGTTGAAAACCGACAGGGCCAGGGCCAGGAGATTGAGCGTGGTGCTGGTGCTCATGGATGGTGGGGAACGGGGAACAGGGAACGGGGAACGGGGGTTGGGAGTTGGGAGTTGGTGGCCTGCCACTGGAAGCGGACGACCCTCTCAAAACTTTTCACTTTCAACTTTGAACTTTCCACTTTCAACTCGGTACTCGGAACTCGGAACTCGGAACTCGGCACTCATTTCTCCTGCCAGACCTTCGCTTTCCCTTTTTCGTCGAGTTCGTAGGCCACGCCGTTTTCATCCCAGGTGAGAAAGCGGCCGGCCCGGACGATGATGGCGGCGCGGGTGCGGGCGACTTTTTCGTCGGTGGTCGTGTCATTGAGCCCCCAGGCGGTGTAGATCTGGCCGTTGATCCGGCTGATCGTCCGCTTGTCGCGAAATCCGAGGCGGCCGGCGATGTGCTCGTTGCTCATCCCCTGGGCCAGCATCTCGGCCACCAGCCGTTCATTGGGTTCGAGGAGAGCCAGAGGATCCTGCTCATCCCGCAGGCGCACTTCCTGTACCCGGGATTCGATCTCCGGATCGATCACGCTTCGACCGGCGACGGCGTCCTGGATCAGGGGGACGATCATTTCCGGCAGCAGGTAGTTGGATTTGCGCACATAAGCATAGTGGCTCAGGATTCCCGACCGCAGGAACGCTCGATAGAAGGCATCGTCATCCTGGATCGAGTAAAAAACGACCGGCAGCCGGGGATATTCTCGCCGGATGGCGACGGCCGTTTCGATGCCGTTCATGCCGCCGGGCAGGTGCACATCCATCAGGATCGCCTGCGGCGGCTGGTCGAAACAGGCTTCCAGGGCGGCCTCCCCGCTGGCGCAGGCACCCTGGATTCGCACAGCACCCGTGCCGGCCAGGCCGGCCGTGAGCGCCGGCCGCAGCCGGTCGTTGTCCTCGACGATGAGCAGGTCGATCATCGCCCCATTGTGGCCAATTCCGGGGCGCGTGGCAAGCACTCGGGTGTTGGGGTTGGTGGGCCCTAATTTTCCCGGAAACTCGGAGTTTCCGGGAAAATCCCATTCTACCTCCCTCAGCTCGATTCTGACTCCCGACTTTTTTCATCGCCCTTCCCGCCAAAGTCAAATCACCGGCACATCGGTCCGGTCCTCACCTCACCGCGGTTGATTTTGGGGTAAACTACGGCCAATGATCCACGACGAACCCACCCGTGAACCGCCAGGAGCCGTCGATCTCCCGCTGACCCGCGGCTTCCTGCCGGAAACCGACCCGCTGACCTGCCTGCCCGCCCCTTTCGACGTGTGGGAGGCGTTCGGGCGTGAGCTTTCGAAGCTCCTGCTGACCCCTCATCTGCGGCCGGCCGTCGAGCGGCTGCCGCCGTTTCCGGTCGACCGGCTCACCGGTGAGCGGGAGCTCGAGCGGGCGATGACCCTGCTGTCATACATCGGCAATCTCTACGTCTTTCCCC
>JBFFZG010000428.1:0-3621 GCA_041568735.1 Promineifilaceae bacterium (SeqCode)
CTGCTCCTGGTCGACGTCAGCGGCGCCGGCCTGACGGGGGACCAGGCCGAAAAGGGGATGGAGCGGGCCAACCTGACCGGCAACAAGAACGCGCTCCCCGGCGACCCACCCCGGCCGTCGATGTGGACCGGGGTGCGGCTGGGCACCTCGGCCGGTACCACCCGCGGCCTGGGCGAGGGTGAGTTCGACCGCATTGGCCGGCTGCTGGCCAAACTCTGGCATTCGTCCGGCGCGGATGGTCACCCGGAGCCGGCCGCGGCCGCGCAGGCGGCGGACGAAGTGGCCGCCCTCGCCCGCCGCTTTTCCACCTATCCCTGGCTCGACTGAGCGGCCGCCCCCGGTTTTTTGGGGGGGGTTCCGCCGAATTGGGTTGGGTTTTCCCTTTTCTCCAGAGATATAATCCCCTCGAGATAAGGGGGAGATGCTGATCGACGGCCGCAGCCGGCAGGCGCGTAGCCGGACAGGGTGGACCATCACCCACCTTCCGGCGCCGGAAGCCTTTACGCGCAGGGCAGGGAACCATCTCGCATGCCGGAGGCCAACGGAAAAATGGAAGCGCAGCCGGCGGCCGTCCCGACGGCCGTCCAGCTGGCCCGCCACCTCGGCCTTTTCGACGCCACCATGATCGGCGTCGGGGCCATGATCGGGGCGGGGATTTTTGTTCTGACCGGGATCGCCACCGGACTGGCCGGCCCCGGAGCCGTCATCGCCTTCGCTCTCAACGGCGTCGTCACCTTCTTCACCGCGCTGAGCTACGCCGAAATGGCCAGCGCCATCCCGGAGGCCGGCGGGGGCTACTCCTTCGTCAAGAAGGTCATGCCCAACACCGTCGCCTTCGCTACCGGCTGGATGCTCTGGTTCGCCTACATCGTCGCCTGCTCCCTCTACGCCAAGGCTTTTGGCAGCTATTTCCTCGAATTTTTCGAGCAGCAGCTCCCCGGACCGACCCACGCCGTGGTCGAATTCCTCGGCCCCAACCTCTTCATCGCCCTGCTGACCCTGGCCATCGGCCTGCTCTTCATCGCCATCAACATCATCGGCACCCACGCCAGCGGCCAGGCCGAGAATCTGATCACCGTGGCCAAACTGGTCATCCTCGGTATCTTTATCTACTTCGGCTACCGGCAGGTCTTCCTCGAGCCGGGGCTGGCCCGGGCCAATTTCACTCCGCTCTTTCCCAACGGCTTTGGCGGCATCCTGGGGGCGATGGGGCTGACCTTCATCGCCTTCGAGGGGTATGACCTGATCGCCACCGTCAGCGAGGAGGTGCGGGATCCAAAGCGGACGATCCCGCGGGCGATTCTGCTGTCGCTCGGGATCACGATGTTCGTCTACCTGTCGGTCGTCTTCGTCAGCGTGGCGGCCGTGGCCCCGGCCGAAGGGCTGGCCTCCTGGGAGCTGCTGGGCAAATACGGCGAAACCGGCATCATCCGGGCCGCCCAGGGCTTCATGCCCGGCTTCGGCGTCTTTTTGATCCTGGTCGGCGGCCTCTTCGCCACCCTCAGCGCCCTCAACGCCACGATCCTGGCCTCGTCTCGCGTCGCCTTCTCGATGGCCCGCGACTGGATGCTGCCCCACAGCCTGAGCCAGATCCACCCCACCCGCAAGACCCCGGTGGCGGCCATCAGCATCACCGGGCTGCTCTTCCTGGCCGTGGCCGTCTTCCTCCCGATCGAGACGCTGGGCAGCGGCTCCAGCCTCCTCTTCCTGCTGACCTTCGCCCTGGTCAACCTCTCCTTGCTCATGTACCGCTACCGTCACAGCGGGGAGCCGGCTCCCTTCCAGATCCCGCTCTTTCCTCTGACCCCGATCCTGGGCATCGCCACCTGCCTGGGGCTGGCCGCCTTCCAGCTCTGGAACGAGCCGGTCGCCTGGGCGCTGGCGGCCGCCTGGATCGCCGTCGGCGTGGTTATTTTCCTCATCGGCTTCTCGCGCAAGGCGACCATCGCCGACGTGCCAAAAATCATCGAGTCGCCCGAGCTGCTGAAGCTCAAGAAGATCAAACACTACAAAATTCTGCTGCCGCTGGCCCATCCCGAGCGGGTGACACCGCTGGTCGAGATGGCCGGCCGGGTGGCCCGGGCCAGCCAGGGGGAGGTGCTGGCCCTCTCGGTCGTCGACCTGCCGCCGATCACCGTCTACGACGAGGCCGAGCCGATGCTTACCGAGCCGCAGATGGTCCTGCACAAGGCGCAGCAGCTGGCCCTGCAGCAGCGCACCCCCTTTTCTTCTTTATTAAAGATTGGTCGTTCGGCTTCGACGGAGATCGTGGCCACGGCCCGGGAAAACGGCTGCCACCTGATCCTGATGGGGTACAAGAAGGACGAAGATCCGCTGGAAAACAGCCTCATCCACCACGTCATCACCCACCAGCCGTGCGACGTGGCCATCCTGAAGAGCGATCGGGGGAAAATCGGCCCCTTTGAGCGGGTGCTCGTGCCCATTGGCGGCAAGGACGTCAACGACCGGCTCAAGGTCCGCTTCGTCCACAGCCTCAACCGGGACGGCCGCTGCCAGGTCACCCTCCTGAACGTCGTGCCGGTGGGGGCGACCGACGGGGCGCGCCGGCGGGCGCTCGAGGTGCTCAAGAACGAGGCCCGCATCTACCAGCTTCCCGACGCCCACCTGCTGGTTGAGGAAAACGACCAGGTGGCCCAGGCGATCGTCGACCGGGCGGCCGAGCACGATCTGCTCATCCTGGGCATGCGGGAAGAGCCCTGGATGCGCGCCTTCTTCTTCGGCACGATCGCCCAGCAGATCGCCGGCCAGGTCAACTGCCCGACCCTGCTCATCAAGGCCCACGCGGAGGACCGCACGCGGGTTCGCAGTATCCTGCGCCCCATGTAGGCCGAGTTTTTAAACTCGGCCAACGTCGACGGACCGTCATGTGACCGATCCGGTGACCGGGGGCACTGCCCCGCGTGACCGCTTCCGGCCTACACTGCGGATGTAAGTTCCCGCAGCAGGAGGCGATCATGACGACCATTTCCCCGTCCCGACCCCAACCCCAAGCCCGACCCCGACCCGAGATCCAGCTCGACGAGATGCCGGCCCTGCGCCGCATGTGGCAGGCCAGCCGGCTGATGGGGTTCATGCTCTATCTCTACCTCGTCCTGCTCGGCTTCATGCTGGGGGCGGCCGTGCTCGACCCGCGGCTGGTGGCCGGGGCGCCGGTCTGGTTCAAGCCGATCAAATTCGCCCTGGCCTCGCTCTTCTACGGCGGCACGCTCCTCTGGATGATGAGCCTGGTCCGGCGCGGCCGCCGGCTGGCCCGCCTCGTCTGCCAGGTGGCCGGGAGCATGCTGCTCCTGGAAATCCTCTGGGTCGGCGCGCAGGCGGCGCGCGGCGTTCGCAGCCACTTCAACCTGGCCACCCCGCTCGACGAAACCCTCTTCGCCGCCTCCGGCATCGCCATTCTTTTTCTCTGGATCGCCGGAGCAGCCGGGGTCGTCCTCCTGCTGCTCAACCGGCTGGAGGACACGGCCTTCGCCTGGTCGCTCCGCCTTGGCCTGGCCGCCTCCCTGGTTGGCGGGCTGGTCGCCCTGCCGATGCTGCGGCCGACCCCCGAGCAGCGGGCGCAGCGAGCCCGCGGTGAAATGGTGGTGGTCGAAGGGGGGCACA
>JBFFZG010000429.1:0-3612 GCA_041568735.1 Promineifilaceae bacterium (SeqCode)
CCCTGGTTCAGGTAAAACTACTCACCAGAAAGGGAGCCGATCGGCAGATCGCCGCAGCGATCCTGGAGCGCCTCCGGTAAAAGACAGGGCACTTCCGGCCGGTTGGTTTCGACGTATTCGAAGAACTTGAACTCCGGATCGTCGACGTTGAGCAGTTCGGCGATGTACATGTCCTGAATGGCCACGTGGTCTTCGGCGCGAATTTCGATCAGACCTTTCGGCCCTGCGAATGACAGCCCTTCGATGGCGGCGATCAGGGCCGCGGCGCTGGCATCACCTCCGGTTTTGCGGAGGGCGGTGCCGATGAGAATTGCCGCGTTCATGGCGTCGGCGTCGAAGAGGTCCGGCGGTGTATTAAACCGCGCTTTGGTCGTTTCAACCAGCCAGTCGTTGATCTCGTTGTCCGGCAGGGTGTAGTGATAGAGAATGCCGCTGGTGGAGCCGATCGCGTTGGCGAAGAATGCCGGCATCACGATATTGTCGACAAAACCGGCCGCCATCGGGATCTCGTCGAGCACCCCGCTGTCCTGGGCCGCCTGCAGCAGCGGGACAAACCCGCCGCCGGCCCAGGTCACGATAAAGGCCTGCGCCCCGCTGTCGACCGCATCGAGCACCCCGTCCATATACGAGGTGAAATCGGTCGTATCGGCCGGGGCGAAGATATCATCGGCCACGAATTCACCGCCGAACAGGGTGCAGGCGTCGCGGAAGGCGGCCGCCGATCCCTGCCCGAAGGAGTAGTCCGGGGCGATCTGGACAAAGGACGAGTATTCCTGGGTCAGGTATTCGCAGATATTGACCGCGTCCTGGTAGTTGTTGCGGCTGGTGCGAAAGGTGTACTCGTTGAAGCCGACCCCGGTGATGTCATTGGCCGCGGCCGGAGCCACGATCAGGACCACCTCGTTTTCGCGGGCCAGCTCCTGCAGGGTGGCGGTCGCGCCGGAGCTGACCGTGCCGACCAGAATGTCGACACCCTGGACTTCGATTAACTCACGGGCCACCGTGGCCGTGTTTTCGGGGTTGCTCTGGTCATCCCGGATAAAGACCTCGATCGGGCAGCTGTCGAGCATATACGTCGTGCTGTCCGCTCCGGCTGACCCTTCGGCGCCCGTGATGTATTCGAGGCCGAGCGGAAAGCCGCGCTGGACGTGCGCGCCGTAGATAGCCAGGGGGCCGGAACCATCGGTGATCAGGCCCACCCGCACCGGTTCATCGCAGGTGGCTGTCCCCATTTCCGCCCCTGTTTCCGGGGTGCCCATGGCTGTTTCGAGGTCGCCGAGCGAGCCGATCGGCAGGGTGCCGCAGCGGTCCTGTAAGTCTTCCGGCAGCAAACAGGGGACGTTCGGCCGGTTGGTCTCCACCAGTTCGAAGAATTTGGACTCCAGATCGTCGACGTTGAGCAGCCGGGCGATGTACATGTCCTGGATGGCGACGTGGTCTTCGGCGCGGATCTGAATGGTCCCTTTCGGCCCTTCGAATTCGAGCCCTTCCATGGCCGGGATCAGGGCCGCGGCCGACGCGTCGCCACCGGTCTTTTCCAGGGCGGCCGTCAGCAGAAGAGCGGCGTTCATGGCATCGGCGTCGAAGAGATCCGGCGGCAGGCCGAAGCGGGCCATCGTCTGCTCAACGAGCCAGTCGTTGATCGGATTATCGGGCAGCGTGTAGTGATAGAGAATGCCGCTGGTCGACCCGATCGCGTTGGAGAAGAAGGCGGGCATGACGACATTGTCGACAAAACCGGCCGCCATCGGCACCTCGTCGAGCACGCCGGTATCCTGGGCCGCCTGCAGAAGCGGGACAAACCCACCGCCGGCCCAGGTCACGATAAAGGCCTGGGCGCCCTGGTCGACGGCCTCGAGGACGGCGTCCATATACGGCGTGAAATCGGTCGTATCGGCCGGGGCGAAAATGTCGTCGGAGACGAACTCGCCGCCGAAGATGGTGCAGGCGTCGCGAAAGGCGACGGCCGAACCCTGGCCAAAGGCGTAATCAGGGGCGATCTGAACGAACTGCTGGTATTCGGTGGTCAGGTATTCGCAGATGTTGACCGCGTCCTGGTAGTTGTTGCGGCTGGTGCGGAAGGTGTACTCGTTGAAGTTGATCCCGGTGATGTCGTTGGCCGCGGCCGGGGCGACGATCAGGACGACCTCGTTCTCGGCGGCCAGCTCCTGCAAAGAAGCGGTGGCGCCGGAGCTGACGGTGCCGACGAGCACGTCGACCCCTTCAACCTCGATGAGCTCCCGGGCGACGGTGGCCGTCTGCTCCGGATTGCTCTGGTCGTCCCGGCTGAAAACCTGGATCTCACACCCTTCGAGCATGTAGCTGGTCGAGCGGCTTCCCTGCACGCCGGCCGCGCCGGTGGCGTATTCCATCCCCAGCGGGAAGCCGCGCTGCACGTGGGTGCCGTAGATGGCCAGCGGGCCGCTGGCGTCGGTAATCAGGCCGACTTTGACCGGTTCGTCACAGCTGACGCCGGCCGCCGGGGCGGCGGTTGGCTCGGCTGGTGCCGGTTCGGCCGGCTGCTCCTCGACCTGCGTCGGCTCTGGCTCTGGCGTCGGTGCAGCCGGCTGCGCCCCACCGCAGGCCGCGGCCGCCAGGGCCAGGGCGAGCAGCAGGAAGAATAACAGCCCAAAACGTGTGAATTTGTTCATAATTCTCCTCCAAATCTGTTTCGTCTTTCGATGAACAACCATCGATACATCACCTCAATCTCGATTCGCCGGCGGCCTTCCGGCCTGTCTTCCAAGGCCTTTTCATTCGTTCACCACCAGATCGCGGACCATAACCAGCGCTTCACCCGTCCAGACAACCCGGCCGCCGGCCGCGGTGCAGATCGTCTGCAGGTTGACCAGCTGCTTTTCCGGCCGCAGCCGGACGACGGTCACGACGGCCGTTATTGGTTCGCCAGGGCGGGCCGCTGCCGGAAACGACGCCTGCTGTTTGAGCCAGTTCGTCCCCGGTCCCGGCAGCTCTGTCCCCAGCAGGTCGGAGATCAGGCCGCCCAGCAGGGGTGGGGGGATCACATCCGCATCTTCGGCCGCCGCGCCGGGAAAGAGCGCCCGGTAGGCGGCCAGGTCTGCCGCCGCAAAAACCCGGGTCCGGGCGGCGTTCGTCCCGATCGTCAACATCCGCCGGTTATTTGCCATCACTGCTCTCTGCCGCGGGCGGGTCGGATTTCGGCCGTTCCAAAAATGCCCGCCAGCCGGCCCGGGCTTCGTCAGTCGCGATATGCTCGACAAAGCGCTCGAGCTCGGCTTCCAGGCGGCCGGCGATCGCCGGCCGCTCCTGCCAGAGGAGCGCGCGGGTATGGCGCAGCGATCCTTTCTTTTTGCCGGCGATGGTCTGCGCCACCCGCCGGGCCGCGCCCGGCAGCTGCTCGGCCGGGACGATCTGGGCGGCCAGACCCCACTCGATGGCGGTCGTGGCGCTGATCGGCTCGTTCAAAAAGAGGAGCGCCGCCGCCCGCTTCTGGCCGATGATCGCCGGCAGGAGGGCGGTCCATCCTCCGTCGGGACTCGGTCCGATATCGCTGTAAAAAGGCTGAATCAGCGCCTCCGGGGTCATCAAGATGAGATCAGCCCCCAGGACCAGCCCGATGGATCCACCGGAGAC
>JBFFZG010000430.1:0-3609 GCA_041568735.1 Promineifilaceae bacterium (SeqCode)
AGAGCTGCGTGGACCGCAATTCCCGCGTTATCGAGCTGCTCCGTCAACATTCAGATCGCCTGCTGGCCCTGGCGGCCGTCCAGCCCCTGGCCGGTGCCGCCGCTGCCGCCGAACTCGAGCGCTGTCGGGAGGCCGGAATGGTCGGCGTCGGCGAGCTCAATCCCTACGCGCAGGGTTTTCGGCTGGACGGCCGGCCGTTTCTCGACCTCGCCGCCTGGTGCGTCGAAGCCAACTGGCCGATCAACCTCCATGTCAATGAAGAAGTGGGCGGATTTTACCCCGGCAAAAGCCCGACGCCCCTGCGCCATTTTTACGAACTGGCCGGCCGCCTGCCGGATCTGAAGCTGATCCTGGCCCACTGGGGAGGAGGGCTGTTTTTTTACGAATTGATGCCGGCGGTGCGCCGCCAGCTGGCCAATGTCTGGTATGACACGGCCGCCACCCCCCTGCAGTATCCCGTCAAGCGCATTTTCCCCGTGGCGCTGCAGTGCGTCGACCATCGAAAAATTCTATTCGGATCGGATTACCCTCTGCGACTCTATCCCCACCGGCACAAAACCCCGGAGATGCGGACTTTGGTCGAAGAGATTCAAGCCCTCTCCCTTCCGGAGCCAATTTTCCAGGACCTGATGGGCGGCAATGCGGCGCGGGTTCTGGATGGTGCTGCCCCGGCTTCCAAAACTCCGATCGCTCCATCCGGGCCGGCGGCTGATTCGCGGGCAGGCCGTCCCGCTCCGGTTTCTCTCGCCCTCCCGATCGCATTGCTAGCGGCCGAAAATCCGGGGGTGGCCGACCTCCTGGCCAGGCAGGGGTTTACCTGGGAGGACAGCCCCCGGCCGGGCTGGGAGCCCCTCGTTCAGGCCGCGGCCGCCCGCGGTTATTCGCCCCAGGAACGGCAGGCCCTGCTGGAAGAGATCAGGCGCCTGATGGCGGAGGAAACCACCGATGATTCAGAATAATCCCAATCGCTTGTCTCTAAGCCTGCGGGAACAGGCGGACCTGCGGAATCAGTGGCTCCGCCAGAGGCTGGACACCCTGCTGCCGGAAATTATGGAGCGAACCGGGATCGATCTCTGGCTCGTGATCGCCCGGGAGTACAATGAAGATCCGGTGCTGTTGACCCTGCTCCCGGAGCCGGCGATGTCTGCCCGCCGACGGACCATTCTCTTTTTTTACCGGCGGCCGGATGGCGCGGTTGAGCGTCTGACGCTCGACCGGTATGGGCATGGGGATTTTTACGACAGAGGTTGGGATCCGGACGCCCAACCGGACCAGACCGGCCGGCTGGTCGAACTCATCCGGGCGCGGAATCCCCGGACGATCGGGTTAAATTTTTCCGCTGATTTCGCCTTTGCCGACGGCCTTTCGCTCCAGGAATACCGCACCCTGCGAGCCGCCCTTGGCGACGACCTGAGCCGGCGGATCGTCAGTGCCGAACAGCTGGCGATCGGCTGGCTGGAGCGGCGGCTGCCGGAGGAAATCACCACCTACCCCGATCTGGTCGCCGCGGCCCATGGGCTGATCGTCCGGGCATTCTCCCGTGAAGTGGTCAGGCCAGGCCTGACGACCGCGGCGGATGTCATCTGGTGGCTGCGCCAGGAAATGCAGGCGCGGGGGTGGCGGCCGTGGTTTCAACCCACCGTTGAAATTCAGGCACCCGGGCAGCGCTATGATGCGCCGGAACCCAGACAGGTGATTCAGGCGGGGGATCTCCTGCACTGCGATGTCGGGTTTTCGTTTCTGGGGCTGTGCACTGATCACCAGCAGCATGCGTATGTCCTGCGCGATGGGGAATCCCACCCTCCGGATGGGCTCGTGCACGCCCTCGAAGAAGGCAAGCGCCTGCAGGATTTCCACCTGGACGCCATGGCTCCCGGCAAAACCGGGAATGAAATTCTGGCGGCCGTTTTGCAGGAGGCTCGCGCCGCCGGTCTGACGCCGCAGGTTTACAGCCACCCGCTCGGCTACCACGGCCACGCCGCCGGCCCGACGATTGGCCTCTGGGACCAGCAGGAGGGAGTGCCTGGAAATGGCGATTACCCACTGTTCAATGACACCTGCTATTCCATCGAGCTGAATGTTAAAACAGCCGTGCCTGAATGGGCGGGTCAGGAAGTTCGCATCGCCCTCGAAGAAGATGCCGTTCTTGTCGATGGCCGCTGCCGGTGGTTGAACGGCCGGCAGGAATACCTGCACATCATTTAAGCCTGGGGCCGGTCCTCTCCCGGAGGCCCGAAAAAAAACAGAGGATCTTTTCCAGACCTTGCGTCTCGAAAAGATCCCGGCTGCCATTCAATCACCCGTTTGCGGAAAATCACGGATCGACGATGATCGTCTCGCGGGTTCGATGCCGCTCAAATAAGGCCGCCGCCAGATCGTGCGCGGAGGTCCGATCGGCACCTTCCACCCAGATTGCCCCGTTCCGGCCCAGGGCATGAATGCGTTCCAGCGCCAGCAGCCGGTCCATGTCTTCATCCGAAAACCGGCTGATGACCGCCTGCAGGCGGGTCAGGGAGGCGGCTTCCTGGGCGGATCGCAGTTCTTGCTCGTGCACCGCCTCCAGGGCGGCCACAACCGGAGCCGGTTTATGAATTGCTTCGATCATCACCCGGGATATTTCAAAACCGGCGCTTTCCAGGCGGGCGCGAAGCTGGAGGCGAAGCGCCCGCTCTAATTTTTCGTGAATCCCGGACTCCAGAAGCTCCTCGATGGTGATACGGTTGATCTCATGGTGGAGGAGGTGATTGGCGTTCTGTTCCACGATTTTGCCGCTCTTTTCGGGGAGCAGGCGGGCCAGGCCGGCCGCCCGCCTCCGATCGATTCGCACCGGGTTGAGGCGATAAAGCACCACCCAGTCGACGGAAACCGGCAGCCCGCCACAGGTCTGAGCCTTCTGGCAGCGGCCGCGATGCATCTGCCCGCTGGTTGGGATCACCGGTCCAATCCGCTCTGTCAGCGGGTTGAGCCAGTGCTGACCGGCTGGCAAAAAGCGGCTGAATCGGAGCCCGCCATCGCGCAGAATCACGAGGGTCTCCAGCTCCCCAACGGTTACCCGTGCCTGTAGGAAAAAGAGGGCGCCGAGTGCGATCGTGATCTGAAGAGCAATCACCAGCAGGAAACCGGGTAATCCCCAGATGGCTCCAGCAAAGAAAGCCACGGCGAGAAAGACGAGAATGAAAGATTTAGCCATGGGATTCCTCCAGAAATAGTGTCTGAATTACACTTAATATAATAGTGTAAAATTGACACTTTGTCAAGCGCTGGTTACAGGTCTTTTTTTTCTGCCGCCCTTCAAAATGAACCGGGTCCGGCAAGAAGACGGCTTTAAGCAAAAGAATTCGCGATGGAAATCATTGGTCTGACTTCAAAGCCTTGAATCTAATGGAAACAATCTATAATATTAGAGGTGTGTCTATGGCCTATTCCTGCGGCGTGGTCCACCATGAACCCCGTTGCTTTCGACAGGGACAAAGTATGGGGGCTCTTGTGGTTGTAGGCCGCGCTAAAAGAAGGGCATTTCCCCTGTAATAAATCTGAGGAGAAAGAAAATGAAACGAAGATTGTTTTTGCTGACCGTCTGGCTGGGGCTTCTGGCTTTCCTGGCTGCCT
>JBFFZG010000431.1:0-3607 GCA_041568735.1 Promineifilaceae bacterium (SeqCode)
CCTCCTCCTCGATGTCCCGATCATTCCGCTGAATGCCGCCACCGCCGAACGGGGATCGTCCGGACTGATCGCGCCGGAAATCGACGGGATCATCGGTGTGGAAGAATGGGCGGACGCCGGCTTCTACGCGGCCGAGGGGGGGGTCATGCAGGCGGGTGAAACCCTGCTGACCGGCCTCGGGTTCGGCTTTGACAGCCAGAATCTCTACCTCAGCGCCGTCACGGCCGACGGAGCCCTTGACACGGGCCGGCGGCAGCTCGACTTCTACCTGACCGTTCCCGGCGGCGGCCCGACCAACAGCTTCACCGGGGATCGCTGGGTCGGCTTTTCCCCCAACCGCTGGCTTTCACTTCGCTTTACCAACGGGGTGTGGACCGATTCCGCCTTCTTTACCGCCCAGGGGGGCGAGGCCTGGCGGCAGACCCCGCTGACCGAGGAGATTCCCCTGCTGTTTGCCCGCAACGGCAGCCAGGTGGAGCTGGCGATTCCCCTCGACCTGATCGGCAACGCCGATATCGGCGATCGTCTCAGCGTGCGCCTGTTCCTGAACGAAGTGGGCAGCGGCCGCCTGGTCGGCCTGGGCCAGATGCCGTCGGCGGGACCGGCCGTGCTGGCCGTCCCGGATCTCGGCAACCTGACAGTCATCCTGGAAGTGAACGATCCGGCTAACGACGACTACGGCCCGGGCACCTATACCTACCCCAAAGATGGGGTCTTCGCCGGGGGCAGCTTCGACATCCTGAAATTCGTGGCCGGCTATGACGAGTCCACCATCATTTTTAAATTCGACCTGCGCGGTCCGGTGGAAAACCACTGGGGCTCCCCAAATGGCATGTCCGGCCTGACGCTGGACATCTACATCGACAAAGATGGTGATAATCAGGGTGGGCGGGCGCTCCTGCCAGGCCGCAACCTGGCTCTGGCCGATGGCTTTGCCTGGGACCTGGCCATTCATGCCGAGGGGTGGACCGCGGCCATTTACGAACCGGGTGAGGCAATTGTCCGCATTGCGGAGGCCAGCCAGTTCCAGATCGTGACCGATCCCGGGCAGCGGAAGGTCACCATTCGGGTTCCGAAAAGCCTCATCGGCGACGATGCGGAAAACTGGCGGTTCGCGGCCATGGTCCTGGGGCAGGAAGGATTCCCCAGCGGCGGCGTGCTCCGGGTGCGGGATGTGATTCCGACGGCCGAGCAGTGGCGCTTCGGCGGGGCGCCGGTCGGGGTGACCAATCACACGCGGGTGATCGACCTGGTCTGGCCGGCGGCCGGCGAACAGGAAGGCTTCCTGGGAGCGTTCACCCCCGGCACCACCCCGCAAACGGCCCAGACGGCCGCCGATTACGCGACCATTCCCATGCTGCCCCCGTCACCTTGACCGGCAGCCGGGAACATGAGGAGGGAATATTGGGTTATACAGCCGCCCCAGAACGCTATGATCGGATGACCTACCGGCGAACCGGCCGCAGCGGCCTCCAACTGCCGCTGATTTCACTCGGCCTCTGGCACAATTTTGGTGGGGTCGACCCGCTGGAAAACGGCCGGGCGATGCTGCGGACGGCCTTCGACCTGGGCATCACCCATTTCGACCTGGCCAACAACTACGGCCCGCCGTATGGATCGGCTGAAGAAACCTTCGGCCAGATCTTCGCCCGGGACTTTAAACCCTACCGCGATGAGCTGGTCCTCTCCAGCAAGGCCGGCTACGATATGTGGCCGGGTCCGTATGGAAATTGGGGCTCGCGCAAGTACCTGATCGCCAGTGCCGACCAGAGCCTGCGCCGCATGGGGGTCGACTATGTCGACATCTTCTACCACCATCGACCCGACCCGGAAACCCCTCTTGAAGAGACGATGGGCGCCCTGGATACGATCGTGCGCAGCGGCCGGGCGCTCTATGCCGGCATCTCCAGCTATCCGGCCGGCCTGGCCCGGCGGGCCGCCCAGATGCTGCGGGAGCTGGGGACTCCCTGCCTGATCCACCAGCCCAACTATCACCTGTTCGACCGCTGGATCGAGGGGGAGCTGCTGCCGGTCCTCGAGGAAGAAGGCATCGGCTGCATCGTTTTTTCACCCCTGGCGCAGGGGCTGCTGACCAATAAATACCTGGATGGGATCCCATCCGGCTCCCGGGCCGATAAACCGCACGGCTTTCTGCGGCCGGAAGATGTCACCGACCGCCGCGTCGACCAGGTGCGCCGCCTCAACCAGGTCGCCCAGGAGCGAGGGCAGAGCATGGCCCAGCTGGCCGTTGCCTGGGTGCTGCGGGATTCCCGCGTGACCTCCGCCCTCATCGGCGCCAGCCGCCCCGGGCAGATCGAAGAGATCGCCCAGGTGCAGCGCCGGCTCGAGTTCAGCGCCGAGGAGCTCAACCGCATCGAAGGCATTCTGGCGGCCTGACCGCCGGCAGCAGACAGGCTAACTCATGCGCCCACCGTACTGCGCATTCTGCGATACTTTTATCGAAACTCCTGAGGCGGGTGATCTCGTCCAGTTTTCCGACTACGCGCCCCTGCCGGACGACATGACCGGCCATCCGGAGGGGCTCGAGTGGTTCTGCAAGGAGCACCTGCCGGCCGCCGCCGCACGCAGCCACCTCACCCTCGGCGAAGCCCTGCGCGCCCTCCAGGGGCGAGCCGGGTCGTCCTAGGATTCAAAAAGGCCCCGTAACCGGTTAATTTTCCAGCGGGGCCGGGCTCCAGGCGATGGGACCGAGGCCAATCTGGTCGTCCTGAATTCCCTGCGAGGAGACAACAGGTAGATACCGGGGCTCGCTGTCCTGCGGCAGTAAAAAGGCGGACAGGCTGAGCCAGATCGCGCCGCGCGCGACAGGCTCCTCGATTTCGAGGGGAATTTGATCGATCACCGGCGGTTCGGCGACCAGGTGCCAGCAGCTCGTCGGATAGCGATAGTCGAGGGGGAGCCAGGTCGTTTTGCCCACGACCCGGCCGTCTTCGGCCACCGCCAGGGCAGAAAAGAGGTAGCTGGCGTCGACCTGCCGGAGCGGCGACCAGGCCAGATTGACCACAATTTCATTCCGGGCGGGATCCGGCCGCGCCTGAAACCACTGCAGGATGAATTCATCCCCAAAACGGGCAAATATCGGGACGGCCGGGGCGTCGGCAAAGGCTTCAAAACGGACCGCATCGTAGGCCGGCGGGATGGCCTGATCCGAAAGCAGCGGCTGGAGAACGACCAGCCCCACCACGAGCCAGCAGGCCTGCAGCCCCGCCACCGCCGCGGTTTGCCGGCGGCTGGCGACCAGCCAGACAATTTCGCCGACGGGAAGCAGCATGGCCGGCATGAAAAACATCCAGACCCGGCCCACTTCGCCGCGGGCCGTCCCCGAAAGGATCAGGATAACCAGGGTGGCCAGGAGGGCCTGCCCCCATTTTTTCACGAGGCCCGCCGGCAGGGCGGCACAGCTGAACAGCCACAGGCAAAAAAAGGGGAGACCGAAAAAGAGAAAGACATCGCGGGTGTGCAGGCCGACCCAGGGGGCGTAGGGACGGTCGAGCTCGAGATGGAGCGGCATGATGGTCTCCATGAGCTCCCACAGGAAATGGTGGGTCGCCAGGCGATAAAGCAGCAGACCGGCCGCCAGGCCAAG
>JBFFZG010000432.1:0-3557 GCA_041568735.1 Promineifilaceae bacterium (SeqCode)
GGAAAGTGTGCGCATGATTTACGACCAGCTCCTGGCGGCCGATTTTGACCGTCAGGGGACGGTCATTGGACTGGGGGGTGGTGTCATCAACGACATGGCCGGCTTTGCGGCCGCAACCTTTATGCGCGGGGTTCAGTTTGTCACCTGCCCGACGACTCTGCTGTCCATGGTCGACGCCAGCATCGGCGGCAAGACCGGCGTGGATCTGCCCCAGGGAAAGAACCTGGTCGGAGCGTTCAAGCAGCCGGCCCTGGTCCTGGTCGATCTACAGACCTTGAACACCCTGCCGGCCGCGGAAATTTCGGCCGGGATGGCCGAGGTGATTAAACATGGCCTCATCGCCGCCCCTGGTATTCTGGCGCACATCGAAAACGGCACCTGGGATCGGCCGGAAGCGGAAGGCGGAGATGCGGCTTCCCGGCGCCGCTGGCAGGAGCTGGTCGTGGCCGCCATCGAGGTCAAGCGGAAAATCGTCCAGGAAGATCCCTTTGAAAAAAGCGTGCGGGCGTATTTAAATCTCGGGCACACATTTGCCCACGCCATTGAAAAGGTCAGCCAGTTTGCCGTTTCCCACGGGCCGGCCGTGGCGATCGGCCTGGTGTGCGCCGCCCACCTGTCGGCTGCCCTAGGGGCCTGTGATCGCGGCCTGCAGGGGGAGATCGAGCGGCTGCTCGATCGAGTCGGTCTGCCGCGCCGCATCCCGGCCGGGCTGGCACCGTCGGCGATCTGGGAGGCGATGGGCAGCGACAAGAAGAAAGCGGGCGGCCGGGTGCGCTTCGTCCTGTTACGGGCGCCCGGCCGGCCTTACCTCGAAGGGGGCGCGCCGAAAGAGGCCGTCCTGGCCACACTGGAAGCACTGCGTGAACCGTAGGGCCCTGCTGCAGACCGGGCGCACCCGTGGAAACGACTAACATGCCTGAAGCGATCAAACCCCCCGCATTTACCCTTTCGGCCGCCCTGCAGGACCGCGCCACCCCGTCTCCCACCCTGGCAATCAACGAGCAGGTGCAGGCGATGTGGGCCCGAGGGGAGGCGGTCCTCCACATGGGCTTTGGCGAATCCCGCTTTCCCGTCCATCCCCGGCTGCAGAAAGCCCTCAGTGAGAATGCCCACCAGAAGAGCTACCTGGCCGGTCAGGGACTGGCCAAGCTCCGGACGGAAATCGCCCGTTTCTACAGCCGGCAGTGGCAGCGGCCGGTCAGCGCCGGTCAGGTGATTGTCGGACCCGGCAGCAAAGCCCTGATCTTCGCCATCCAGATGGCCCTCGACGCCGAGCTGATCCTGCCGACTCCTAGCTGGGTCAGCTATGCTCCTCAGGCGGAGCTGCTCAACCGGCCGGTGCGCCGCATCCCGGCCGGCCCGGAGAGCGGCTACGCCCTGACGATCGACGCGCTCGATCGAACGGTGAGTCAATCGGACCGGTCCAATAAGATTCTGCTCCTCACCAGTCCCAACAATCCGACCGGAGAAATGTTCTCGCCGGCTTTCCTCGAGGAGCTGGCCGACTTCAGCCAGCAGGCCGGCCTGGTGGTCGTCAGCGATGAAATTTACGGGCAGGTCTCCCACGGCCATATTCCCCATGTCTCCCCGGCCCAGTACTATCCGGAGGGCACGATTGTTTTGGGCGGCTTGAGCAAGGGCCTGTCGCTTGGCGGCTGGCGGCTGGGTACGGCCGTTCTCCCCGACCACGAAGGCGCGCGCGCGCTGATGCTCGCCCTGCGCAATATCGCCGGGGAAATCTGGTCGACCCCTTCCGCGCCGGTTCAGTTTGCCGCGCTCCAGGCCTACAGCGATGACCAGGCGATTGCCGCCTATGTCGCCGAATGCGCCCGGATTCACGCCATCCGGACCCAGTATTTCTGGCGGGGGCTGACCGATCTGGGCGTCCCCTGCGCACGGCCGGCCGGCGCATTTTATCTCTTCCCCAATTTCGACCGCTGGCGCGCGCCCCTGGCCCGGCTCGGGGTGGCGACGTCAGACGATCTGGCCCGCTACCTCTTGGAAACTGAACAGATCGCCACCCTGCCGGGAACCGCCTTCGGTGTGCGGCCGGAAGATCTATCGCTCCGCCTCTCGACCTCCTATCTCGACATGGAAGGGGATGCGGAGGCCCAGGCCATCCTCGATGCCTACCGGTGGGATCCCGACCCGGAGCGGTTGATCGGGCAGGCCCACCCGCAGACCCAGGAGGCGCTGGCCCGCTTCACCCGCCTGATCCACCGATTGAACGACCTGGCCGGCCCGGCCGGCGAACCCGAAAGCCAACCATGATTATTGAACGCGTTGAACTTCACCAGATCGAGCAGGATTTAGTCCAGCCCTTTCGCACCAGTTTTGGGGAAAAAGGGACGCGCCCCTGCATCCTCGTCGCGGTTTACAGCGAGGGGGTCGTTGGGTGGGGGGAGTGTGTCGCCGAAAGTGATCCGCTCTACTCCGAGGAAACACTGGTAACAGCCTGGCACATGCTGACCGATTTCATCATTCCCAGTTTTATCGGCCGGGAGGTCGCCGGCGGGCGGGATCTGCCCCGCTTCTACAAAATGGTCCGCGGCAATCCGATGGCCCGCGCCGCTGTGGAAAATGCGGTCTGGGCGCTCGAGGCGGAGATGGCCGGCCGGCCGCTCTCGGCCCTCCTTGGCGGGGTGCGGGACCGGGTCGAAGTCGGGGTGAGCATCGGCATCCAGCCCACCCTGGAGCAGCTGATGGCCCGCGTCGACGATTATCTCGCCCAGGGATACCGGCGCATCAAGATCAAGATCGAACCGGGCTGGGAAGTAGCCCCAGTGAAAATGATCCGGGAAAAATATCCGGATCTCCTGCTCATGGCCGATGCCAATTCGGCCTTTACCCTGGACGACGTGGAGATGCTCCGCCAGCTCGACACCTACAACCTGCTCATGATCGAACAGCCGCTGGCCTACGACGACATCGCCGATCACGCCCGCCTGCAGGCCCAGCTGCAGACGCCAATCTGCCTTGACGAGAGTATTCACTCGGCCCCGGATGCCCGGGCGGCGATCGATCTGCAGGCCTGCCAAATCATCAATATGAAAGTCGGCCGGGTGGGCGGCTTCTCCACCGCCCTGAAAATCCACGACATGGCCCAGGCGGCCGGCATCAGGCTCTGGTGCGGGGGCATGCTCGAAACCGGGGTCGGCCGGGCGGCCAACATTCACCTGGCCAGCCTGCCGAATTTTGCTCTGCCGGGTGATATTTCCGCCACCGATCGCTATTTCCACGAAGATGTCGCCGAGCCGCCCTTTGTCCTGAACCGGGAGGACAGCACCATGACCGTGCCGGCCGGCACGGGGCTCGGCGTCACTGTGGTGCCGGAACGCGTGGCCAAATACCGGCAGCAGTTCTGGGCCATGAACGCCGGTGATTGACCCGGCCGGCCGGCATCGAAGCCCGGTCCGCGCCGCGGCTCCGGTTGTGCCGCGGTGCCAGGCAGGTCATAATTAGCTCCCAGGCGCCGGCAGTATCCGCTTACCTCGGCCAGCCGGCCGCAGACACCAGCGCGATCCACCCGGTTGGGGCTCGCGGCCGCGAGTACCAAC
>JBFFZG010000433.1:0-3542 GCA_041568735.1 Promineifilaceae bacterium (SeqCode)
CCCCGTTCCCCGTTCCCCATCCTCATCGCCCCGTGCTAAAATCCCCCCATGCACTCAACTGACGACATCCACGCCACGCTCGAAAGCAGGCTCGATCCGGCGATCGACCTGCTGCGGGAGATGGTGGCGATCAATACCTTCACGGAAAACCGGGCAGGGGTCAATCGGCTGGGCGAGCTGACGGCCGGCTCCTTTGCTCCGCTGGGCTTTGCGGCCGAGACGGTGCCCGCGGCTGACGGCCGCTTCGGCGATCACCTGGTGCTGACCCGGCCGGGCCGGACGCCGGCCGTCGTCGGCTGCGTCTCCCATCTCGACACCGTCTTTACCCCGGAAGAGACCCTCGCCCATGACTTTCACTGGCGGGAGGCCGCGGTCAACGGGTTGACCCGCTGCCACGGGCCGGGCACCGTCGACATCAAAGGGGGGACGGTCATGATCCACCTCGTCCTCTCGGCGCTGGCCGCCTGCCGGCCGGCCCTCTTCGAGGCGGTCACCTGGAAGCTCTTTTTCAACGCGGCCGAGGAGCGGCTGGTTCCCGATTTCGGGGCGCTCGTGCGGCGCCATCTCGACCCGGCTCACACCGCCGCCTGCCTTGTTTTTGAAGGAGGGCGCTGGCAGAACGGGGATTTCCGGCTGGTCACGCAGCGCAAGGGGATGGGACAGTACCGGATCCAGGTCACCGGCCGTTCGGCCCACGCCGGGGTCGCCCACGAGCAGGGGGCCAGTGCCGTCACTCAGCTGGCTGAGATCGTGCAGCGCATCGCCGGTCTGACCGACTACGAGCGGCAGCTGACCTTCAACGTCGGCACAATCAGCGGCGGAGTGGTCATGAACCGGGTGGCCCACCAGGCCGAAGCCCTGGTCGAATTTCGCGCCTTCGATCCCGAAGTCTACCAGGAGGCGCTGATCAGCATGCGCTCCCTGCAGGGGTATTCCACCGTGCGCAGCCCGGCCGACGGCTACGCCTGCCAGACGGCCGTCGAGCAGCAGGGGGCGGTGCGGCCGTGGCCGGAAAATGCGGCCACCGGGCGGCTCTACGCCTTCTGGGCCGAGGCCGCGGCCGAGCTCGGCTTTACGGCCGCAGCGGAAGCCCGGGGGGGGCTGAGCGACGGCAACCTGACCTGGGCCCACGTGCCCACCCTCGACGGCCTCGGGCCGGCCGGCGGCTGGGCCCACTCGTCGGAGACGAGCGCAGACGGCAGCAAGGAGCAGGAGTATGTCATCCGGGAATCGTTTGTGCCCAAGGGGCTGCTGAATGCCGCCGCCCTCTGCCGGCTGATCGAGCCCATCGCCCTGGAGAACGGCCGGTGAAAAACCGCCGCCTGCTCATCGCGGCCGTGGCCCTCATCTCCCTCGGCTTCTTCCTGATGATGGGCGGCCTCCTGGTCGACACCGCCTTTGCCGGCCTTCCACCCCAGGATCCGCCGCCGGACGTGGCCATGGCCACCACCCTCTTTCTGCTCGGCGGCGGGCTGGCCAGCCTGGGGGCCCTGGCAGCCGTGGCGCTGGCTTTTTTAACGATTAAAGCGCAGATCAAAGGAGCTGGAGATCCTTCCTCTCCAGAACAATAAAGCCATGAGCAAAATCGTCCACTACAACCCCACGGAAAGCGTCCCCGCCAACATTCGGGGACAAAACCGGCTGGCGGAATGGCTGGCGGCGCAGCCGACCAACTATTTCACAGCTGATGTCGACCTGCAGCGCAAGCTGGAGCTCTATTTCGGGGAAGAGCGCTACCGCGAAATCGCCCCCCGCTTCTACAAATTCGGCGCCACGGCCGCCGTTGAAATCGACCCGCTGGCCCACTCCTCCAACCTCGATCACAATCTCCCCCGGCTCGAGCCCTACGACGCCATCGGCCGGCCGCTGGAAGACGTGGCCTACCACGCCGACTACCACGCCGCCGGCCGGCTGATCTACGGCTCCGGTATCATGAGCGCCCTCGGGGAGATGGGCAGCCACCGGATCACCCTCCCCCTCTTCTACGTCTCCGCCCAGAACGGCGAGGCCGGCCACAACTGCCCGCTGGCCTGCACGGCCGGCGTCATCAAGGTCCTGCAGCACGTCGCCCCCGAACCCCTGCGCGAGCGGTATTTGCCCTCCCTCCTCGACGAGGACTACGACCGCAATGCCACCGGCGCCCAGTACTTCACTGAAATCCAGGGGGGCTCCGACGTCGGCATCAATGCCATGCAGGCCACCCCGGAAGACACCGGCAGCGAGGTCTGGTACCTCACCGGCGACAAGTGGTTCTGCTCCAACGTGACGGCCGACCTGGCCCTCGTCACCGCCCGCATCGGCGAGCGGGAAGGGACCCGTGGGCTGGGGCTCTTTCTCGTCCCCCGCCGGCTCGAGGACGGCACCCCCAACGGGATGACCATCCAGCGCCTCAAGGACAAGCTGGGCACCCGCTCCCTGGCCACGGCCGAGGTCCGCTTCGACAACGCCCGCGCCTACCATGTCGGCAGCTTCAAGGACGGCATGACCCATGTCATCAACACCTCCCGGGTCTTCAACGCCTTCGGCTGCGCCGGCAACGCCCGCCGCGCCCTGACCATCGCCTGGAGCTACGCCCAGAGCCGGATCGCCTTCGAGCAGCCGATCATCCGCTTCCCCATCGTCCAGGACCAGCTGGCCCGGATGCGGTCGGACACGGCCGCCATGCTGGCCGGCTCGATGCGCATCGCCAAGGCGCTCGACGACCTGGAGCTGGGCCGGGGGACCGACGAGGATCGCGCCTTCCTGCGCATGGGCATTAACCTGAACAAATACCGCACGGCCGTCCTGGCCCACCAGGTCATCGTCACCGCCATCGAACTCCTGGGGGGCAACGGCACGATCGAAACGTTCAGCATCCTCCCCCGCCTGCTGCGCGACAACGTCGTCTATGAAAACTGGGAAGGGACCCACAACGTCCTGCTGGCCCAGGTGCTGCGGGACATCCACAAATACGAGATCCACCAGCCCTTCATGGGAATCATCCGCCAGCTGTTCGGGGTCGCCACCCTGCCGGAGATCAAGCAGGAAGGGCTCCACCAGCTCGAGCGCATCCAGGATGAACTGATTGAAATCCTGCAGATGGACGAGCTGACCGCGGCCATCTACTTCCGGCCGCTGATGGATCGGCTGACTGATCTCTACTACGCCGCCTGCCTGGCCGCCGAAGCGGGCTGGGAGCTGGCCAACAAAGACGATAAAACCAAGCAGCGGCTGGCGATCTTCTTCCTGAACCGGCGCGTCAACGGCCGCAAACCGGGCGAAATCGCCTATTACGACGACCAGGTGAGCCGGTTGAGCTCCGCAATTTAGGGGGTTGGGAGCTGGGGGTTGGGAGTTGGGAGTTGGGAGTTGGGGGTTGGGAGTTGGGGAACGGGGCGGCGCCGGTTCCCCGGCAGCTGAATCACGCCAAAAAAAAGGCCGGCGGTTGGACGAATCACCGCCGGCCTCTTCACTTTCAACTTTAAACTTTCAACTTTTCACTCGGTACTCGGCACCCGGTACTCGGTACTCGGCACTCGGCACTCGGCACTCTAAAAGTCTTC
>JBFFZG010000434.1:0-3539 GCA_041568735.1 Promineifilaceae bacterium (SeqCode)
CCTGGTGGGCCAGCTTCTCGGCCTGGCTGACTTCCGCCTGCAGCCAGTGGCGGCACATGGCGATGTTAATCACGCCGAAGCGGGCCAGCAGATCGCCCGGGGAGAGGCGGGCGATCAGGGCGTCTTTCAGGCGCAGAAGGGCGGCGCCCGCCCTCCGGGAATAGAAAAAGTGGGTAAAGTTGTTCGTCGCCAGGGTGTAATAAGCACCCGGTTCGCCGGAACGAATGGCAATATCGACCGCCTGCTCGAGATGCCTTTCGACTTCGGGCCATTGATGGACGTGCAGATGCTTCCAGACCATGGCGTGGTGGTAGCTCACCTGCCAGCGGGGAGGCACCCGGTCGCCCTGGGCGGTAAAAATCTCCCCGATTCGCTCGAGGTAAGCGGCCATTTCCGGGCCGACAGTGACGTTGGAGAGATTGAAAAGGAGATAGGCCCGGCTTAAGTCATCGCCGGCAGCTGCCAGCCGCCGGGCGGCTTTCTCGAGGAAGGGCCGCCCTTTTTCTTTGTGGCCGCGCTGCAGGAGATGGATGCCGCGAGCGGCTAACAGCCAGGACCGCTCTGAAACGATGGCTTCCGGCAGCCGCTCGATCAGGTCGACCAGCGGAACCGGCATCGTCCCCAGTTCGAC
This sequence comes from Promineifilaceae bacterium (SeqCode), assembly GCA_041568735.1. Lineage (GTDB taxonomy): Bacteria > Chloroflexota > Anaerolineae > Promineifilales > Promineifilaceae > WTJY01. Next base: position 632 of record JBFFZG010000434.1, read on the forward strand.
CTGCTCGTGGACGAGCGTTTCCAGCAGATCGGCCGCCTCCGGCCAGGCTTCCGCCGCGAGAAAATGTTGGACGCCTTCGAACGACGGCCCCAACGCGGCGGCGGCCCGGCGGTGGAGATCAGGCAGGCGTCCAGGCTCTTTAATCCTTAATTCCCGCAGGAGCGCTTCGCGCAGCAGAGCGTGGTAATGGTAGGTATAGGCCCGGTTCTTACCCGCTCCTTCGCTGCGGGAGGTAAACAGATTTTGCCGGACCAGGGATTCGAGCCGCTCGTGAGCGTCCGGCCGACCGGTAACGGCCCGGCACAGGGCCGGGGTCATGGTGTCCAGGATTGAGGTTTCCAGCAAAAAGCGCCGGCGATCCGGGGTCAGCTTTCCGACAACCTCATCCAAAAGGTAATCGAAGATGGTGCGGTAGCCGCGGCCCGGTTCCTGGATCAGCCGGTTTCGCTCCAGGGCTTCATGTTCTGGCTCTTTCTCTTTTAAAGAAAGGGCCAGCAGGCGCAGGCCGGTGGCCCAGCCTTCCGTGACCGCCTCTACCGCGGCCAGATCCTGCCGGGAGAGCTGCAGGCCGAGGGCCGAGTTGAGCCAGGCGGCCGTCTCCGCGGCCGAAAAGCGGAGCCGGTCCATCCGGATCTCGGCCAGCTGTCCCCGCGCGCGCAGCCTGGCCAGCGATAGCGGCGGATCGGCGCGGGCGGTGGCCACGAGGTGCATCACGGGGGGCAGGTTGGCCAGCAGGTAATCCAGCGCCGCCAGGCACTCCGGATTGTCGACGAGATGACAATCGTCGATGACGAGCGCGAAAGGTTCTGGATCGCAGTCGAGGATATCGTTGATGAACAGCCCCATCAGGCGGATCGGATCCGCGACGAGTTCCGGCCGGTCGGCCAGGAGGGCGGCCGCATTCAGGGTGCAGCCGGGCAGCAGGTGATCGGCCGCGGCCAGGAAAAGGGGAAAGAAGGACTCCGGCCGGTTATCTTCGTCGCCCAACCGCATCCAGCCCAGGCTGAGATCGGGGCAGAAACGCGCCAGGGAGGCGGCCAGGGTGGTTTTGCCGGCGCCGGCCGGGGCTGAAATGAGAGTCAGCCGCCGGGTGGAAGCTTCCTGGCAGAGGTGGGCCAGCAGATCCGGCCGCTCGAGGATATCCGGGGCGGGTTCAGGGCGCAGGAGTTTTGTTCCTGGAATCCAGTTCATGATGCTGGCTCGCTTCTGATCAGGCGAATCCCAACGATAAAATGCGGCGGTACGATCAGGATACCACACTGTATTTGGCGGCATATGTCCATGGGAACGGCCTGAGCCCCGCCGCTCCCCTTTTTAGCCCCGACCGCCGCCGATCAGGGCCGCTTCGGGTGAAGACTGCAGGCGCTGCATGGCCCAGATGCCGATCAGCGGCCCCGGCGCCAGGAAGGCGAAGGCCCAGCGCCAGCCGACCCAATCCTGCAGGAGGGGGATGAGCCAGATGGTGACGACGGTCACCGCAAAACCGGACGCCAGCTGGATGGTCAGGGCGGTGCCGACGTAGGATTGGTCGGCCGTCTCCGTGACCATGGTCGAAAACTGGGCCGAGTCCCCCACGACGGCGATGCCCCAGACCAGGCCGACCAGCAGCACCAGGGTGAGATGGGTCTCCATCAGCAGCCCGATCGACACGGCGCAGGCGGCGGAGACAGCCATCAGCAGGATCGTCGTGCGGGTTCGCCCCCAGCGGTCGGCCAGCACGCCCCCCAGCCAGGAGCCGAGACCGCCGGCGGCGAAGATGGCGAAGGTGGCGTAGGCGGCCAGGGAGGGGATGACGGCGCCGTGGAAGCGGAACAGCTCGATGAAAAAGACGAGGATCCAGGCGTACATGGCGAACAGCTCCCACATGTGCCCCACGTAGCCGAGGGTGGCCAGCCGCACGCCGCGGTTGGTCAGGGCCAGGCCGATCTGCCGGGGATCGAAAACGGCCGTCGGAAAGGGAAATGGCCCTTCGCGAACGAGAAATTCGGCGATCAGCCCGCCGGCCAGGGCCTGGAGCGACGTCACCGTGATGACGATGCGCCAGTCCAGCCCGCCCAGACCGTTGACCAGGTGGGGGACCCCGTTGCCGACGACGATGGCGGCCGCCAGGAGGCCGAGGGCCAGCCCCCTGTTTTCCCGAAACCAGGTCGAGATGAGCTTGAAGGCCGGCGGATAAACGCCGGCCAGGAAGAAACCGGTGGCGAAGCGCAGCGGGATTCCCGCTTCCGGCCCACCGGCGAACAGCAGCAGGAAGTTGGCGGCCGCCGCGCCGATTGCGCCGCCCATCATGACGTGACGGGGGGAGATGAGGTCGGCGATGTTCAAAAGGCTGGAAAAGACGGCGCCGGCCACAAAGCCGAGCTGGACGGCGATGGTCAGCCAGGCGGCGGTGTTTGGCGAAAGCGCCCACTCGGCGCGCAGCTGCGGGATGACGGCCGAGGCGGAAAACCAGGTCGACATCGCCAGCAGCAGGGCCGCGGCCAGGAAGGCCAGGATGCGCCAGCGTGCGCCCGGCGCCGCGCCGCTCCGGTTAATAGTCATGATCAAACCTCCTCATTGTTTGCCTGGCGGGGTTTGGCTGCTTAGAGTGAATAGAACGAAATGAACCAGGCGGCCGGCCGAAGCCATGAACCCGGATCCAGGGAAACGAACGGACCGCCCGGCGGTGCGGCAGCAGGCAGCCTGCACACAGACTACCACACCCTGTCAACCGGCCGCTGCCGGACGGGGGAGGGGCCCGTATTGATGAGGGGCAGGGGGAGGCGCACGGTGGGAGGAGGCATCGGGCGCCTCTCCCCTACAGGCCTACCGGCCGTATTTCTCGTAAAAGGTGTTGGTAAACAGCCCGTCCGGATCGACCTGCCGCTTGGCGGCGAAAAAGGCGTCGACTTCGGGATAGGCGCGGCGC
>JBFFZG010000435.1:0-3526 GCA_041568735.1 Promineifilaceae bacterium (SeqCode)
AGATCCCGGATCAAGCCGTAAGGGACCGGTTCGATGGCCGGCGTGGCCCGTCCTTTAAAAACCGAAAGGCGGCCGGGAAATTCCTCCAGCCCGCCGATAAATTCCTCCAGCAGCCTCGATTTACCAATACCGGCATCGCCCACGACGGTCATGAAAACCGGTTCATCTTCTTCGAGTATTTCCTGGAAGCGGTTGTTCAGGGTCATCAGTTCGATTTCCCGGCCGATCAAACGGGTGTCGATTTCTTCGACGCCGCGAACGGCCGGGAGCAAGGGATCCGGCACTGCCTTGATGACGAGATAGGACTGCACCGGCTCTGACTTTCCCTTCACCTGCAAGGGCTCCAGGTTCTGAACCTCGAAAAGCCCCTTCACATGCCGATAGGTTTCCTGGGAGATGACGATGCCGTTTGGCGGGGCGCTGCCTTCCAGTCGGGATGCCAGATTGATGGGATCTCCCATCGCCGTAAATTCAGACCCCCCTTCCGCTCCGACTTCCCCGAGAGCAACCAGTCCGGTATTGATGCCGATCCGGACAGCGAATTCACCGGGCACCCCCTTTTCCGCAAGCAGCCCCCCATAATTCCGGGCGACATCCCGGATTTCCAGAGAGGCCTGGATCGCCCGTTCGGGGTCATTTTCCCGGGTCTGCCGGGCGCCGAAAAAGGCCAGGAGCCCATCCCCCGTGAGGCGGGCGATTTCTCCCTGGTGATGCTGCACTCCCTTGACGAAAGCGGTTAAGGCGGTGTTCATCAGCTCTAACACTTCTTCAGGGTCCAGTTTTTCCCCCAGGCTCATCGAACCGACAGTATCGACGAACATGATCGTGACCTGCTTCCGCTGCTGCTGGCGAGATTTGGCCAGGAGTTCCCCCAATTTTTCCCGCAGCACTTCGATGGAGGCATCGACAACCGCATCGCCGAGGAGAGTGCGCTGGGCTTCCAGAGCATGGATGGCTTCTTCCAGTTCCTTTTTATTGCTCATTTGCCGTCCAATCGAAAGGGATTATCCATCGAGAAGAATCTGGCAGAGATAAGCCCGGTGGGGCACGGAACCGCTGATCGGGTCGATCGCCTCGTTGCCGATGATCAGGTTGAAATTGGCCCCGTCCTCGCTGAAGGGATCGTAGCCGGGAGCGCCGATTTCCGGAGCAGCCTGCCACCAGCCGTGCTGGCCGCAGACGACATCGGGCTGGAGGGTATCGTTCAGCCGAGCCCGGGCGCGTACGCTGCCATCCGGCGTAACGATGCGCACCCAGTCCCCGGGGGCGATACCGCGGTCGCCCGCGGCCTGCGGATGGAGCTCGACTTCAGGCTCCGGCGCCAGGCGCCGCAAACTGGAAATCCCCCGGTGCTGGCTTTCGCAGAAGAGGTTGTGCTTGGCGCAGGTCAGGATCAGGGGGAATCGCTCGCGCAGATCCGGCCGGATTTCTGGACCGACGAGCGGGGGCTCGTAGGTCGGCAGGGGCGGGTAGCCGTGATCGCCGAAGATTTCAGAATAGAGCTCGATCTTTTTCGTGGGCGTATTCACGCCGCGCACCGCCCCATTGGATTTTTCGGCATACCGGCGGTAGTGGGGCTCGAGATGCACCCGCACCCCTTCGGGGTGTTCCCGCAGGGTGTCGAATGCAATGCCGGCCGGCTCCAACCGGTGGCGGTAGGCGGCCTCGACGTCGCCATCCCAGAAGTGCTCGCCAAGGCCGAGGCGGGCGGCCAGGTCGAAGACGATGGCGGTATCCGAGCGCGCTTCTCCACGGGGCGAAACGACCGGCCGGCGCAGCTGCACCAGCGACCTGGCCTCGACGCTGATGTCAAACCCGAAGCGGAGTGCTTCGCTCTCAAAAGGCGAGGTGACGGGCAGGACGATATCGGCCAGTTCGGCCGTCGGATTCATGAAAAGATCGGCGTGGACGTAAAATTCGAGGGCCTGCAGCGCCTCCCGGCCGCGCCGGCTGTCGGCGTGGGAGAGGAGCAGATTGGCCCCGAAACCGACCAGCCCCCGGACCGGGTAGGGCTCTCCGTCGAGAATCCCCTGGTAAATTTCCTCCGTCGTGACAAACCCCCAGCGCGCTGGACCGAGCGGCCGTTCGGCGTAGCCCAGGGCACGCGTGCGCTGGGAAGCGGGGAGCAGCTCCTGGCCGGTCACGGGCGCGGCCGGAACGGCTGGAAAAAGCACATTTCCCCCTGGCACGTCGAAGCTGCCGGTCAGTACGGAGAGCTGGGCCACGGCCCGGGCGATCTGGGTGGCGTTGGTCTGCATCTCCACACCGCTCCAGGCGTAGTAGGCCAGCGGACGGGCGGCCCACAGCAGTTCGGCCGCCGCCTCGATCCGGCCGGCCGGCAGGCCGCAGATCGCCGCCACGCGCTCCGGAGTGTAGGTCTGCAGGTGGTCAACCAGCCGTTGGAAAGCCGGTCGGCAGGTGGTCGATCCCTGGACGGTGTCGATCCGATAGGATCCGGTTACTGCCGGCCGGTCCGAATAGCGGCCCTCAGCCGGATTGTAGATAAGCGGGCGATTGCCGCCTTCCTTCCAGGCCACGAATCGGTCAGCCCTCCCACCAGGGAAAAGATCTCCCTCCCGGAGCAGGCGGCCGTTGTCCTCCCGCACCAACAAGGGACCATTTGTCCATTCCCGCACAAATTCCCGATCGAACCAGCCCCGATCAATCATGACGTACGCGATGCCGAGGGCCAGGGCGGCGTCGGTGCCCGGCCGGACCTGCAGCCACAGATCAGCTCTTTTGGCGATGCCGGTACGGCGCGGATCGACCACGATCAGCTTCGCCCCCCGTTTGGCGGCCGCCACCGTGGCCGTGGCGTGGCTCAGCCGGGCCAGGTTCGGGTTGTAGCCCCAGTAGAGAATGCAGCCGGCGTTCTCGAGATCCGGCAGGTAGGCGCCCGGGACGGGAGCGCCAAAGGTGTACTGATTGGCCAGGTGCCGTCCCCAGCCGCAGAGCTCCATCGAAACGCACAGGTTGGGACTGCCGTAGGCGGACGCCAACCGCTGGATCCAGTCGGCCGCATCGTCGATGGCTGAGGTCGACGGGGAGGCCAGGCTGAAAGCCACGCTTTCCGGTCCGTTTTCCGCGGCGATCTGGCGCATTTGGGCCGCGGTCACGGACAGGGCCTCCTCCCAGCTGATCCGCTCCCAGCCGGGGTCGGCTGCCCCTTTCGGTCGGGTGCGCTTCATTGGATATTGAAGGCGGTCGGGGTGGTAGACGATTTCGGGCGCGGCCCGCCCCTTGGCGCAGAGGGCTTTACCGGTCGGGTGGGATGGATCCGGCTCCAGGGCGATAAAACGGCTGTCCTGGACGACGGCGATCGATCCACAGCGGGAAATACAGAGGGCGCAGTAGCCGGGAATACGCTCCACACCGGGTGCGTGGCCGGACATGGTGATCTCTCCTTCGTCGGCGCAGGCCAACGGGGCACAGCGGCCGGCCGGCCGGCGAGCTGGATGTTGAGCGATAGGGCAGGCTTAGAGTCTGCAGGCGGCCGACGAAAACAGCGGCCGCCTGGGATCAGTAT
>JBFFZG010000436.1:0-3522 GCA_041568735.1 Promineifilaceae bacterium (SeqCode)
ACTTTCAACTCATTAAACTGACTGGTCGGTCGATACAATTTTCACAAATGTAGCATAGGGAGCCAGGGTCGGGCAAGGAGGTTTTATCGACTTTTGATGAGGCAGGCGGAGAAATGGATCACGGGGCCGCACCCGGGGTCGGGGCGGCCGGGAAAACGGTGATCAGAGAGGCCTGGGGCCAGGGCTCGATTTTGACAGGCCGGCCGGCCCGCAGGTCGATGGCGGCCGTCCCCCAGCTGTCGTCATCAACATAGCCGGTCATGAGATGACCGTCATCCACCCAGTGCGGGGCGATTAAAATCCCGGGGCCGGAGACAACCGGCACCAGGGGGCCGGTGAAGGGGGGGAAAGGCGCAATATTCGTCCCAGCGACGGCATCGGGTAGCCGCTGGCATCGGCTTTGATGTCGGCCGCTCCTTCCGTAAAATCTCCTACACAGAAAAAGAGGTCGAGCTCCCCGCAGTAAAAGAGACGCTCCGGGATACCCATCTCGTCGACGGGGTAGAAGCTGTCATAGCGGCCGCTGTAGTCGTTCCAGCTCCCGCCCTGCCCCTGGGGCATGAGGGCGAAGTAAACCGTCTGGTTATCCTGGGCGATGCGCAGCGGCTGAATGAACTGCCGGTCGTCCTGAACCATCCCTCGAATCAAGGGGCGAATTTCCCGGCCGGCGGTGTCCGCCAGATAGAGATCGCTGATCGCCTCCTCCTCGACCTCTCCGCGATAACTCACTGACCAGGCCACGAATCGGCCGTCCGGACTGACGACAAAGCTGTGCAGAAAGCGCTCCGGTCCCGGCACCCGGGTAAATGCCAGGGGCTCGACGACCCCGTCCGGTGTCAGCCGGCGCACTTCGGCGAAGCCGCCGTCCGGATCGTCAAAATAGGTCTCTTCATGGTAGAAAAGCGCCCCGTCCCCTTCCTGGATCAAACCGATCAGCTGGCCGGGAAAGGTGAAAAGGCAGCGGGCGCCTCCAGCCGGATCGAAGAGGAGCAGCTCCTGGCCGCTCCCCGCAAAAGCAAGCGGCACCGCGTCGTGGGGGAGGTCGATGGGGGTCCAGCGGCCTGTCGCCAGGTCGAAGCGCTCGACGGTGGTAAACCCCCCTTCATGGTTGTGGGCGGCCAGCAGCCCCCGGCCGTCCGGCAGCCAGAGCGGGTGGTCCCAGGAGCCCGGGGCGATCTGGCGGGCCGACCGGCCGTCGGCCCCCTGGAGCCACAGCCCGACAATCTCCGGGTCGCTGACGATCACTTCGGCCAGCAGCTTTCCGTCCGGACTCCAGACCGGCGCCGGGTCGGGGCCGCTCCAGGCGCCCGGGGGGAACGGGTAGAGGGGAATGACCGATTCGGCCGCCGGGTCGATGACCAGGGCGCTCGTCTCGGCCAGTCTCGTGACCATCCAGGCGATCCGCCGGCCGTCCGGCGACCAGGAGGCGGTGGTGAATACCGGAGGCGCACCGCCGGGGAAGCCGGCGAAATCGGCGGCCGGGAGCGGGGTCGACGCGCCGCTGGCCAGGTCGAGGAGGAACGGCCCCTCGACGGTGGCGTAGGCCGCCGTCCGGCCGTCCGGCGCCAGGGACGGGGGGGCGTTGGTCAGGCCGGTCTGAAAATCGGTCCAGCGGCCATCCTTCAGGTCGAGCCGGGCCAGCCGGCCGGTATTTGGCCCCTCGTCGGCTGGATCGACCCGGAAGCCGACCAGGACGGCTTCGCTGCCCAACCAGGTGAGGTGGCGGTCGAGCGCGACCCCGTCCGGCAGCGGCAGCGGGGTTTCGCTCCCGCTGCGGAGATCGATCTGCCAGAGCCGGCCCGCCTCATCCCGGTAAACGGCGCGCGCACCGTCAGGGGCCGGAACCGCCTGCGGCCGGGCGGTCAGCAGCCGCATGTGACCGGCCGGGTCGACCTGCCAGAGCCCTTCCCTGGTGCGAAAAATCAGTCCGGCGGGCGGTGGATCGCCGGGAACGGCATGGGGAACCAGGGTCGGCTGGGGAGTGGGCTGCGCCGTCGGCGCGGCGGGGACGGCCGCAGTGGGCAGGGTCGCCGTCGGGGTCGGCTCCGGCGTGGTGTGGGTCGGAGCAGGCGCCGCCGGCCGGTCGTCGACCATCGCCGGCTGGCAGCCGCCACCTGACAGGGCTATCAAGATTATAAACAGGACGCCCAGGCGCCTGCTTCCCCTCCAAACCATGGCCTCCACCTGCCCGGGGCGGATGACTTCCGAACCCGCCGGGGCCTTCCCGTGTATTCGTGTTTTTAGTGTATGCGAAAGCGGGCGAACAGCCTGACGGCTCCCCTACGAAATGGGGTTGGGGCTGACGGATTGGCGATTGTCTGGGGAATGGGAGTTGGGAGTTGGGGGTTGGGGGTTGGGGAGATGGTATTGATTGAGCGACCTGATAAAATTTTGTCTATGGATGCATCCGAGCTTTCTTCCCTGACCCGCCGGCAGGCCTGGCTGCACGCCGCCCGGCCGCGCACCCTGCCGCTGGCCCTGGCCAGCATCGGCATGGGGGCTTTTCTGGCCGCCGCCGCCGGCCGGTTCAGCCCGGCCGTGACGCTCCTCTGCGCCCTGACGACCGTTTTTCTGCAGATCCTCTCCAACCTGGCCAACGACTACGGCGATTCCATTCATGGGGCGGACAGCGGGGAGCGCGAAGGGCCGAAGCGGATCACCCAGCTCGGTCTGATCAGTCCGGCCGAGATGCGGCGGGCGGCCATCGGCACGGCCGGCCTGGCCATGGTCAGCGGCCTGGCCCTGCTCTACGCCGCCTTTGGACTGCGGGAGATGTTTCTATTTCTCGGCTTTATTCTGCTGGGCGGGGCGGCCGTCTGGGCGGCCGTCGCCTACACCGCCACTCGTTCCCCGTACGGGTATGCCGGCTTTGGCGACCTCTTCGTCCTGCTCTTTTTTGGCTGGGTCGGCACGCTGGGCACCTATTATTTGCAGGCCCGTTCGTTGGACTGGTCCCTCCTGCTGCCCGCCACGGCCGTCGGCCTCCTGGCCGTGGCCGTGCTCAACGTCAACAACATGCGCGACGTCGAATCCGACCGGGCGGCCGGCAAGCGCTCGCTGCCAGTCCGCCTGGGGCTGGCGCGCGCCCGGGTTTACCACTGGCTCCTGCTGCTGGGCGCCCTGGCCTGCGCCGCGGCTTATACGCTGCTGGTTTACCGGAGCGTCTGGCAGTGGCTCTTTTTACTGGCGGCGGTGCCGATATTGCTGACCGGCCGTGCGGCCGCCGCGCTCCCCCCCAACCGGCTCGATCCCGTCCTCAGGCGCACCGTCCTGTCGACGCTTTTCTTTGTTCTGCTTTTCGGCGTGGGACTGCTGGGATAAGCGGCGCGGCGGCGGCTGCCGCCCCTTAACGGGCGATGACCTGCAGGCCGCTCTCCGTTAACGTCACCTGCGAGACGCTCAGCGGCTGGCCGTTCGGCCCCACCAGCGTCGCCTCGCGCAGGGCGCGGGTCCCCTCGGTTTCGGCCGTCGCCACCCAGGTGGCGATCGGGCCGGACGGCGGGGTGGTGAAAAACTGGCCGC
>JBFFZG010000437.1:0-3476 GCA_041568735.1 Promineifilaceae bacterium (SeqCode)
CGCGGCCGGCGGGTGGAAGCCCCCCCGCCGGTAAAAAAGACGACTCGGGGCAAAAAAGATTCTTAACGACGAGGAGAGGTTCCCATGGAGACACGAACCAGAATGAGATCGCGGCGGCCCGACGCCTATGACATGATGCGCCAGATGAGCGAGGCCTACGGCCCGATGATGGCCGGCATGAACCGGATGATGGGCGATATGGCCGCCTCCTGGACCGACATGATGCAGTCGGCCATGGGGCTGCGCGGCAGTCCCTACGCCGGGTACCGCGCCAAGCGGGGCTGGCGCCACGCCGACAACTGCGACTGCGAGGACTGCCGCCCCTGCCGGCCGGGATCCTGCGAGTGCGACTGCTGCATCGGCGACGCCGATCTGGCGATTTATACCCGCCTGGGGGAGCGGCGGCTGGTGCCGGTGATGATCGAAAACAGCCGCCGGCGGGAGAAAACGGTTAAACTCGAGCTGAGCGGCTGGACCACCCGGCGGGGCAAACCGGTCGAGGGGCTGACGGCGGCCGTCCTGCCGCAGGAATCCTTCGAACTCGGCCCCTGCCAATCGATGGAAGCCCTGATCGTCGTCCAGTACATCGGCAGCACCCTGGCCCAGGCTGACAAAGAAGGGGCTTCATTTGAAAAAACCCTGCGCGATGTAGCCGGGGCCGCCAGGGGCACGGAAAAAAATCAGCGGCAGGCCCTGCCCGATGTCGAGGAATGCGAGGTCTTTTACGCCGACCTGCGCGTCGAAGGCTGCGAGATTCGCCCGATCCGGCTGGCCCTGGCCGTCCTGCCGCGCGACTGCGACGCGTACGAAATCCACTGCCGCTGCGGCTGCTGTTAACCGGCGCTCCAGCCCACCACGCCGACAGGTGTCCATGCTACCGGCCGATTTTTTAAAACAATATCTGGCCGACTGCCGCGATCTCGTCCTCGACGAAATCCGGCGCATTGTGCCGCAAAATCGCTACCGGTCGACTCTGTACGATTACATGCTCGAGTATCCGCTGCGGCAGGGAAAAGCCTTTCGCCCCTCGCTCTGCCTCGCCACCAGCCGGGCGCTGGGCGGCCGGCTGCAGGACGCGCTGCGCACCGCAGCCGTGCTCGAGCTCTACCACAACGCGTTCTTAATCCACGACGACGTCGAAGACGGTTCCCTGATGCGGCGCGGGTATGCCACGCTGCACGAGGATTACGGCATCCCCATCGCGGTCAACGTCGGCGACGGCATGTTTGCCCTCTGCCTGCAGCCGCTGCTCGACAATATGCAGCTGCTCGGGCTGGGACGCGCCCTGAAAATTATGTAGACGATCGCCCGCATGGCCCGCGAATCGGTCGAAGGGCAGTCGATCGAGCTCGACTGGGTGCGCCACGGCCGCTGGGGACTGCGCGATCGGGATTACTGCCTCATGTCTTACAAAAAGACCTGCTGGTACACCTTCATCACCCCGATCCAGGTCGGCGCCATCGTCACCGGAGCCGGCCGCGAACAGCTCAACCGGCTGCGCAAATACGCCACCTACATGGGCATCGCCTTCCAGATCCAGGACGATCTGCTCAATCTGACCGCCAGCGAAGCCCGCTACGGCAAGGAGATCGGCGGCGACCTGTGGGAAGGCAAGCACACGGTTATACTGCTGCATATGATGCGATCGGCCAGCCCGGAAGAACGGGCCCGGGCGGAGCGCATCCTGGACAAACCGCGGCTGGCCAAGACGGAAGCGGATATCCGCATGCTGTTCGACCTGATTTACCGCTACGAGAGCATCGACTACGCCCGCGCCCTGACCCGCCGGCTGGCCCGCAAGGCGCAGAAAGTTTTCACCGGCATCGAGCCGTGGATGCCCCCCTCGGTGCACCGGGACTTTCTTCTGGTCATGAGCGACCACGTCATTACCCGGGACAAATAAAGCCGGCGTCGCGCATCCGCAGGAAAGATCCGAAGGAAAGAAGGAAAAATCACCAATGAACTATCAGAATATGGGGAAATGGATCGAAGAATTGACCACCCGTTCGACCCAGGAGCAGATCAAGGCGATGCACCGCTACCAGAAGCTGATCGAGCGCGTGCTGCGCGGCGAACTCGACGAGCAGACGGTGCGGGAGGAGTACATGCGCTTCGCCCGGGATCAGGCGACCCGCTACGCGCAGGATCTGGCCAATCTCAGCCTGAACTACTACAACGCCCTGGCCCAGCTCAACCAGTCCTACAATGAGCTGTTTTTCCAGGCGGTGATGGGCGGCGCCAACGGCCGCGCCGACGAGGAGAAACCAGAACGGGAGGCGCAGAAAGTCCCGGTGTCGCTGACCGCCCCCCTCGGCCACCAGGCGCAGGCGGCCTTTATCCTGGAAAACAAGCGCGCTGAGGCGGCCGAGATCTCCTTCCTGATCTCCGAATTTGAAGGCGATGGCGACAGCCCGCCCTTCCGGCCCCCATTGCAGATCTCCCCACCCCGTTTTACCCTGGAGGCCCAGGAAGAGCGCAAAATCACCCTGACCCTGACGCTCCTGGAAACCCTGTTCACAGTCGGGCAGACGTACCGGGCCACGATCGTCGTCAAGGGACATGATGACCTCCACCTGCTCCTGGCGGTCACCGTCGAAGCGCCGGCTCCCCCCCCGAAATCTCCCTCGAAAAAGAAAGCGGCCGCCAAAAAAGCGGACGATCTGACCCGGATCAAGGGCATCGGGCCGGCCTATGCCCACAAGCTGCAGGCGGCCGGGGTGCGGACCTTTGGTGCGCTGGCGGCGCTTGACGACGAACAGCTGGCGGCGATCCTCGGCCAGACGGCCGTCACCCGGGCCGGGCAGCAGGGGTGGCGGGAGCAGTCAGGCCGCCTGGTGGCCTGACAGGCCGCACCGATTTGCCCCGAACACCCGCAGCGGAGAGACGCCGATGAGCCAATTCGCGAACGAGCTGCCGCGCCTGACGCTTTTCGAAAACCGGGAAAGCCTGGAACCCCTGCTCGAGGGGCTGCGCCGGCTCCTGGCACAGAATCCCGGGGCGGTCCGCCTGGTCGCCTCGGCCCTGGTTGCCGAGGGGCGCCGCTTCGCCGGCACGGCGGAAGGGCAGGCCTGGCAGGCGCGGCTGGCCGGATCGACCCTCGCCCGGCAGGGGCGGCTGATCTGGCAGGCCTTCGAGCTGGACACTCTGATCGACGACGCCCCGGGCCGGGTGCCGTCGGACTGGCTGCGGCTGATTGAAAACGCGGCCGGCGGCAGCCTGGAGGGGCTGCTCTCCCGTCTGCTGGTCGAGGGGGATATTTGAGATGAGCGGCAGCCTGCTGAACCGGCAGACCGAGGAATTCGAGGAGCGGAACCAGTTCCTCTACTTCCTCCTGGGGATCATTTCCACCGCCCGCACCGTGACGGGCGAAGTCGATGCGCCGGCCGCCGAACCCCCGCCCCCACCGGCCAAATCGGACGGGCCGCCGGCCGGCGGAGACGACTGGCGGGATCTCCTCGTATGATCGATCCGATCGC
>JBFFZG010000438.1:0-3476 GCA_041568735.1 Promineifilaceae bacterium (SeqCode)
GGGGAACGCGGCGGCGCCGGTTCCCCACCAGCTTAATCACGCAAAAAAAAGAGGCCGGCGGTTGAACGAATCACCACCGGCCTCTTCACTTTCCACTTTAAACTTTCAACTTTTCACTCGGTACTCGGTACTCGGTACTCGGCACTCGGCACTCGGTACTCGGCACCCGGTACTCGGTACTCGCTACTCGGTACTCGGCACTCGGCACTCTAAAAGTCTTCCGGCATATTCTCGATCGCCTGCCCGATCTTGATCTGGTCGGCGGTGAAGCGGATGAGCGGGTAGGGCTGGCGGCCGTAGCGGGTGAGGACGACGCCGCCCAGACCGGCGCTGAGGAGGGCAATGCCGAGGAAGACATCGGGCATGAAGGGGATCAGGCCGAGGAAGCCGACGGCCAGGGTCAGCGCGGCCGTGCCCAGGGCGGCCAGAGTGGCGTAGCTCGGCCGGGTCAGCTGCAGCCGGTCGGCCAGCCACTCGCCGGCCAGCGCGCCGACGGCCGTCCAGCCGGCAATCACGGTCCCCCCCATAAAGAGGAAGCCGGCCAGCGCCAGCAGGAGACCCAGCCCGCACAGGAGCGTCAGGACGGCCAGGACCGGCACCCAGATGATGCTGGTCAGCGCCAGGAGCGAAAGCGCGGCCACGGCCGTCAGAAAGCCGATCGTCCCGGCCGCGACCGGCCGGTGGGCCACCGCATCGCTGACCTCCGCCAGCCGGCGGGGAAAGACCACCGCCGTCGCGAAGGCCAGGAAGCCGGCCAGCAGGGCGCGGCCGATCACGCCGAAGAAGCGGGCGACAAAGCCCGGTCCAGCATCGGGCGGCGAAACGGCAGGCGGAGGCACAGGAACGGCCGCCGGCTCGCCGGCCCGTCCCTGGCCGATGGCGCCCCCTTCAGACGGGGCCGGCCCACCCGGGCTGCCGGGCGCGGGGAGGTTCAATTCAGGTAGAATTTCCGGCAGGGCGGCCGACAGGCTGCTGAGCAGCCCCTGGCCGATCGACCCCGGCAGCACGGTCTGGCAGGTAAATGCCCCGTCGCCGCGGTCGATATGACCGCCGACGACCAGGCAGTCCCCGGAGACCGAGGCCGCCGCGCCGGGGGTCAGGGTGCCACCGACGAGCACCAGCTCGCCGTTGATCGTTCCGTTTAATTCAAGGGCGCCGCCAAAGAGGATGACGTCCCCGTTGACCGTCCCGGCCAGATCGAGCTCTCCGTCGAACACGACGACGTCGCCGTTGACAACCGTTCCGGCGCCGATCTCGTAATCGCTGGTCAGCGTGAGATCCTGATTGATGACTTCCGGCTCGGGCGCCTCCTGCCCGGGAGCGGACGCCAGGACGGCCGTCGATCCCCCCAGCAGCAGGGCCAGCAGGAGCCCGAAGAGTAATAAGCTGCGTTTTGTGATCATCATTTCAAATCAAACCGCATGCGCGGTGCCACCTTCAATCGATCGATTTTCAGGATTGGGCGGTCGTGGCCGGCGCGATCATCAGCTGCCGGTAGACCCCCGACCAGAGGGAAATGCTGCCGATCATGACCAGCAGGGTTCCCATGGCGGCCGGATAGCGGGTTAGAAAACCGCCAAAATGGACCAGCAGCTGCCCCAGCGCGCCGAGCAGGGCGCCGCTGATCTGCCAGGTGGCGGTGGCGATCGTCGTCAGCTGCGCCCCGAAGAACCAGCCCAAAAAGGCCAGGGGGAGCAGGCCGGCCGCCCCCATCGCCACGAAAACGGCCCCCATCGCCCAGCGGCGCACCCGCCAGTTCGGCAGCCGGGCCATCGTCCGCTCGGCAAAATCGGCCGCCGGCCGGGCAGCCGGAGCCCGCCGAAACAGCGTATCGACCGCCTGCATCGCCTCCCATTCGACGGCGAGGTCCGGATGCGCGCGCAGGGCAGCCTCCAGCCGAGTCCAATCGCCGGCCGGCAGCTGTCCATCGAGCGCATCCATCATCAGCGCGTAAACCTGGTCGAGATCGTGGTTTTCATTGGGTTCTCGCATCAGTTTTCACCTCACCCGTTCTAAGAAATCCCCAGCGCCAGCCCGGTCTCCGCCATCTGGCGGCGCGCCCGGAAAAGGCGGGACTTAATGGCACTCACCGTCGTGTCCATCATCTCGGCGATTTCTTCGTAGGACAGATCGTGCCAGTAAAACAGGACAACCGCCTGCCGGTAATCTTCCGGCAGGGTTTCAAGCAGCGCCTGCACCATCGCCTCTTCTTCGCTGACGACGGCCTGCGCTTCCGGACCTTTCCCCCGCTCCGACATCAGGGCCGGGTGAGGGGGGAGCGGTTCGTCGATCGAAAGCAGAATCGCCCGGCGCTTGCGCAGCAGGTCGATGCAGTAGTTTGACGTGATCGACAGCATCCAGGTGCTGAATTTGTGGGTGGGATCGTAGCTGTCGAGCCGGGTAAAAGCGCGGATGAAGGCCTCCTGGGCCGCTTCTTCCGCCTCCTGCGCGTTGCTGAGCATGCGATACGCCATGTTAAAAACCGGTCTCTGGTAGGCTTCAATCAGCTTTCCAAAAGCCGCCTTGTCACCGTTTCTCGCGTGTTCCAGCCAAAACGCTTCCTGTTCAGCCTGTGTCATTTCCTGAACCTTGCCGGTCTGGGCTACCCCAGGAGAGTATACCCGAAAAATCGGCAGGCTGGTGCCGGAACGATCTGACATGGTTTGTAACCCTTTTAGTGTTGCCGAATATGCCATCATTGCACTCGTGCCAAACAAGCCATTCTTGCAGATATCTACGTACGGGGAGCGTAAAAGTTTCACCCGGAGGGCGAAAAGGCTTTTTAAAAACGCCCTCGCCGCCGGTATAATGAATGGATTGCTTCCCCGCCCGTTTTCCCGCGCGAACGAGAAAAGGAGAATGGCCCCCATGTCAGAAGAAGAAAAGCGGCCCGGCGCGCCGCGGCATATTGAGACGGAGATGGTGCGCACCCGGGTGGATCCATCCGGCCACCGGGAGCACGCCAGCGCGATTTACATGACGTCGAGCTTCCTGTTCGACGATGCGGAGCAGGCGCGCGCCGCCTTCGCGCGGGAAATCGACAGCTACATCTACACCCGCTACGCCAATCCGAATGTCACCGAGTTCGTCGACAAAATGGTGCGGCTGGAAGGGGCGGAAGCGGGCGTGGGGCTGGCCTCGGGCATGTCGGCCGTCTTTTCCGCCCTGGCCGCCCTGCTCAACAGCGGCGACCACGTCCTGGCCTCCCGGTCAGTTTTCGGGTCAACCCACCAGCTGCTGATCAATATTTTCCCCCGCTGGGGCATCAGCCACACCTACGCGGAGATCGACCGGCCGGAAAGCTGGGCCGGCCTCGTGCAGCCGAACACCCGCCTGTGCATCGTCGAAACCCCTTCCAACCCGGCGCTAGACCTGATTGACCTGGCCTGGCTCGGCCGCTTCTGCCGGGAGCGGGAAATCATTCTGCTCGTCGACAACGTCTTCGCCACGCCCATCCTGCAGACGCCGCTGGCTCA
>JBFFZG010000439.1:0-3466 GCA_041568735.1 Promineifilaceae bacterium (SeqCode)
ATCAAACACCTTCTTCGCGTTGTTTTGCAGGATCCGAGAAACCTCTGCCATGGCCAACAACAACAGCGGGGTCACGCCCGCTGCCGCCAGTGGAATTTTAAAAAGGAGGTTCTATCGAACTACGATTTTCTTCGGATACCTCAGCAATCCAATCAGTAAGGGGGTTTTGATATGAGTCTTAAATTTCGTATCGCGGCATTGATGTTCTTTTCAATGCTGTTCATGGTAGCCTGTTCTGGGCCGGCCGGTCCACCGGGACCTGAGGGTCCGGCCGGTCCGGCGGGTCCAGCCGGTCCAGCCGGACCGGCCGGGCCAGAAGGTCCGGCGGGTCCAGCCGGACCAGCCGGTGAAGTCGGTCCGGCGGGGCCGGCAGCCGAACTCGCCGCTTCCAATATTTCCTGCACGGAATGTCACAATGAGACAACCCTGATCTGGTCGAAAGAAGCCCAGTTCAGGGAAAGTTCCGTCCACGGGACCGGGGAGGCTTTCATTCGGGGCGAAAGGACAAACTGCGCCGGCTGCCACGGTACCGAAGGCGCCAAGGCGCGGATTAACGCCAACCTGCCGCCTCACGATCCATCCGTGGAAGGCGTCGTCAACGTTTCTCCGTACACCTGCCGCACCTGTCACAACATCCATACGACATACACCGGTGATGACTGGGCTCTGACGGGCGCCAATCAGCCGGTGAAATTGGAGTATTCGGACGGCACCTTTAACGGTGGAGCGGGCAATCTGTGTGCTAACTGCCACCAGATCCGCAATCCGAAACCGGAAGTGGTCGACGGCAATATCGACGTCTCGAATAGCCGCTACGGGACGCATCACGGGGCGGAAGCCCAGATGCTTCTCGGCGAAGGGGGTCTGGGCGTCACCGGCTCGCGCAGTGACCACTACGAGCAGGTGGACAACACCTGTGTAGACTGCCACATGGGCGAGTCACGCAGCCACACCTATGAACCGGCAGTGGACCGCTGCCAGGCCTGTCACGAAGGCGCCGAAGATTTCGACATCAACGGCGTCCAGACGGAAGTCCGGGCGATGTTCGACGAACTCACCACCCTGTTCAACGACAAAGGCTTCATCGACCCGGAGAACGGCCGCTGGGTGACCGCGGTCTATCCGGAAGATGTGGCCAATGCCATGTGGAACTACAAGTTCGTCGAAGAAGACCAGAGCATGGGTGTGCACAATTCGGAATATGCTAAGGCGCTGCTCCAGCAGGCTCTGGACGTGATGAGATAATCCGACTCGACAATCGAATCGAGTCCGTTGTGTAGAAGGAATAGCCCCGAAAGCCGTGAGGGTGACGGGGCCTGGAACCCGGTTGGATCGCGAGGTCCGGCCGGGTGGCATATCCAGGATCGGGTGGTACCACCCGATCCTCTTTCTTTTCCGGGGGAAACACCGGTCTGAATAGGTTTACCAGAAGGCAGAGGCAAACGTAAACCGTCGCAGCGATCCACGGAGGAGTTTCTTCGGTTATAATGGATCTTATCAGGTGTTTTCGGAGCCTGGATCTGCGGCGCTTGTCGCTCGTTCCAGGGATCCGGAGCAGGGAAACGACAGCACGCCATGGGCAGGACAGCCCCAATTCAGCTGACCCGATTTATCGGCCGGCAGGAGGCGCTGGCGGCCGTCCAGCGCCTCCTGGCCGGGTCACGGCTGATCACCCTGATCGGCCCCGGCGGCAGCGGCAAAACGCGGCTGGCGGCCGAAGTGTCCCGGCGGGTGGCCAATGAGTACACCGGCGGCATCGCCTGGGTTGATCTCGCCCCTATTTCAGAAGAATCTCTCGTGGCCCGGAGGGCGGCCGCCGGACTGGGTCTGCCCCGACAGGTCGACCGGCCGTCGCTCGAGGCGCTTTTAGATGCGCTCGAGGGGCAAAACCTCCTGCTCGTAATTGACAACTGTGAGCACCTCATCACCGCCTGCGCCGGCCTGGCCGATGCGCTCCTGCGCCGCTGCCCCGATCTGCAAATTCTCGTGACAAGCCGGGAGCCGCTGGCGCTCCCGGGGGAACAAATCTACCATTTGCCGGCTCTCTCCTATCCAACGGCGGCTGAAATGGCCGCGCTGCCCGCGGCCGGGGCGCTCAAGGCCTCTGTCCTGGAGCGGCTGGCGGCGTATGAAGCGATTCTCCTCTTTGTCGATCGAGCGGCGGCCGTTCAGCCCGCTTTTTCCCTGACGGGGGAGAATGCCAGGGCTGTCGCCACCATCTGCCGCCGGTTGGACGGGATGCCGCTGGCCATCGAGCTGGCGGCGGCCCGGATCAACGTCCTGACGCCGGGTGAGATCGCCGGCCGGCTCGACGATCGCTTCTCGCTGCTGCGTGCCAACCACCGCGGGGCGGTGGTTGAACGCCATCAGACGCTGCGCGGGGTGATGGACTGGAGCCATGACCTGCTGCCGGCCGCGGAACAGATTCTCCTGCGCCGGCTGTCGGTCTTTGCCGGCTGCTTCACCCTGCCGTCAGTCGAACAGGTGTGCGGCGGGAACGGACTGGAAGAAAAGAGCCTGCTGGACTATCTTTCGGCGCTGATTAATAAATCCTTCGTCCAGGCCGAAACGGCTCTCGAAGGGGTGGCGCGCTATGACATGCTGGAATCCATCCGGCAGTACGCGGCGGAGAAATTGGATCGATCTGGGGAAAAATCAGCTATCCAGGATCGGTTACTTTTCTGCTATCTCCGGCTGGTCGAAGAAGTTGAATCGAAACTCATCGGTCCCTACCAGGAGCTCTGGCTGAACTGGCTGGAGGAGGAAGCGGTCAACATTCGAGCAGCGCTGGCCTGGGCTTTGGCGAGCGGTCGAATTGAAGAAGGACTCCGGATCACCATTGCCCTCTACAACCTCTGGACGATCCGCGATCTGGTCGACGAGGGGCTGGCCTGGCTGGAGCGGCTGCTGGAACAGGGGGAAGGCATCGTCTCCAACCAGGTCCACATCACTGCCCTGGCTCAGGCCTCTTTCTTGTCCGGCTTTCACGGCAACCTGGAGTCCCAGGCGGCCTATGGAAATCGAGCGGCGGCTCGGGCTGAAGCCCTGGGGGAAGAAGATAAGCCGGCCATGGTCTGGGCGCTTTTGGTCAAAAGCTACGCGGCCCGGGCTTTGGGAGATTACGAGACGGAGTACACCTTCGCCCTCAAGGCGCTGCAGCTGCAGCGGGAGCTCGGCCGCACCCTCGAGCTCGCTATCGCCCTGACCACGAGCAGCTTTACGGCCATGGCCCTCGGCCGCCTGGAAGAAGCCCGGGCGCTGCTCGACGAAGGGCTGCCGCTGGTGCGGCAGACCGGCAATCCCTATCGGATCGCTATGGGGCTGAATTTCGCCGGGGATCTGGCCCGCTGCCTGGGGGAGTTCGCGCGGGCCCGATCGGCCTACGAAGAAAGCCTGGGGATTTTGCGATCGATCCATGCGGTAAGAGATACTGCCTCGAGTCTGCACAACCTGGGCCACGCCGTTC
>JBFFZG010000440.1:0-3435 GCA_041568735.1 Promineifilaceae bacterium (SeqCode)
CGACGAGGGCCGTCAGATCCTCGTTCAGACCGTGGGGGACGTGGCAGTAGGCCCAGGCGGTGTGCTTGCCGGCCGGGGCACGTTTGTCGTCGAAGAGGCTCTGCTGGGCCACCAGCACGTAGGGCCGGTCGCTCATTTTCCCCTGCCAGATTACCCGCTCGCTGGTCGAAATTTCCTCGAGCGTGGCGCCGAGATGAACGGTTCCCGCCTGGCGGCAGGCTGCGGCCGTCCAGGGAATCGGGCCGTCGAGGGCCCAGTCGACCTTGAAGACCCCGGGACCGTAGCGGTAGCGCTCGAGCTGCCTCCGGTAGCCGGCCGGCAGCCGCTCGCCGGCGATCTGCAGCAGCTGGCGCGGGGAGATGTCGAGGAGGATCGCCCGGGTGGGAGGGAGCTCGTCGAGGGAGCGGATCTCCCGGCCGGTGACGATTTCGCCGCCGAGGTCGGCCAGGTAGGCGGCCAGAGCGTTGGTGATCTGCTGGGAGCCGCCGCAGGGAATCGGCCAGCCGACGGCGTGGCCGAGGATCCCGACCATCAGGCCAAAGGCGGTGGTGGCCAGCCGCTCCAGGGGCATGATGGCGTGGGCGGCCAGCCCGGCGAAGAAGCCGCGCGCCTTCTCGCCCTGGAAGCGGCTGCGGGCGAACCCGGCGGCCGGCCAGATGGCGCTCAGCCCGAAGCGGGCCATGACGAAGGGGTGGCGAGGCGGGCGCAGCGGTCCGAGAAATTCCTGCATCAGGATTTCCCAGCGCTCTGCAAGCGGACCGATGAGATTTTCATAGGCTCTTGCATCTTCTCCCAGTGTACGCGCGGTCTCTGAGATGGTTCGATGGAGTGCGGCGGCCGACCCGTCGTCAAACGGGTGGGCGAGGGGGATTTCAGGCTGGATGAACTGAAGACCGTAATCGGCCAGGGGCAGCTCCCGGAAGAGGGGGGAGCCCATAGCCAGGGGATGAATCGCGGAGCAGATGTCGTGGTGGAAACCCGGCAGGGTCAGCTCGGCCGTGCGGGTGCCGCCGCCGATTGTCTCTTTGGCTTCAAAGACGAGTACGGAATGGCCCTGGCGAGCCAGGGTTACGGCCGCGGCGAGCCCATTCGGACCCGAGCCGACGATCACTGCGTCATAAGTCGTCATCATTCTCCAGGGGGTGAAACCGGCCCTTTCGTGGAGCCGGCTCTCACCCGGCTAACGGCCGCCAAACACCCGCCGCGCCAGGCGAACCGGCCCGTAGGCCACGGAGCGCACGGCGGCATTGTGCCAGACGTTTTTCACCTGGGACCACTGCAGGCGGGTGTCGACACATTCCACGATCAGCTCGATTTCCGGCGGCTGGCCGAGCCCAAGGCCGCCGCCGAGCCGGGTCAGAACGTGGCGCCAGATCCTTTCCTGCTGCTTCGATCCGCCCATGAAGCGAAATCCAAACTCGTAGATGGGGTCGTTGGCCCGGGCCAGGGATTTGATCTGGGCGATGACTATCCCATCTTCCTCCAGGGCGCTGAAGGTATTGAAACCGGATTCCGGGTGGCCCTGCGGGGTCATGACGGTGAAGGACTCCTCGTCCGCGTAAAGAATCAGGACGCCGGTGGCGATGGTGCCGGGGATGCCCGGCAGCGTGGCGTTGATGAGGATGACCTCGCCCGGCTGAACTCCGGTCAGGGAGGGATAAAAGCGGCTGTCATCCGGCATCAGCTCCGGCAGGTGTTCTTTCCAGTAGCGGACGACGGCCGCCGGATCGAGGTCGAGGCCGTTCAGCCGCAGCCGGTAGGTTTTCTGCCACATCTGGCCGAACCCCTGCAGCGGCCCGACGACCTGCCGGCCAACGACGTTGAGATTCAGGGCGCCGGCCGGACTGCTGTCGACGGCCAGTTTGTCGATTTTCTTGGCCCAGGCTTTCTCCCGCTCGCGTTCTTGCTCGCTCATGGTTTGCTCCTCTTGACGGTGCGCTCAACGGCCGAAGGCGCGGCGCACCAGGTGGACCGGCATGTAAAGGGCGGTGCGAATCGCCGCGTTGTGCCAGATATTTCTGGCCTCCGACCACTGCATTTTTTTATCCACACAGACATTGGTCTGAATGACCCCGCGGCTGGTCGCGCCCAGGTGAGCGGCCAGGTTCTGCAGGGTGCCGTGCCAGAATTTATCTTCCATCCGGTGGCCGATGCCCAGCCGGAAGCCGGCCTCATAGACCGGGTCGCTGGCCCGGATCAGTGCCTGGATCTGGACCACGGTCACGTCGTCGTCGTCGGCAATAGCGCTGAAAGTGATCATGCCGGCGAACATATGCCCCTGCGGCGTCATGAATGAAAAGGACTCCTCGTCGGCGTAAATGACGCGAATGCCGGTGGAGAGGCGGGCGCCGCCGGGCAGCGACAGGTTGAGGACGGCCACTTCGCCCGGTTCAACACCGGTCAGGGGGCCGTAAAAGCGGTTCCCCTTGGGCCAGAAATCGGCGAAATGCTGGCGCCACTCGCGAATGACAACCGCCGGCTTGATGTCAGTGCCTTCCAGCCGGATGCGGTAGGTCTTCTGCCACAGCTGGCCGAAGCCCTGCAGCGGTCCGGTGAGCCGCCGCCCCTCCACGTTGAGATTGATGGCACCGGCCGGCATATCGTGGACGGTCAATTTATCCATCGGCCGCGCCCAGTTGGATGGATCGCGCGGCGCTGGTTTGGGGTCAGGTTGGTCGGACATGGGTTTGCTCCAGCTCTAAAGTGGCCAGGATTCTGGTATTCTGTCTTGGGTGATGGCTGCCGTGGCATGCACCACGGTCCACACACCGCCTGCCAAATACGGCTTAAAGTCCTGCGCCGATGGCGGCGCTTTCGTCGGCGTAGATGCCGATCGCCTCGTTCAGCCGGGTCAGCTCGAAGATCTGCTTGTAGTGGTCGCTGAGACCAAAGGCCAGCAGATGCTGTTTCTGGCGCTGGGCCCGGATCAGCATCGTGACCAGCAGGCCGATCCCCGAACTGTTCATATAATCCAGGTTGGAAAAATTGAGCACGATCGCCTTGACGCCGTTGCTGCTGGCCTCGGTGTAGGCATCGGCCAGCGCCTGCTCGGCATACGCGGTGATTTCACCCTGGATGTCGATGACGCTGACGGATTCTTTGGGGTGACGGACGCTCATTTCGACGTTGGCATGGGGCATGATGTTTTCTCCTCGATCAATATCACAGGGTCGGAGGCGCGAGGATCAGGCGGTTTCCCGCAGGGCAGACGCCTCATCCGGGTAAATACTCATAAAGTCGGCCAGCCGGGTAATGCGGAAGATCTCCTCGTAGTGGGGGCTGAGCCCGCAGGTGATGAGCCGGCGATGGTCCCGGCGCGCCTGGGCCAGAAGGCCGACGATGAGGGCGATCCCGGTGCTGTTGATGTAATCGACGTCGCTGAAATTGAGCAGGATCGCGGCCGGGTTCTGCTGGACGGCTTCCGCATAGGCCGCG
>JBFFZG010000441.1:0-3428 GCA_041568735.1 Promineifilaceae bacterium (SeqCode)
CGCGGCCGTTCACGAACGTCTCTTGGTGCAGGATGGGCGTTCCGGGGTGCCCCTTGTAGGGCACCGGCCACTGGTATTCCCCGTTCTCGATCCGGTCCCAGTCGAGGCCGTGGTAGGTGGCCGACAGCTCGCACAGCTCGTTGAACACCTCCTTCGGGTGCTCGTACTCGAAGCCCGGAATCCCCATGCGCCGGGCGATCTGGGACACGATCCACCAGTCCGGCATGGCTTCGCCGGGCGGATCGACGGCCTTGCGCAGGCGCTGGACCCGACGTTCGGTGTTGGTCTGGACCCCGTCCGTCTCGCCCCACGCCGTGGCGGGGAGCACGACGTCGGCAAGTTGGGCCGTCTCCGTCAGGAAGATGTCGATGACCACCAGGTGGTCGAGCGCGCGCAGGGCGTGCTCGCAGTGGGCACGGTCGGGGTCGGAGATGAGGGTGTTCTCGCCGTCGATCAGCATGGCGTGGATGCCGTCACCGCATTCGTCGAGCGCCGTTACCTTCGTGATCCCCTTTTTGATGTCCAGCGGCCGGCCGTAGGCCTTTTCAAACTTGGCCTGGTGCTCCGCTTTATCGACCGCCTGGAAGCCGGGGTAGTTGTTGGGCAGCGCGCCGCAGTCCCCGGCTCCCTGGATGTTGTTTTGGCCGCGCATCGGGTTGATGCCGGTCCCTTCCCGGCCGATATTGCCGGTCATCAGGGCCAGGTTGCAGAGGCTCTGCACGTTGTCGACGCCGCAGATGTGCTCGGTGATGCCCAGCGTGTAGTAGATGGCCCCCCGCTCCGCCTGCCCGTACCAGAGGGCGGCCTGGCGAATGTCGGCGGCCGGCACGCCGGTGATCTCTTCCGCCCACTCCGGCGGGAATTCCTTGATGTGTTCGAGGAAGGGCTTGCCGTTGGCCGTCCGCTCATCGATAAAGCCCTCGTCGATCAGGCCGGCTTCGGCGATGACGTGGGCCATGCCCAGCAGCAGGGCGGCATCGGAGCCGACGCGAATCTGCAGGTAGAGATCGGATTTTTCCGCCAGCGGGATGCGCCGCGGGTCGGCGACAATGAGCTTCGCTCCCCGGGCGATCGCCTTCTTGATGCGGGTAGCCGCGACCGGATGAGCTTCGGTCATGTTGGTCCCGATGCAGAAGATGACATCCGGTTTTTCCATATCGCGCAGCGGATTGGACATCGCCCCGCGTCCGATGGTGGCTGCCAGACCGGCAACCGTTGGGGCGTGTCAGGCCCTGCTGCAGTTATCGATGTTGTGGGTGCCAAACCCCGCCCGGATGAATTTCTGCATCGTGTAGGCGGCTTCGTGCGGAGCCCGGCCGGAGGCGACGCCGTAGATGGCGTACCGGCCGTATTTCTCATTGACCAGGCGGAACCCTTCGGCCGCCCGATCGAGCGCCTCGTCCCAGCTGGCCGGGTGGAGCCGGCCGTCTTCCCGGCGCACCAGCGGCGTCTTGAGCCGCTCCGGATGCTGCACAAAATCAAAGGCGAACTGCCCCTTGACGCAGAGCGCTCCTTCATTGGCCGGACCGTCCATGGCCGGCTGAACCCCGACGATCTGGTCCCCCTTGGTCATGATGTCGACCGAGCAGCCGACGCCGCAGTAGGGGCAGATCGTCCGGGTTTTTTCGATCGGCAGGGGGATCGAAGCGGCGCGCAGCGCTTTTTTGTCGGCCAGCGCCCCGGTTGGACAGGTCTGCACGCACTGCCCGCAGAAGGTGCAGGCGGAATTCTTGAGCAGGCCGCCGAACTCGGTCGTGATCTGCGTGTCGAACCCCCGGTTCATGATGCTGATGGCGTAATCCCCTTCCTGCTCGGCGCAGACGCGCACGCAGCGGTAGCAGGAAATGCAGAGATCGTAGTCGCGCAAAATGAACGGGTTGTCGTCTTCGACGTAGCTCCGGCCGGATTTTTGCCCCTGGAAGCGGCCGGTTTGGGCGTCGTAAAGCGACACCAGGTCGACCAGCTCCTGGGAGGCGTACCCGCGCAGCGGATCGACTTCCAGCTCCCGATTTTCGGAGTTCACCATTTCCAGCAGGGTCCGGCGGTGGGTTTCGATGCGCGGCGAATGGGTCGTGACATTCAGCCCCGGAGTGGCCTGGAAGGTGCAGGAGGCGACCGGGTTCTTCATCCCTTCGACGTCGACCACGCACATCCGGCAGCCGCCAAACGGGGCCAGCCGGTCGTCGTAGCAGAGGGTTGGAATGTCGATCCCCTCCCTGGCCGCGATCTGGTAAAGGGTTTCCCCCTCCCGATAGACCGCGGTTTTCCCGTTCAGGACGATCGTTTTTGCTTCAGGTTGTTGGCCGTTGGTTTTCATAGTCATTTAAAAAGTAGAAAGTTGAAAGTGAAAAGTTGAAAGTGGAATGTGGAAATATTCATTCCCCCATTCCGGGTCTCAACTGCTGCACACTGAAAACTGCTCACTGCTCACTGCTCACTGCTCACGGTTCCCCGTTCCCCGTTCCCCGTTCCCCACTCCCCACATACACCGCCACCCGCTCCGGAAAATACCGCGTGAGGCTGTCGGTGATCAGGGGGGCGGCCATCCCGAGACCGCAGGCGCTGGTTTCCTTCATGGTGCGGCTGAGATCTTCGACCTCGGCCATCCAGTCGTTGAGGGAGAGGGATTTGCCCTGGCCGTTGAGCCGTTCGGTCAGGCGGCGGGTGCCGATGCGGCAGGGGAAGCACTTGCCGCAGGACTCGTGGGCGAAAAATTCCATGGCGTCGTGGGCCACTTCGATCATATCCCGGCTGTCGTCGAAGACCATGATCCCGCCGGCGCCGAGCATCGACCCCCGGCCGCGGATGCTGGTTTCGTCGAGGTCGACGACGAGATCGTCGCCGGCCAGGAAACCACCGGAGAGACCGGCCATGGTGACCGCCTGGAAGCGGCGTCCAGGGCGCGGTCCGCCGGCCCAGTCGTTGAGGAGGGTCTGCAGGGGAAGCCCCATGGGAACTTCGTAGTTGCCGGGCCGCTGCACGTCGCCGGAGAGACTGATGATCTTGGTGCCGGCCAGCCCTTTCAGCCCCAGACCTCTGTACCATTCGGCGCCGCGCGCCACGATATGGGGGACGGAGGCCAGGGTTTCGACGTTGTTGACCACGGTCGGCCGGTTTTCATAGCCGTTCGTCGTCGGATAGGGAGGGCGGTTGCGCGGGAAGGGATGCTTGCCTTCCAGGCTGTTGAGCAGCGAGGTCTCTTCCCCGCAGATATAGGCCCCGGCCCCGCGCCGGATGTAGAGCTTAAAGCTGAACGGGGTTCCGAGGATCCGATCGCCCAGGTAGCCGGCCGCTTCGGCCTCGGCGATCGCCCGCTCCAGGATCTCGAGCGTTTCCGGGTACTCGTAGCGCAGGTAGATAAAGCCGCGCTCAGCCCCGGCGGCGTAGGCGGCCAGGGTGATCCCTTCGATCAGGGCGAAGGGGTCGTA
>JBFFZG010000442.1:0-3422 GCA_041568735.1 Promineifilaceae bacterium (SeqCode)
GCGAATAGCCGAGCACCCAGCCGGTGGTCTGGCCCACGACGGTGCCGGCCGCCGCCTCTCCACCGGCTACCCGCAGAAAATAAGCCCCCTCCTCGTCTGGTGTGAAAGCCGCCTGGTAGCGGCCGGGGGCGGTCTGCTGCAGAATGAGATCGATATCCCGGCCGCCCGGCGACACGATGCTGGCTTCCATCTCGAGCCCGTTGAGATAAATTCCGTCCGGCGTGCGCGCGTCCACCGACAGGCCGGCCGTTTCGCCGGTCAGCGAAATGACGGTCTCGACCGCGCTCCCCCGATTGGCCGTGATTGTCCAGCGCACCGCCTGCGCCCAGAAAATCGGGAAACCCTCCCACTCGATCCAGCGGGTCGCCCAGCGGGCGGTCGCATCCGACGTCCAGGCCACCGCCCGGCCGAGCCCGTACTGCCACGTCGCCAGCAGCGGGTCTTCCAGGTGGGTCCGCAGAACGACCTGAGCCGTCCCCTTGGCGCTCGTGCCGACATAGCCGCCGAGCGAGGGCACTGAGCGGATGCCGCTCAGGATCGGGCTCGAGCGGGCCAGCTCGGGGAAAAACGGCTCCTCGATTAAATAGCTGCGCTGAATCGCCGTCGTCTCCTGGGTGAAGATCTGCGGCAGGTTGGCCGCCCGGTCGGTAAAATGGAAGCGCCCCTGCCCCCGTTCGGCCATCTGCTGCAGCCAGGCCACGTCCGGCCCATTGCCGATGCTGACCGTCGAGACCGTGACCCCGTCCTCGACCAGCCGGTCGATCAGCTCCGGCACGCCGTCCTTCTCCTCGGAATCGGCGCCGTCGGCCAGGAGGATGATGTGCCGCACCTGGTTGGAGCTCTCTGCCAGGGCGGCTTCGGCCGCCTCGAGACCGGTTCGCACGAAGATGCCGCCGCCGCCCGCCCCGATGCGGCGGATCTGGGCGATCGCCTCCTCACGCCGGCTTGCCGGCAGCGGACCGACCTGGCCCGACGGCTGCGTGTCGACCGGAATGACCGTGATTTCGTCGAAGTCGTTGAGCAGTTCGACCACCCGCACCGCCCCCTCGGAGGCGAGCTGGATCTTGGACAGCCCCCCTTCGGCGGCCGCCATGCTGCCGGAGCGATCGATGACGATGACGATGCTGACCGACGGGAAACGCTCTTCGTCCTTGATCTGCATGTCGACCGGCAGCGTCTCCTCCAGTGGGGTCTTGAAATACCCCCCCATCCCGTAGCTCTCGGGGCCGCCGATGGCAACCAGGCCGCCCCCGAGATCGCGCACATAGGACTGCAGCGCCTCCATCTTGCGCGGGGTGAGCCGCTTGGCGTTGATGTCGACCAGGATGACGCTGGCGTAGTTGGAGAGCTCGGCAAAGTTGGCCGGCAGATCGGCCGGTGTGATCCGGTCGACGAGCAGGCCGGCCGCCCGCAGGGCCGCTTCCAGCTGGGCGGCCGCGGCCGGCAGGGGCTCGCCGTCATCGTCCAGGGTGCCGTCCGAAGCGACGAGCAGCACCCGGGGCGGACCGGTAATTTCGGTAAAGGCCGATAGCTGATTGTTCTGATAGTAGGTGTCGCCGGCGGCCGTCAGCTGCACCGTGTAGCGGGCAAACTCCTGCTCGGCCGCCTGCAGGCGAATGGAATAATGGTTCACCCCCGGCCGCAGCTGCACCGCCTCCTCGGAAACGATCTGTCCCCCGGCCAGGACCCGCAGGGTGGCCGGCGTGTTGACCGTGCTTTCGGCGCTGATGTCGAGGTTGAAGACCTGGCCGACCGTCACCCGGGTCGGCGCGGCCACCCGGGTCAGCCAGCTTTCGGCGGCCGTTTCCCCTCGCAGGAGCGGGACGTAGTCGATCGGCACCCCGCTGGCGGCGGCCAGCCGGGCCGCCCCCTCGGTATCGCCGGCCGTGGCCGCCCCGTCGCTCAGCACAACCAGCCGGCGGGCGCTGCCGGCCGGGAAAATCGCCAGCCCCAGCCGGATCGCTTCCGCGATGTCGGTTTGCAGCGTCTGGGGAATCGAGGTGATGGCCGAGAGCTCGGCCAGCCGGCTCATCGGCCGGTCGACGAGGGCATTAGCCCCAAAAACGACGACCGCCGCCTGGTCGTTCGGCGTCATGCCGGCGATCGCCTCCCGCACGAACGCCTCGGCCGCCGCCGCCTGTTCGGCGCTGATCGAATCCGAGGCGTCGACCAGGAAGACAACCGCCAGGTCGTCAGCCGTCCGCACCGTCTGCGCGCCTGCCAGGGAGAGGATGAGCAGCAGCAGAATCGCCGCGCGCAGCGCCAGCCCGGTCACTGTTCGCTTCTGGCGGCGCGCCGGTGCCCGCCCCCACCCGAGCATCAAGACCGGCGGAAGCAGCAGCAGGAGCAGCAGCGCCCAGGGCGAAGAAAAACTCAAACCCATCGTGGGGGTATTGTCAATGGCCGCCTGGAAAATGTCAATCACCCGGGTGGCTCTTTAGCACCGGCTCACCTGCCCCGCCGTCTGTTCGGGAGCTGATGCAGGGCGGGCAACATAAACGGCGCATCATTAAAACCGGCCGCCGCAGCCGTGGTTTTGGGAATGGGATTCACCTGCCTTATAATTCGACCGTCAAAAATGAAAGGAACGCGCGCAAGCGGATCGTATGGCCCAACCATTGACCTTCAACGACGTGATACTCAAGCTCCTCGAGTTCTGGAAAGATAAGGGGTGCCTGGTTGCCCAACCGCACAACGTCCAGGTTGGGGCCGGCACGATGAACCCGTCGACCGTGCTCCGCGTCCTGGGACCGGAGCCCTGGAATGTCGTCTACGTCGAGCCGAGCATCCGGCCGGACGACGGCCGCTTCGGCGACAATCCCAACCGGCTGCAGATGCACCACCAGCTGCAGGTGATCCTGCAGCCCGACCCCGGCAATCCCCAGGAGCTCTTTCTCGAGTCCCTCGAGGCCGTCGGCATCAACCGGCAGGAGCACGACATTCGCTTCGTCGAAGATAACTGGGAGAGCCCGGCGCTGGGCGCCTGGGGACTCGGCTGGGAAGTGTGGCTCGACGGCCAGGAAATCACCCAGTTTACCTATTTTCAGCAGGCCGGCGGCCTCGATCTCGACCCGGTGGCCGTCGAAATCACCTACGGGCTCGACCGGATCATCTCCACCCTGCAGGGGGTCGACAGCGTCTGGGAAATCGACTTCGGCAGTGGGGTGCGCTACGACCAGGTCCTGCTCCAGTCGGAAATCGAGCACTGCGACTACTATTTCAACGTGGCCGACGTCGAAGCGCTGCGCCAGACCTACGATATCTACGAGCGGGAGGCGAGCCGCTGCCTGGAAGCCGGCCTGGTCGCACCCGCCCACGACTACAATTTGAAATGCTCCCACCTCTTCAACGTGCTCGACACGCGCGGGGCGATCGGGGTGACGGAGCGGGCCAACTATTTCCGCCGCATGCGCAACATGGCC
>JBFFZG010000443.1:0-3419 GCA_041568735.1 Promineifilaceae bacterium (SeqCode)
ACCGGCGGCACAGGTCTAATCGGCCGGGCCCTGACCGACGCCCTGGTGGCGAAAAATTACGAAGTCGTCGTTCTCAGCCGCTCGCCGGCCAGGGTATCTGGCCTCCCGGCCGGGGCGCGCGCGGAAAAATGGGACGGTAAAACTTCCGCCGGCTGGGGATCGCTCGCCGATGGGGCGGCGGCCATCGTCAACCTGGCCGGCGCCCGGATTTTTGGCATGCCGTGGACAAAAAAAAGGAAGCAGACCATTCTCAACAGCCGCACCGACGCCGGGCAGGCGGTCGTGGCGGCGATCCGGGAGGCGGCTGTGAAGCCGGCCGTCCTGATCCAGAGCTCTGCAGTTGGCTACTACGGCGAGAGCGGTGACCGGCCGGTGACCGAATCGTCCCCGGCCGGCAGCGACTTTCTGGCCGTGGTCTGCATCGCCTGGGAAGCGGCGGCCGCTCCGGCAGCCGAGATGACCCGGGTGGCCGTGATCCGTCCGGGCCTGGTGCTCTCTACCGAAGGAGGCAGCCTCCCGCCTTTGCTCCTGCCGTTCAAGCTGTTCGTCGGCGGACCGCTCGGCAGCGGCCGGCAGTGGTATCCGCTGATTCACATGGAGGACCAGGTGCGGGCCATCCTCTGGCTGATCGAAAATGAAGGGGCCTCCGGTCCGTACAATCTGGCCATGCCGGAAATCCTGACGAACAAAGAACTGGCCCGGCTGATCGGCCGGATTCTCAAACGGCCCTCCTTTTTCCCCGTGCCCGCCTTCATGCTCCGCCTGGTGCTGGGGGAAATGGCCAGCCTGCTTCTGAACACCCAGCGCGCGGTTCCCCAGGCCCTTCTGGATGGCGGATTCACGTTTAATTACCGCGATCCGGAATCGGCGCTCGTGGATCTGACGCGCCGCGGCCAATAAGTTGATTTACCAAGACGTTTAACCCCTGAACTGAGGAGTTGCCATGCCCGCCGCCATCTGGTGGATTCGGCGCGATCTGCGCCTCCACGATAATCCCGCCCTGGCCGCAGCCCAGCGCGCTGGGGATCCGCTCATCCCGCTCTTTGTCCTCGACGAAGGGCTCCTGAAAAAATATCAGAAAGCCGGCCGCCGGCTCGACTTTCTGTACGCCGGCCTGCGCGCGCTCGACGCCGACCTGCGGGCGCTGGGCAGCCATCTGGTGGTGCGCCGCGGCGACCCCGTTGAGATCGTCCCCCGGATCGCGGCCGAGAGCGGGGCAGCCGGCGTTTTCGCCCAGGAGGACACCCACCCGGACGCCTGGGCGCGGGATCGCCAGGTGGCCCAGTCTGCGGCCCTGACTCTGACCGAAGGCACGCTGATCCGACCGGCCGGTTCGATCGTCAAAGGGGATGGCGATCCCTATACCGTCTTCACCCCATTCAAGCGGACCTGGCTGGACCGGCCCACACCCCGCCGATCCGATCTGCTGCCCGCTCCCGACCGGCTGACACCGGCCGGCCTCGACCCCGGCAAGCTGCCCGGGGAGGCCGGCCGTGAGGCGCCGGACTTCCCCGCCGGCGCCGCCGAAGCCCGCCGCCGCCTCGACCGATTCGCCGGCGAGGCGCTGGCAGCGTACGATCAGAAGCGGGACTTTCCGGGCGAACCCGGCACCTCGCAGCTCTCCCCTTATTTACGTTTTGGCATGATTTCCCCCCGCGAGGCGGCCGTCCTGGCGCTTGAAGCGATGGCGCGCGGCCCGGAATCCGGCCGCAAAGGGGCCGAAACCTGGCTGAGCGAGCTGATCTGGCGGGATTTCTACAACCACATCGAATACCATTTTCCCCACGTCCATTCGGGAAATTTCAACCCGGCTTACGATGCCATCGCCTGGCGCAACGATCCGGACGAATTCCGGGCGTGGTGCGATGGCCGCACCGGTTATCCGATCGTCGACGCGGCCATGCGCCAGCTGAACGAGACCGGCTGGATGCACAACCGCTGCCGGATGCTGGTCGCCTCTTTTCTCGTCAAGGATCTCTTAATCGACTGGCGCTGGGGCGAGGCTTATTTCATGGAGCGCCTGGTTGACGGGGATCCGGCCGCCAACAATGGCGGCTGGCAGTGGACGGCCGGCACCGGCACCGACGCCGCCCCCTATTTCCGCATCTTTAACCCGGTTACCCAGGGGAAAAAATTCGATCCGGAAGGGGTCTACGTCACCCGCTGGCTGCCGGAGCTCGAGCCCGTACCGGTCGACTACCGGCAGGCCCCCTGGGAGATGTCCGCGGCCGATCAGGAGCGCAGCGGTGTCCACATCGGAACCCACTACCCCGCGCCGATCGTCGACCATCGGTCCGCCCGCCAGCGCACCCTCGACGCCTATAAACAGGCCCGCGATTCCTGACCCCAACCCCCAACCCCCAACTCCCAACTCCCAACTCCCGACCCCCGTCCCCCATTCACTCGAACGCCGGCGGATTCCCCACCACCACAAACCACACCACGTAAACCGCCACCCCCAGCAGCGTCGCCGCCAGGTACAGGGCGTAGGCGGTGCGCATGAAGGGGCGGTAGCGGTTGAAGCGGAGCGGGCGGATCATCAGGTTGTGGCCGCGCAGGACGACGAACAGCCCGAAGAGCAGGGCGGCCGCGCCTACGAGGGCGTGCAGGGTGGTGATCCCGTAGAAATAATCGGGCCGCGGCCGGGGGGGCGCCGCCTCGCGGATGACAAAATCGCGGAACGGCAGCAGCATCATCCAGCTGACCAGCATGAGGTTGAGCAGCGCGCCGGCCGTCTGGATGCGGCCGTGCAGCCGGTATTTTTTCCGGCGGGCGGCCACGAAGCCGGCGGTAAAAATCAGGGCGACGAGCAGGGACAGCAGCAGGGTGATATCGGCCGCGAAATTGCCGTGGGTTCCTAAAAACCCGGGGGCATGCAAAATTTCTCTCACAACACGCTCCTTTTCTCCGGAACAACGTGCCCTGCATGATAATCAAATCCGGGGGCGGCTGGCAACCGAATAGGGGCTTTCCACCGGCAACCTGGCGCCGCCGCGGAATCCGAAAGTCCTGCACACCCCCTCCACGGAATCTCCACATTTTGGCGGTATCGTAGAGTTTTGACGGCCGCCAACCCGGTGGCCGCCGTCTAACCTGAAGATCTGGAGTCATTCGATGATTGGACTTGCCTGTTTACGCCGGCCCAGGCCGGCTCTGCCCGGTCTGCTGGCGGCCGGGCTGCTGCTTTTCTTTGCCGCCGGCTGCGGTGTGAACGGCGAAGCCGCCGCGGAGATCGACCCCGGCAAGATAGTGTCCGCTTTCGTCGGCGATCTGGAAGCCGGAGCCACGGCCAGCGGCCAGCTGGAAGCGCGCCGGCGGGCGAGTCTCTCCGTTTCTGGCGGCGGGGTGGTGCAGGCGGTCCACGTCCGGGTTGGCGATCGGGTCCGGGCGGGCGATCTGCTGGTCGAGTTGGAGACGGC
>JBFFZG010000444.1:0-3409 GCA_041568735.1 Promineifilaceae bacterium (SeqCode)
CCTGTTTGCCCGCCGCCTGCTCGGCCGCGCTCCCCGCCAGCCGGTTGAACCCGTCGTGAATTCATGAAAGACGTTCTCTGCAATTTATGCGGCCAGGACGACTACATCGTCCGCTACCCGGCCACGCTCGATCCTCGCGAGGTGAATACCCCCGACGCCCGCGCCTTCCGCTGCACCAGCCCGGACTACGGCCGGCATGCCCGCATCGTCCAGTGTAAAAAATGCGGTTTTGTCTATGCGAATCCGGTCTGGGACGAGACGGAGCTGATCGCCCTGTACACCGGCGTTGAGGACGACACCTACGTCACCGAACGGATCGGCCGGCAGCTGACCTTTCGCCGGCACCTGGAAGCCCTGGAAAAAATTACCGGCCCCGGCCGGGGAAAAACCCTCCTCGACGTCGGCGCCTATATCGGCGTATTCGTCGAGGTCGCCTGCGCCGCCGGCTGGGATGCCGTCGGCGTGGAGCCTTCGGAATGGGCGGTGGCCGAAGCGAGGCGGCGCTCCCTGCCCGTGATCCTCGGCACCCTGGATGCCCCGGCCCTCCAGGAACGCCAGTTTGATGCCATTACGATCTGGGACGTCATCGAGCACCTGCCCGACCCGCGCGCCGAGCTGGAAAAGGCCTTCGCCCGGCTCAAGCCGGGCGGCATCATCGCCGTGCATACGATGGACATCGACAGCTGGATGGCCCGCCTGATGGGCCACCGCTGGCCCTGGTTCATGACCATGCACATCCAGTATTTCAGCCAGCGCACCCTCGCCCGCATGCTCGAAATGAGCGGTTTCGAGGTCGTCTGGACGGGTCCGCAGGGGCGAACGATCCGCCTGACCTACCTTTCCTCCCGGTTGGGAGGGATCTTTCCCCCGCTCGGCCGCGCTTTTGACTGGCTGATTCACCGGCTGGGCATCGCCGAGCACGCCATCTCGATTAACCTGGGGGATCTGTTTACGATCTACGCCAAGAAAGTCGCCTGAATCCACGATTCGTGCCATCCGGCCGCCTTTTGTAACAATTGTCCCATACCCAGGAACGGCCGATTGCCCTATGCTAGTCGGTGCGGGCAGCCGGCTTGAATCGAAACCGGGCTGGCCCCCCGCTCACAATTCGTTATGTCTACTCGACAGCTGTTCACCTTCCTGCTATTCGCCGCCATGTTCGCCTTTGCCGTGCGCGCCCCACAGGACCCCGACCTCTGGTGGCACTTGAAAACCGGCGCTTATATCCTCGAAAATGGCGTTCCCCATCAGGATCCGCCCTGGTCCTTCACCGTCCCCGACAGCCCCTGGACCGCCCACGAATGGCTGACCGACGTGCTGATGATCGGGGTCTACCGGACGAGCGGACTGGTCGGGCTGGGGCTGGTTTTCGGCGGCCTGATCACCCTCGCTTTCGGCCTGCTCTACCTGGCCAGCGAGGGGCGGCCATACGCCGCCGGCCTGGCCACCTTCTGGGGAATCGCCGCCTCCCTCCCCTTTCTCAACGCCCGGCCGCAGATGCTCAATATCCTCTTCGGCGCGGCCGTCATCCTGGTCGTCGAACAGGTGCGCCGCCGCGCCTGGGATGAACGCTGGCTCTTCGCCCTGCCGCTCATCACCGTTCTCTGGGCCAACATGCACGGCGGCTTTCTGCTCGGCCTGGCCATCATGGGCGTCTACCTCGCCGGCGACGCCCTCCAGCTTTATTTTCGCGAGGAGGTCCACGATGGGCTCGACTGGCGGCAGCTGGGGTTCCTCCTCCTGGCTGCGGGAGCGTCCTTCCTCAGCGCTCTCGCCAACCCATACGGGGCGGAAATGTGGACCTACGCCATCCGCACCACTCTGACCAGTGAGGCGATGCGCGAAGCGATCACAGAATGGCAGTCGCCTGATTTCCACATCTGGTACTTCTGGATTTTCGGTTTCATGGTCATGGGCACCTGGCTGGCCATGGTCTTCAGCCGACGGCCGGTTTCCTGGACGGATATCCTGTTTGTGACCGGCACCAGCTTCGCCGCCTACCAGTCCTCTCGCAACATTCCAATATTTGTCCTGGTCGCCGTGCCCCTGCTGAGCCGCCACCTGCTGGGTGTTTTTCTCGGGCGCAGCTGGTATCCGACCTTCGCCGGCACCCGGCCGCCAGGCTACCTCCGACCGCCGCTCAAACGGCTTAACCTGTTTGTGGCCGTGCTGGCAGCCGCCGGCATGCTCCTCTTTGCCGTCCGCGAACTGGGCGACACCGATCAGGTCGTGCGCGATTCCTTCCCCGTGGCCGCCGTCGACTACCTGGAGAACCAGGGGCTGAACCGGGCCGGAATCTTTCATGAATACGACTGGGGCGGCTACCTGATCTGGCGCGGCGTGCCGACCTTCATCGACGGCCGGGCCGACATGTACGGCGACGATTTCATCTATTTTTACATGCAGACCAATACCCGGGCGGCCGACTGGGAAGAACCGCTCGAGCGGTACCAGGTGGACACGATCCTGACCCGAACGGAAGGGGGACTGGCCGTCCTGCTCGACCTGGACGAGCGCTGGCAGCTGACCTACGAGGATCCTCTGGCCCGGATTTACCGCCGGGTCGCTCCCCCTGAATGAAATCATCCACGTCCCTACGCCAGCTGCTCCCCCTGGCGCTGCTGGGCATCGCCCTGACCGAAATTCTGGTACTCGGCCGGGCCAACCAGGTCATTCCCGCCGCCGGTCTTCTGGTCACCCTGCTTCTGCTCGGGCTCCTGCTGCTGTGGTTGGCCGCCATCCGGTCGGCCGGCCCTACGATCGCCGCCTCACCCATCGATACCGGCCTCTTCCTTTTTCTGACCGCCATCCTGATCAGCACGGCGCTTTCCATCGACCCCTCCCGCAGCGGCCGCCTGGCCTGGAGCTGGCTGGCCGGCGCCCTCTTTTTTTACTGCAGCCTCGCCCTCTTCCGCAGCGGCCTCCCGCCACGGTCCGCCGCCCGGCTCTCCCTGCTGATCCTCACCATCTTCATCCTTTCCGGCTATCAGGAGCTGCTGCGCTGGTTTTTGGCCTTTCCCCCGGCCGAACGAGTCCCCCTCCTCCTGCTCCAGGCTCCCCGCCTGACCGGCATGACCGGCAGCGCCAACCTGCTCGGCACGATGCTGGCTGTGGGGCTCCTGTTGGCCTCAGGGCTGGCCCCTCGATCCAACCGCGGCGGCGTTCTCGCGGCCGCCGTCTGGGGCGCCGCGGCGGCGCCCATCTTCCTGCTGACCCGCTCCCGCAGCGGCTTTCTGGCCCTGTTCGCCGGGCTGGCGCTGATGGCCTGCTTTTTCGCCTGGCAGCGCTTTCGCCGGCAAAATTCCTGGCGGCCGCTGCTGCTGCCGCTCGCCGGCCTGCTGGTCGCCGCCATTCTCGGCGCCGCCCTCTTCCTCCAGCTCCGCCCCGATGGCCTGGGCGGAGCGACGAC
>JBFFZG010000445.1:0-3407 GCA_041568735.1 Promineifilaceae bacterium (SeqCode)
CCAGGGGTCGGGCGGGCCCCCGCCCGACCCCTGGTGGGACAGAAAAGCTGTAACATTTTGATGAATCAATCATCTGCTCAGCCGTTGTCTGGACGGCCGTTCCTGAAGGCCGGGTTTCCAGGACTGCTCTTACTGCTGCTTCTTTTCCTCTCTGCTCCCCGGGTCTCCGGGCAGACCTCACCCGAGAATTCCTGGACCAAATTTGCCAATATTTCAGCCTCGGGCACGGCCACCCGGCCTTACATTGTGGCCGGGAGCGATGGCCAGGTTCACATCCTCTGGCTGGATCAGCTGTCGGGTTTCGTACACGTGGCCGGCGATGGGGAATCCTGGAGTGAGCCTGAGACCTTTTTCCCGCCATTTTTCACCGCCACCGGCTCCGGAAATACCAGCGGGGACGGGGGATTTGTCCGGTTAAAATTCGCCGTCGACCAGTCCGGTTTTATCTACGCCTTCTGGACCGATAAAGACGACAACCTCTTTTTCAGCTCGGCTTCCCTGGTGAACATCGCCCAGCCGGGAGGGTGGGAAGCGAGCCGGTCCCTGGCGGTCAAGACCCAGGATATGGATATCGTGATCGATCGATCCGGCATTCTTCACCTGGGCTACATCAGTCTTGGGCCGACGGATGAGCTGCCGGCCGGGGTTTACTACCGGCAGTCGAGGGATGGCGGCGCCGCCTGGTCCACTTCGCGCCTGCTGTATACCTCGAGCTATTTCCGGCTGGTCGACCAGAGCAACGCCCATGTCGACGTCGGCGCCGGGGGAATCAGCCAGGTGTTTGTCGCCTGGGATGATCCCCGGGCGGAGCAGGTTTACGTGGCCGTCTCAGATAACCGGGGGCAGAGCTGGAACCCGTCCACCCTCATCGATCGGCGGCTGGCCGACGACGATTTAAACAGCATCGGCCCCTTTGGCATCCAGGCGGAAGTGAGTGAGGATGGGGTGGCATTTGTCACCTGGCAGAGCGCTCACGGGACCAATGCCTGCAGCCAGTATTTTTCCCTGTATCAATTTGACGAAAAAAGCTGGACCGCGCTTCGGCCGATGAGTTCGGGGCTCGACACCTGTCCGGCCAATCTTCGCTTTTTCCACTCGGCTGAGCAGACCATCGCCGCGTTCGAAGTGCAGGATGTCATCAACCTGAGCCTGCTGGACGACCTGGCGTTTTCTGCCCCGCAGCCGCAGGCCAGCCTGGTCTCGTTGATCGACGAGGAAACGGTGCGGGCGGTGATTTTCGACTGCGGCCGCACGGTTGGCCGCGGCGCGGATCACCTGGTCATGGCCGGCTGCGGCGGCAATACCGTCAAGGATATCTGGGTTTCGACGCGGCCGCTGGCCAGTATCCAGGTCAATTTTGATCTCGAGGCCCCCTGGTCGCTGCCCCTGCCCCTCAACGGAGTCGGCGGTTTGGCCACCGAGCCCATTCTTCTGGGCGGCCAGGAGGACCGGGTGCACGCCTTCTGGAGCGTCCTCCGGGAACCGGGCGCCGCCAGCGAGCTGGTCAGCGGCGGCCAGGCGATTTATTACACGCAGTGGACCGGCCGCTCCTGGGCCACCCCGGTCGAGGTGCTCTGGACTGAAACGGCCAATGCCGCTCAGCTCGACGTCATCCAGGACGGCCAGGATCGCTTTCTGGCTGTCTGGAGCGATCTGTCGACCGGGGCGGTCTATTTCAGCCAGACCGCAATCGCCCAGGCCTTTACCCAGACCGCCTGGGCGGTGCCCAGGCAGATCTCGGGCGATCACCGCGCGGGCTGGCCGGCCGTGGTAAGCGAACCGGGCGGCCGGGTGTTCGTGGTCTTCGCCGCGCCAATCAACGATCGCCGGGGGCTTTACCTGGTGTACTCGGATGACAGTGGAATCAACTGGTCCTCGCCGGAGCTGATCGTCGACGGCGCGGCCTTTGGCTGGCCCGTGATCAGCGCGCCGGACCTGGTGATCGATGGCACGGGCAATCCGCATATCCTGTTCGAAGTGCGCTCTTCGCCCGAGACGCAGAGCGGAAAAATTTACTACACGCGGCGAACGGCACCGGCCGGGTCGTGGACCCCACCAGAAATTGTCAGCGACCAGTCGCGGGAAGACAAACTGGTGATCTGGCACGATTTGGAACCGCATGACGGCCAATCGCTGATCCGCCTCTGGCACCAGTGGCGCAAAGGAGCGACCGAGCTCTTTTACCAGGTTTCAACCGAGAATGGGCAGGCCTGGGGTGAACCGGTTCGTCTATCCACGACGACCGAACCGATTGGCCCCGCCCGGATCGTTGTCGACGGGTCCGGGAATCGCTTTTTGTTCCAGCTGATGCAGGATCCGCTGACCACGGGTCAGGCCATGCTGGGACGCTGGGTGTGGTCGGGCGGCCGTTGGGTGCATCTGAGCGATCAAAAATTCACCGGCATTTCTCCCTTCAACGGAGGCAAAATGTCCGCGGCTTTGACAGAAACGGGGGCCGCCATGGCGGTTTTCCTGGCCAATCCCGCGGTCGAAGCCGGCATCCCGGCCGCAGCTTATTACACGATTGGCCGCCAGCCCGCCAATCTCAGCGTCCAGCCGTCGGCCCCGCCGGAGACTTCCGGCACGATCACGGCCCCGGTTCTGCAGGCCACTGTGACACCCATTCCTCCGGCGACCCTGCCGCCGGCATCAGGGGCGACAGCCGCACCGCCGGCCACAGTCACACCCGCTCCCACGCCCGTGGTCGTCGTCGACCAGACGCCTCCGGAAGAGGGGAGCGATCCGTTGACCAGCGGGGTAATCATGGCTGCCGTTTCGGCCGGCCTGCTGATCGCCGCCGTCGTCGGCTGGCGTGTCTACTCCAGGCGCCGCTGAAGGGGTTGGAGCCCGTGATCTGACGGCTTGAATCGCTCCCCCTATCGTTCCGTTCAAGAGAAGGGCGATCCCCACGGGCCATCTGGCGCATTTGAACATGGCATGATGAAATTTCGCAATGGGTCGTCGATGGTCCTCCTGGGGATCATTCTGGGTGGTGCCTTTGCCCTCAGGGTCTGGGGCCTGCGCTTTGGGCTGCCCTACGTCTACCATTTCGACGAGCATTTTTACGTGGCCACGGCCGTCAAGCTCGGTCGGGGCATTCTCAACAATCCTCCCTTTGCCCCGGTCGGGCTGGCCAATATCCTCTTCCTGGAATACGGGGCTTACTATTTTATCAGCCTGCTTTCGGACTGGGTGGGCAGCGCGGCCGAGTTCGAGGCCAACTACCGGTTCGATCCCAGTTTTTTCTTTTATCTGGCGCGGCTGACTTCGGCATTTCTGGGGACCCTGACCGTGGGGCTCGTTTATCGCCTCGGAAACTCGCTGTTCGGCCGCCGCGGCGGCTTCATCGCCGCCATGCTGCTGGCGACCAGCTTTCTGCATGTTCGGGATTCCCATTTTGGGGTTCC
>JBFFZG010000446.1:0-3404 GCA_041568735.1 Promineifilaceae bacterium (SeqCode)
CCGGTACCGGTCGCCCCCAGCAGAGTCATATACCGCTCGCTGTTGGCCAACCCTTCGACCAGCGCCTCGATCGCCTGGGGCTGATCCCCCATCGGTTCATAATCGGATGTCAGGTTGAATTGTTCCATATGGTTTTCGCAAGTCAGCCGGCCGCCCATTTTAACACGGTTCCGCCGACAATTGGGGCGGCTGGCGGCCGGATCTGCCGACAGAATACCCTCTATTTTGGACACCAAGTGTCAACTTTAGACAATAGTTGGGATTTTTAAAGGAAGATTCAACGGTAAACTGAGGGGGTGAGGGAGCGGCCGGCTAAAAAACCGCCGCATTGCCCAGCAGGGTGTCGATTACCGCCGGCGCCACGGCCGCGCCGTGGAGGCGGCGAGCGCTGGCGGCTTCCTCACGCACGTCGAGGGAAGGGCTGGAGGCCAGGCTGTCGGTCCCCAGAGCGACCGGAATGCCGCGGGCCAGCATCTTTTCGAGGGGCATGCGGCCGCCGGCCTGCAGCAGGCGGTTGCTGCGCGGGCAGTGGGCGACCTTGCTGCCGGATTGGGCGACCAGGTCGAGCTCTTCGTCGCTGACGTGGACCATGTGCACCAGGAGGGGCTGGGCTTCGAGGACGCCGAGATCGGCCAGGTAGCGCACGGCCGTCTGTCCCGGCACGTGGGGCCGCGTCTGCCCACCCAACCGGATGGGGAGATCATAGAGGGCGCCCCGGCCGTGCAGGAGCAGTTCGTTTTCGGCCGGCGTCTCAGCCGCGTGGATGCACAGCGGCACCGCCTCGCGCGCGCAGAAGGCGGCAACCCGACTAAAGATCTCCGGCCGGACCGAGTACGGGGCGTGCGCGGTCAGGCCGATGCGCAGGCCGTGCCGCTCCTGCGGCCGGTACCGGTCGAGCAGCTGCAGGGCGCGCTCGAACATGAATGTCCCCGCCTCGGCTTCGAGCCCCAGCAGCTCGATGTAGACGACGCCGGCCAGCCCGCTGTCGAGCA
Organism: Promineifilaceae bacterium (SeqCode); assembly: GCA_041568735.1. Taxonomy (GTDB): domain Bacteria; phylum Chloroflexota; class Anaerolineae; order Promineifilales; family Promineifilaceae; genus WTJY01. Next base: position 993 of record JBFFZG010000446.1, read on the forward strand.
GCGGCTCGATGCTCAGACCGGTCTGGGAGATGTCGCCGATGTGGGTGGTGCCGGCCGCCAGCAGGGCCTCGATCCCCGCCTCGATGGCCGCCCGCTGCCGCGCCTCGGCGTCGTCGAGCTGCTTGAGCAGCCGGCTGCGCCGGATGTGGCGCTGCAGCCAGACCGGGAACGGCTGCGGGGCATCCGGCCGCACGCCGGCCAGCCAGGAGCCTTCCAGATGGGTATGGGCGTTGACGAGCGGGGCGGTCATGGCAAAATCACTGCTCCAGGTCCGGGGCCATCAATTCCCCATTTTCCCCCTTCCACGGCAAACCCCCAACAATTCGTCCGCCCAATTGACAGCCCCCTTCCGTTTCCTCTAAGATAACAGGCAGGGATACGCATCCGGGAGCCAACTAAACAAGGGAACCATAGAGGTTTGCACCGATGACGACACTCGATCCACTGCACCAGATCGATCTGAAAAACGGCCGGTTCGACGGCACCTCGCCGGCCGATCTCCAGGCGCTTTTCGCCGCCGCGGCCGCCCATGCGAACGGCCGCAACCTGGTCATTCACTTCCACGGCGGGCTGGTCGCCCGCCCGGGCGCCCTGCAGACGGCCGCCACGATCCGGGCGGCCGCCGAAGCCGGTCAGGCCTACCCGATCTTCTTCATCTGGAATTCCGATCTGCTGACCACCCTGGCCGGCAATCTCACCCAGATCGGCCAGGAAGGGGCCTTCAAGCGGCTCGTCCGACGCATCGCCCAGATCGTGCTCAGCAAGCTCGGCGAAAAAGCCGGCGGCCGCGGCGCCCCACTTGAGCTCGTCTCCATCAAACAGCTCCCAAGCGATATGGAGCGGCTGGAAGAAACGCTGACCGGGCGGGAAGCGGCCCTCACCCCGCCGGATGATCTCTCCCTGTCCGACGTGCAGGAAACCCAGGCGGAGCAGCTGCTGCGGGACGACCTGGCCCTGCGCACTGAGGCGGCCCGCATCGCCAACGGGCTGCGCCGGCCGGAAGAAATCGAAAGCGACCTCAAGACGCGAGGAGCCGCCCCTGTCCAGGGGTCGACCCAGACCCTGATGTCGGCCGCCATCCTGCAGGAGATCGCTGCCGAAAGCCCCGATCCGGGCGACCGCTCGGCCGGGGTCGCCCTCACCCTCGTCAAATTCGGGGTCCAGATCGCCATCGCCGTGCTCAAACGATACACGGCCGGCCGGGATCACGGCCTCTACTCGACCATCGTCGAAGAAACCCTGCGCGCCCTTTACCTGGACAATGTCGGGATCCTGACCTGGAGCCTGATGAAAAACGACACGGCCGATGCCTTCGGACCCGATCCGCAGACCCACGGCGGCACCGCCTTTGTGCGCGAGCTGGCCGCCCGCTGGCAGCCGGGACAGCGGGTCACCCTGGTCGGCCACAGCACCGGCGCCATCTACATCACCGAGTTCATCAAGGCGATCGATCCGCTGCTCCCCGCTGATGCCCGCCTCGACGTCATCTTCCTGGCCGGGGCCGCCTCCTTCCCCTACCTCCATCAAAACCTCGATCCACTGCGCCGGCGCATCGGCCGGATCCGCAACTTCGGCCTGACCGACGCGCAGGAAATGGGCTACTGGGAAGTTCCGCTCCTCTACAAGGGCTCCCTGCTCTACCTGGTCTCCGGTCTGCTCGAGGAAGGGGCAGCCGACCAGCCGCTCATCGGCATGGCCCGCTATTTCAGCGGCCGGCCGCCGTACGATCTGCCGGAAGTCACCGAAGTGCTCGACGCGCTGCTTCCCCCCGAAACCCGGGTCTGGAGCGGCGAAGGGAGCCAGGATGCCGGTCGGCGCTGCACCGCAACGAAACACGGCATGATCGACGATGAGGATGCGCCGACCCTGGAAAGCCTGACCCACATCCTGGCCAACGGCTTCTGAGCGCCGGAGGAGCGCACCGATGAACGAAAGCGACTTCGCCCTCGTCGTGGGGCTCAACGAATACAAGGCGCTCGACCCGCTCAACGGGGCCAAGGGGGACGCTCAGGCCTTTGCCGACTGGCTGGCCGATCCCGACGGCGGCGGGCTGCCGGCCGGCAACATCAGGACCTTTTTTTCCAATTCCGAAGCGACCGAACCCCGGCTGGAAGATCTGGTCGAGTGGTTCGAAAACCTGATCATCGACAACGCCCCGACCCTCGACGAGCTCATCGGCCGGCGGCTCTACATCTTCCTGGCCGGTCACGGCATCGGGCCGGATATCAACTCGGCCGGTTTGCTCACCCCGACAACCTCCCTGATCTCGGTCAAATATCTGGCCGGCCGGCTCTTCGCCGACTATTTTCGCGAAGCGGCCCTCTTCGAAGAAGTCGTCCTTTTCATGGACTGCTGCCGGGACAATGACTGGGATCTGCCGGACCCGTTTTTCCCACTGCGGCGCAAAGTCGA
>JBFFZG010000447.1:0-3398 GCA_041568735.1 Promineifilaceae bacterium (SeqCode)
AGGCCGAGCAGGCGGCCGACTTTGTCGAAGGCTTCCCCGGCGGCATCATCCATGGTCCCGCCGAGATGCCGGTAGCGGCCGTGCTCCGCCATCAGATAGAGCTCGGTGTGGCCGCCGCTGACGACCAGCACGACCAGGGGAAAGGCGATTTCGTCGACCGACGGGGTCAGCCACTGGGCGTAAATGTGTCCCTCGATGTGGTTGATGCCGAGCAGCGGTTTGTCCAGGGCCAGAGCCAGTCCCTTGGCCATGTTCACCCCGACCAGCAGAGAACCGACGAGGCCGGGGCCCTGGGTTACGGCAATGGCGTCCAGATCTGACCAGCCGACCTGGCTTTCAGCCAGGGCGGCCCGCACGACCGGGTCGATCACCTCGATGTGTTTGCGGGAGGCGATTTCGGGAAAAACACCGCCGTAGCGGGCGTGCAGCGCTTCCTGGCTGGCGACGATGCTGCTCAAGATCTGGCGCCCGTCCCGGATCAGGGCCGCGGCCGTTTCGTCGCAGGAGGTTTCGATGGCCAGAATCAAAGACATGGTGGATCGAGCGGGGCAGAAAGGTGGCGGCTCCGGCGCCAGGGTCCCACCGCCGCGGCGGCGTCCAATCAATCGGGGAAGGCCCTCCAGGCGTTGGTGATCGCCTGCAGGAGTGCTGCTTCCTGGTCGGGGAAGACGGTGCGCGGATCGAAATGAAGCCGGCCGTCCTGAATGCGGCCGATTACGTGGGGGCTTTCACGGCGCAGGCGGGCGGCCAGTGCGTCGACATGGGGATGATCCAGGACGAGCACAACCGCCGGCAGGGTCGTCCCGGGTAAGCTGCCGCCCCCAACCGTCGATGTGGCGGTCAGAGCATTTCCGGGAATTCCCCGTTTGTCCAGGTATGCCGTCCAGCGCTGCACGGTCTCCGCCAGTTCTTCTCCGGTCCGGCCGATCAGCCGCCAGATCGGGATCTCCGCCAGCGCTTCCTCTTTTAGATAGTGGGTCAGCGTGGCGGACAGGCCGGCCAGGCAGAGCTTGTCCGCCCGGACCGCCCGCGCCAGGGGGTGCTTTTTGCAGATGTCCACCAGGCTGGCTCGCCCGGCCAGAATGCCGGCCTGGGGTCCGCCGAGGAGTTTGTCTCCACTGAAGGCGACGAGGTGGCAGCCGGCCGCCAGCCCTTCGCCGACGGTCGGTTCGTGATCGAGCCCGAAGGCGGATGTTTCGAGCAAGCAGCCGCTCCCCTGATCGTAGAGAAGCAGCAGGTCGTGGCCATGGGCCAGCCGGGCCAGGTCCGCCAGGGGGGGTTCGGTCGCGAAGCCGACGATTTTGAAATTGGAGTGATGGGCGACGAGGATGGCGGCCGTATCCGGGGTAATCGCCGCTTCGTAATCGCGCAGGTGGGTCCGGTTGGTCGTCCCCACTTCGACCAGCCGCACCCCCGATTGGGCCAGGACATCCGGAATGCGGAAGCCGCCGCCGATTTCGATGAGCTGCCCGCGGCTGATGATTACCTCCCGTCCCTGGCAGAGGGCTGAAAGCATCAGGAGCAGGGCGGCGGCCGTATTGTTGGCCACCATCCCCCCTTCGGCACCGGTCACCTGCCGGATCAGACCTTCGGCGTGAAGCGAGCGGCTGCCCCGTTTGCCGCTGGGGAGATCGAATTCCAATGTGCTGTAGGCGGACGCGGCGGCAGCCACGGCCGCCTGGGCAGCGCGGCTCAGCGTGGCACGGCCGAGATTGGTGTGAATGATGACGCCTGTGGCGTTGATAACCGGGTGCAGGGTCGGGGCGACGAGCCCCTGGAGCCGTTCGCCGGCTTCGGCCAGCAGGGCTGCCTCGGCCGGCGCCTCCTGCAGCCGGCCGTCGAGAATACTCTCTCTGGCGGCATCCAGCGTCTGGCGGAGCGTTTCGGTCAAAAGGGGCTGGCCAAACGCGGCGAGATCGGGATTGGAGGCGGCCGCTTCGAGCAGGCGGCCGACACTGGGCAGCCGCCGCAGCAGGGAACGGTGGTTTCCGGCTCCATTTTTTGTGTCAGATGATGTGGCAGACAAGCGACGATCTCCCGATCCGGCGGATCCCCGCGGGAATTAACTGAAAGGTTCCTCGACCGAACGCGCCCGGACCTGCAGCATGATCTCCAGGAGGACGAAAACCGTGGCGACCAGAGCGGCGACGGCAAGACCAAACGTGCGGTTCATCTGCAGCCAGAGGCAGAAAGCGATCCACAGCCCGGCCCAGATCGCCTGGCGCATCACGGGGAAAAACCCCGGGTAACTGCGCGAAAAGCGTTTGTTTAGAATGTAGGCGATGGGCATGGTGAGGCCGACCATGGTCAGGGTGACGGCCATGAGAAAGGCGAGGATGACCTCGGGATAGGCGGCATCGAGAAGAGCGGCGGGGTTGGCCTGATCTTCCGCCACCGCCCGGACCAGGTCGAGGCGGTTCACATCGATCGGCCAGATATCATTGGTCAGGTAGTTAAGGGTCACCAGTCCGAGGGCGAGTAAGGCCAGCCCGACGACGAAGAAGGGCGTGACACCCAGGCGCTCAAAAAAATTTCGCATGGGGGGAATTATACAGCAGATGCAGGTCCGGGGATAGGGGCCGCGGCTTGAAGGCGGCCGCCTTACTTGCGGCCGAAAACCTGGGTCCAGTAATGGACGTATCCCTTGCCAGCACGGTAATAGCCGACGCCGATTTCGTTCGAGCTGCAGTTGAGAATATTGGCCCGATGGCCGCTGCTGTTCATCCAGGCGGCCATAACACTGGCCGGGGAGCTGTAGCCGGCGGCGATGTTTTCGCCCCGGGGGGAGCCGGTGTAGCCGGCGCGCTGGGCCCGGGTGACGAATGAAGAGCCATCCCGGCCCGTATGGGAAAAGTAGCCGAAATCCCCCATGTCTTTGCTGTGCAGGAAGGCCGCTTCGCGCAGGGCCGGATTGGGATCGAGCGGGGAGCAGCCGGCTTTGGCCCGTTCGATGTTGGCCAGAGAAACGACCTCGGCTTCGAATGGTGTCATGTTGGCCAGGGGCGGCCGCCCGATGAGCGGCAGGTAGACAAAACCGGAGGCTGCCTCCAGGTCTGTTCGCCCGGCTGCCTCACCCCGAACGGGGTTCCTCGCGGCTGGCCCGGCTTCCTCCGCAGCGGCCGCCTCCCCGATCACCGGCACCGGATCCGGCGCCGGCTCGGCTGCCGCCGCCAGCCAGAAAAACACCGCGCTCCCGAGGAACCCGGCCAACCAAAGACCCCGGCCAATCCACCATCGCCGCTGCATGCCCATTTTTTTACACCGGTTCACCGGGCAGATCTGTCAAGGAGGATACAGTAAGATGGGGAACGGGGAACGGGGAACGGGGAACGGGGAACGGGGAACGGGGAACGGGGAACGGGGAACGGGGAACGGGGAACGGGGAACGGGGAACGGGA
>JBFFZG010000448.1:0-3383 GCA_041568735.1 Promineifilaceae bacterium (SeqCode)
CGCCGCCGCCGTCCTGGTTCCCGCCGGATGGTGGATCAGCCGGGGTCCGCTCAAAAACTCGCCGGGCCACATCTTCGAAACCGAGTCGGCCTACAACTACATCGAAGTCATTCGTCGGGAGGGCTGCACCTACCTGCTGCTTAACGAAGGGCAGGCCTACCATTCGTACGCCTGCGACGGCGGCCGCATCCCGCGCGTCTCGGTGTGGGAAATGATGCTGGCGGCCCCCTTTTTCACCACAGCGGACGGCACGCCTGCCGTGCGCCGCGTGGCCGTGATCGGCCTGGCCGCGGGCACCATACCCCACCGCTTCTGGCGCCTCTTCCCCGAAGCGGCCGTAGACGGTATCGAAATCGACCCCGCCATCGTCGCCGCCGGCAGCCGATTTTTTGACCTTGACGACCCGCGTCTGACCGCGATCATCGGCGACGGCCGCTACGAATTCAACCGGCTGGCGGGCCCCTACGATGTGGTCACCATTGATGCCTACCGGGTGCCCTACATTCCCTGGCACCTGACCACCCGCGAATTTTTCGCCGAAGTGGGCGGCCGGCTGGCCGAGAATGGGGTCCTGGCCGTCAACGTCGGCCGGGTCCCGGGTGATCGCCGCCTGATCGAAGCGCTGAGCGGCACCCTGCAGGCCGTATTTCCCTCGGTGCACACCATCGATGTGCCCGGCACCCTCAACACCATCCTCGTCGCCACCGCGCGGCAGACGAGTGCCGATGCCTTCCTTGCTCACCGGGATGCCCTGCCGGAAAATAGGGATCCCCTGCTCCAGGCGGTGCTCGACGGCGCGGCCGCCGGGCTGGTCCCGACGGTCGCCGCGGGGCCGGTGTTCACGGACGATCGGGCGCCGGTGGAAACGATCGTCGATACCCTGGTCATTCGCTACCTGCTCGAGAGCGGGTTTGGGAGTTTGCCGACGATACAAAACCGCTGATCCCCGGCCGATCCGGCTGCCGGGTCATGGAGTAACCTTGTGATCGGAACCGCCAGATTGATCAAATGGATCCTCATTTTCGCCATGCCCTTTCTGCTCGGATTCGCAGCGATCCGCGGCGTCATCGCCTGGAACTACCCCGCCTGGGAGTACGGCCGCATTCCCCCCGACCAGTACGGCTGGGAGCCCGCCGACCGCCTGCGTCTGGCCGAAGCGACGCTCGATTACATCCGCCGGCCGGAATCGGCGGCCGAATCGATCCACCTGCTCGAAGCCCTGCGGCTCCCGGAGGACCCGGATCAGCCGCTGTTCAACGAGCGGGAAATCGGCCACATGCTCGACGTTAAAATTGCCACCGACCAGATCCAGAACATCCTCTGGGTCCTGGCCGTCCTGACCCTGTTCAGCCTCCTGTTTTTCCTGACCCAGGGAGAGCTGCGGCGTGAAGCCTATGACCTGCTCTACCGGGGCGGCCTGGCGACGATCATCGCCCTGGCGGGCATTGGTGCCTTTGTCGTCATCGGCTGGCAGACTTTTTTCGTCCTCTTCCACGAGCTGCTCTTTCCGCCCGGCACCTGGACTTTTTTCTACACCGATTCGCTGATTCGCCTCTTTCCGGAAGTCTTCTGGTTTGACGTCGGGGTCCTCATCGTTTCGCTGACATTGGGGGCCGGCCTGCTCCTGACCCTGGCCGGCTACCTGCTGCGGCGTTCGGGTGCGTCCGAACACCGGTAAAGGAGAAGCCATTTATGAGTGGCCAACCCCAAAAGCCGATCGCCCTGATCACGGGAACTTCAACCGGCATCGGCCTCGATGCGGCCCGGTATCTGATCGAGCGGGGCTGGCTGGTATTTGGAAGTGTGCGCCGGCCGGCCGATGGTGAGGCGGTGCGCGGGCAGCTTGGGGCGGCCTTCCGGCCGGTGCTGTTTGACGTCACCGACCACGAAGCGATCAATCGGGCAGCCGGGCAAATTGGGGAAGAAACGGGCGGCCGGCCGCTCCAGGCGCTAATCAACAACGCCGGTATCGCCGTCAACGGCCCTCTCGAATCCCTCCCCATGGCAGATCTTCGCCGGCAGATGGAAGTCAATTTTTTCGGCGTGATCGCCGTCACCCAGGCGTTCATTCCCTTGCTGGCCCAGCCCGGCGGGCGCATCATCAACATGAGTTCGGTCAGCGGCCAGATTGGCTTCCCTTTTTTCGGGCCTTATGCCGGCTCCAAATTCGCACTGGAGGGGATCTCCGACGTCCTACGCCGAGAATTGACCGCGCGCGGCATCCATGTCATTGTCATCGAACCCGGCTCGGTCGAGACGCCAATCTGGAGCAAAGGCGAAGAAGTCGAGGCCATTGTCGGCCGCTCCGCCCCAGTCTACAGCCGGGCTCTGCGCCGGCTGGCGGCCTCGATCCAGAACACCGTTGCCCGGGCGATGCCCGTGGAACGCGTCAGCGAGACGATCTACCGGGCACTGACCTCCCCGGCGCCGCGGGCCCGTTACGCCCTGCCGAATCGATGGCTGACCGGCTGGTTCGCCCCCCGCTACCTGCCGACACGCTGGATCGACCGCCAGATCACGCGGTCCCTGGGTCTCATCCCATCGGATCATGCTGATTAGAATGCCCGGCAAGGGCGGCGGAGCTGCCCGGCGGGCTCGGGCCGGGATGATCCGAGTGGGCGGACGGCTCAATTTTCCCCGAGGACGATTTCGACCTGGGCGGTGCGGCGGGAAAAGACCCAGACTTCCTGGCTGTATTTTTTCCCATCAGCCTTGACAGAGACTTCGTAGTAGCCGGCCGGCACATCGTCGAAGGCAAAGTTTTCCCCCCAGACATCGTCGGAGCGGACGCTGTTGTCGGCGTACGTCGTCGTCGAAAAGACCGTGGATTCGCCGCCGTCAATGCGGCGAATGCTGACCGGCGCTTCAAAGGCCGGTGCACCTCCAGGGAATACCACCCGCCCGATGAGCGCGCCCCGATCCGGAAAAGGCCAGAGCCAGAGGATTGGATTGCGGGTTGACCCGTAGGTGTTCTGCCCGATTCGTACCTCAAAATGGAGATGGGGGCCATCCGCCACACCGGTGGCGCCGGAAAGACCGAGCCGGGCCAGGGTGGTGACTCGCTGGCCGACGACCACTTCGACGGCGTTCAGGTGTCCATACAGCGTATAGATCGGCTGACTGCCCAGGGTAAAATCGTGCTCGACGACGACGACATTGCCGTAAAAATTCGGCTCCGGTCCAACCAGCGCCTCGGCATCACTGCCGGCGAACACGACAACCCCATCGGCGGCGGCCAGAATCGGCGTATTGTAGGAGACGTTAAACTCAACGCCGTGGTGGGTGCGCAGGGTCCGGCCGCGCGTGCTCCCGTAGGGGTAGTATTTATCCGTCCAGACGACACCCCCTTCTGGAATCGGGCGGCGCAGCCAGAAATGGTCGTC
>JBFFZG010000449.1:0-3379 GCA_041568735.1 Promineifilaceae bacterium (SeqCode)
GACGTCGACCCCGAGTTCGGACAGCAGATTTAACAGCATTGAATAGGTCGCCCCGTAGATATCAGCCGCGGCAACCACCCGGCTGCCCGCCCGGACGCCGGACGCCAGAAAAGCCAGATGCAGGGCCGCCATGCCAGAGGCGAAGGCGTGGGCGGCCTCTCCCCCTTCCAGATCGGCCACCGCCTGTTCAAAGGCCGCGGTCGTCGGATTGTGATAGCGGCTGGAGTAAACAAAACCCTCTTTTTCACCGCCCAGAACGGCGTCGAGATCTGCCGCCCGTTCATACGTGTAGCCGACTGAGGGATGGATAGGCCCGACGACCGGGGTAAAATCCCCCGCCGGCAGTCGTTCGCCCGTGTGAATCGCTCTTGTCGCAAACCCGCGCCTGCTCTTTTTATCCATCAAATACTCCATATTCGTCCCTGGCTGCCGCAAGTCGCTCCAATTTAACCGGCAGCGAGTATAATGGTCTTTGTGCTGAAATCTGATTCTACGCGAGGCCCGGCATGACGCCAACGATTTTCCACCGGCTCCACCTGCTCCTGACCGTCACCCTCCGGACGATCGCCGTCATATGCCTGGGCACCCTGGCTTATATCGGCGCCGGCGAAATTGGCGGCCGCCTCACCTACAATGCCAATTTTGTGCAGACACCTGGCGGTATCGATCTCTACGTCGTTTCCAATGGCATCCACACCGACATCGTCATCCCGGTCGTCTCCGCGGAGATCGACTGGCGCACTGAGTTCGATCCGACCACCTTTGACCCCCCGACTGCCACCGACCAGGTCGACATGATCGCCTTTGGCTGGGGGGAAAAGGGGCTCTATGAAAATGTGCCGACCTGGGATGACCTGACCTTCGGGGTTACGGCTCACGCCCTCCTTTGGCCCACCCAATCGGCCATGCATGTCACTTACTACCGCTCACCCCCGGCCCCCAGTCCGCTGGTCAGGCACATGAAAATCAGCCCTGAACAGCACCGAACGCTTGTTCAAATTATAATAAATTCATTCACTCGGGACGGTGCTGGGCGGCCGATCTCCCTCGACTGCTGCTGGTACCCGGGTATCGTCGATAACTTCTATTACTCCCCGAGGTCCTATCACCTCCTGCGCACCTGCAACAACTGGACCAACCAGGCCCTCAAAGACACCGGCATCCGCACGGCGCTGTGGACCCCCTTCCACGACAAGCTCCTGGCGCAGCTCGACGGCATCCCCCCCCTCCCACCGGCCTCCGATAGCTGACCGAATTGCCAACTCCCGCTAACAGGGCGGATTCAGGGGAGAAGAAAGCTCAGCCGGCCTCACCGCATCCAATTAGGAAACCCTCGGCGCCGTCCGGCGGTCAAAAAGGAGGCTCTGGCATGCCCGGTTCACCGCTTTACTCTCTGCGAAAAGTTCTGTTCGGCCTGGTTTTAAGTTGGATACTCGTCGGCTGCGCGACAGCCACCAATCCAATCACGGAATCTGTCGAGCCGGTCCCAGAAGAACCGATTCCAACCCGGACCCTGGAACCCTCACCGGAACCGACCCGGCCGCCTCCTACTGCCCTACCAGAGCTTACTCCGACCGCGGAGCCGCCAACGCCCGCCATTTCCACAGACAATCAGGAGTCCTTTGCCCCGGCCACAGAGCAGCAAGGTGTGACCATTCAGCGCTCCGACGATCGGCGGAATCTCTTGAAGAGCCGGACCGAAGACTGGAACACCAACTGGCTGCGGCGCCTGATCGACACAGACGAACTCCTCTCCGGCGGCCCCCCGCGCGATGGCATCCCATCGATTGACGACCCCCAATTCATTGCTGTTCCCGAGGCCTCGGACTGGCTGGCGGACAACGAACCGGTCATCTTGCTTGAATTAAATGGGGAGGCCCGGGCCTATCCTCTGCAGGTCCTCACCTGGCACGAAATCGCCAACGATACCGTCGGCGGCACCCCGGTCGTGGTGACTTTCTGCCCGCTCTGCAACTCTGCGCTGGCTTTCGACCGGCGGGTTGGCACCCAGACCCTTGAATTCGGCGTCTCGGGGCTGCTGCGCAACTCCGACCTGGTCATGTATGATCGGACCACGGAAACCCTGTGGCAGCAGTTTACCGGAGATGCCCTCGTCGGGGAGCTCGTGCCCCTGCGGCTGAAATTTTATTCGACGCAGATCATCAGCTTCGGCGATTTTGCGAAGAATTTTCCGGACGGCCGGGTTCTTTCCCGCGAAACCGGTTTCAACCGGCCCTATGGGCAGAATCCCTACGCCGGCTACGACACTTACGAGCATCCTCTCAGTCAGAGAGGTCAGTTCCTACTATTCCAGGGGGAGATCGATGGCCGGCTGGCCCCGGCCGCCCGGGTGGTAACCGTGGGCTTTGAAGCAGAGGGGTTTGATATCGCTTATCCGGTCGAAAGCCTGGCTGAGCTCGGCGTGATCAACGACAGCCGGGGAGGGTTCGATCTCGTCGTCTTCTACATGCCCGGGACCGCCAGCGCCCTCGGCGCCGCCCAGATCGCCTCGGCCGAAGATGTCGGCTCCACCGGGGTCTTCGATCCGATCGTAAATGACCAGAAGCTCACCTTTTCATGGGTGGATGGGGTTATTGTCGACGATCAGACGGGATCGAGCTGGAATATTCTCGGCATCGCGGAAAGCGGGCCGCTGGCCGGCAGCCGGCTCACCCCCCTCGTTCACGGGGATCACTTCTGGTTTTCCTGGGCCGCCTTCAAGCCGGAGACGGTCGTCTATGGCCTGGATGAATAGGATCGGAGCCATTAATCGAAAAATGTGGCAATTTCATCCAGATCCTTCCGCGTGATGGCCGGCACCCGGGCATCCTCGGCCGGGTAGCCAACTACCAGCAGCAGGAACGGCCGCTCGTTGCTCCCCCGGCCGAGAATTTCATTGAGAAATTTCATCGGGCTTGGGGTGTGGGTCAGCGAGACGAGGCCCGCCTGGTGCACGGCCGTGATCAGCAGGCCGGTGGCGATGCCGACCGACTCGGTGGCGTAGTAGTGCTTGATCTTCCGCCCATCCGGGGCCAGCCCGTAGCTCTGCGCAAAGATGGCGATCAGATAAGGGGCCTCTTCCAGAAACGGCTTGTGCTCATCCGTCCCCAGCGGCGCCAGCGCCTCGAGCCATTCCTGGGAAGCCCGATTCTGATAAAATGCCCGCTCTTCCTCTTCGGCCGCCAGCCGGATCCTGCGCTTGATGGCCGGATCGCTCACCACGACGAAATACCAGGGCTGCTGGTTGGCCCCGCTCGGCGCGGTCCCGGCGGCGCGCAGGCAGTCTTCGATGACCGGCCGCGGCACCGGCCGGTTGGAGAACTGCCGCACCGTGCGGCGGCGGCGCATGCGCGCATAAAATTCAGCCGCCCGCGCGGCC
>JBFFZG010000450.1:0-3362 GCA_041568735.1 Promineifilaceae bacterium (SeqCode)
CCTCCAGCTGCCGATCCTCTAGATACACCCGGTTGACATCGGTGATCTCCAGCTCGCCGCGGGCGGACGGCTGCAGGTTGGCCGCGATCGTTACCACCCGGTTGTCGTAAAAATAAATGCCCGGAACGGCGTAATGGGAGCGGGGGTTCTGCGGCTTTTCGACGATGCTGATCGCCTTCCCCTCTTTGTCGAAATCGACCACACCGTACCGCTCGGGATCGCGCACGGGGTAGGCGAAAATCCGGGCGCCGCCGTTGACACGGGCCGCCGCCCGCAGCTTTTTCGGCAGATCGGCGCCGTAAAAAATATTGTCGCCGAGAATCAGGCAGACTGAATCGGATCCGATAAAATCCACGCCAACCCGAAAGGCATCGGCGATCCCGCGCGGTTCGGCCTGCTCCAGATACGAAAAGGAGAGCCCCCACTGCGAGCCGTCCCCGAGCAGTGTCTTGAAATTCGGGAGGGCGGACGGGGTGCTGATGACCAGGATCTCCTGAATGCCCGCCAGCATCAGCATGGAAAGCGGGTAGTAGATCATCGGCTTGTCGTAAACCGGTAATATTTGCTTGCTCAGGCTCAGGGTCAGCGGGTAAAGCCGGGTTCCCTGTCCGCCGGCCAGAATGATTCCTTTCATATTAATCCTTTGTCAATTCGGTGTTCAATGCGGCTCTGCTGGTTCAATAGTAATGGCCCACGGTTGAATCCTGCGCGGCGTTCGTCAGCGTGGCGCCGATGATGCGCACATTGGCCTTTTCCAGCATCTCCTTGGCTTTCTGGGCGTGCTCCCGCCGGGTTTCCCCGGAGCGGATCACCAGGAGCACCCCGTCGACTTTCGACCCCAGCACGGTGGCATCGGTCACGGCAATCACCGGCGGCGCGTGAAACAGGACGATCTCGGCCTGTTCGAGCATCCCCGCCATGACCTGATCGAGCCGGCGGGAGCCCAGCAGGTCGGCCGGGTTCGGCGGCTTGGGACCGGCAGTCAGCACCCGGAGGTTTTCAACGGCCGTTTCCTGCAGCGGCAGGTCATCATCCGTCAGCAGCGTGTTGGTGAGGCCGGGCTCCGGCGCCAGGTCAAACAGGGTATGCACTGCCGGCCGGCGGAGATCGGCCTCGACGAGAATCGTCTTGCGGCCGCTCTGGGCCATCGTCACGGCCAGGTTGGCCGCGGTCACGGCCGTTTCGCTGTCCGGCGCGGGTGAGGTGATGACGAGCGTGCGCAGTGGTTCGTCCAGACTGTAAAATGAGAGGTTGGTCCGCAGCGTGCGATACGCTTCGCTCTTGGGGGATCGGGGGTCGGTCAGAGTGATCAAATTCATAAGCTGTTCGCTTGCCGGTTCTCTGGTCTGAATTGACCTTACTTGGGAATGGTGCCGATCAGCGGGACGTCGAGGAATCGTTCGATATCCTCTCCGCGGCGCATCACCCCGGAGTCGATCCACTCTAAAACGAAGATGACGATCAGGCCAATCAAGGCCCCGAAGACACCGCCGGCAATGGTGTTGATGTTGGTTCGTGGGCTTTTGAGGCCGGCCCGCGGGTCGTCGACAAACTCGATGCCGATTCGATCCTCTTTGCGCAGCTGGGCATTGTTGCCGTCCTGCCACTGAATCAGGAGATTCCCCCAGGTACGGGCGATATCGTTGGCCAGGTCCGGGTTCGTATTTTCGACTTCCAGGGTAATGATAAAGCTCGAATCATCCGAGGCGATCCCGATATCCCCGAGGAGCTGGTCCGGCGTTTGATCGAGCTGCAATATATTAATCACGGCCTGAGCGCGGTAGCCGCTGTTCATCCACTGGGTGTAGCCCCGCATGAGAATTTTGGCCGCCTGGGCCTGGCCAAAGTCGGTCCGCGACGGGCTGACGAGCAGCCTGAGGGTCGATTCGTAAACCGGGGTCTGCATCTTACTGAACCCCCAGGAGGCCGCCGCTGTAAAAACCGCCAGCACCAGGATCAGCCAGCCGCGCTGCCGCAGAATGCGAAAATAATCGGTTAATTCCATGTCAATTTCCTCTGCGCCGAATCCCCGCGCCGGTGGGCTTCGATTTTTTCGGCGATGAAGGTTTCCATTTTTCGTTTAAAGACGGCCGTGTCGAATTTTTCCGCGTGCGCCCGGATAAACCCCGGGTCGACGGCCGTCGGATCGAAGCCGCTGACCGCCTCAATCATAGCCGCGACCGTCTGTTCGGCAAACAGGCAGCCGGTGCCGGGAACGACCGTATCGAGCACGCCACCGGCCGCGTAGGCGATGACCGGCCGCCCGGCCGCCATGGCCTGCAGCGGGGCAATGCCAAAATCCTCTTCCCCCGGCCAGATAAAAGCCCGGCACCGTTTCAGCAGATCCGGCAGCTCTTCATCCGGCACGTACCCGAGAAAGGTAATATTGGGCTGGGCCATTTTTTCCAATCGAGCCCGATCCCGGCCGGAGCCGGCGATCACCAGCGGCTTCTGCAACCGATTAAACGCCTCCACCAGCAGGTCCAGCCGCCGGTAAGGAACGAGCCGGCCGACAAACAGATAATAGTCTTCGATCTCGCCGGCAGATCCCGGCTCAAACCGGTCGATGTCGACCGGCGGATAGATGATCTCCGCGTCTCGCCGGTAATACCGGCCGATCCGCCGGCGCACTTCCTCCGATATGGCGATGAAATGGTCGACCCGATCGGCCGCCAGGCGGTCCCACTGCCGCAGGTAAAACAGGATCGGCGGCAGCAGCAGGCGCATAGCACGACCGAGATTTTCCCGCTCGGCATACTGCGGAAAGCGCCAGACATAGCGGGTCGGGGTCAGGCAGTAGCAGATGTGGAGCGTTTCCGGATCGGTAATGATCCCGTGACAGAAGCCGCTCTTGTTGCTCAAAACCAGGTCGTAGCCGCGAAAATCGAACAGCTCAAAACTCAGCGGGTAGAGGGGCAGATAGAGCTGCTGCCGCCGGCGGGCAAATGGGAGCCGGTCGATCAAGCCGGTCCGAATATCCCAGGACCGCCAGTGGGCCGGCATTTTTTCCCGCCAGTAAAGGGAGGTATAGAGCGGCGAATCGGGATAGAGCTCGACCAGCTTCTCGAGAACATCTTCCGCCCCACCCAGTTGGTTTAACCAATCGTGTACCAGTGCTGTTTTCATGCCATCGGATCACCGCCCAATTGTTCTGTTCGGGCAGGTGATCCGGAAGATTATAGAGCGATCGGAAGCGGTTTCAAACCGTGGACCCGTTTTCTGAGGTTGTGATGTATAAAAAAAAACCGGCTCCCCACGGAGCCGGCCATCTCTTTTTAACCAGTTGGCTTGATCCTGGATCAGGCCTCTTTTATCACGATTTCCTCGTCGGTAAAGGGATCGACGGCCGCCTGGACGTCCTC
>JBFFZG010000451.1:0-3336 GCA_041568735.1 Promineifilaceae bacterium (SeqCode)
ATAACGGGGCATTCCGCCGCGAACTGCCCCACCAGAACAGCGCCGCCCACCGGGCGCGGCCCGCCGCCACGTCCCAGACTGCCGGCCGTCTGCACGGCGACTTTTGCGGCCGCGCAGCGCAAACAGGAGGAAATCATGAACGCACAGCCCGTTCTTCCAACACAACCCGAAAAACGAATCGAAATCGTCGACATCTGGCGCGGGTTTGCCATCCTCGGCATCCTCGTCGTCAACATGGAGCTCTTCAGCCACGCCATCCAGACCGTGAGCTACGGCATCGAAACGACCAACCCGATCGACCAGATCGCCCGCTGGTTGATCGCCTTCTTCGGCGAAGGCAAATTTTATTCCACATTCGCCTTGCTCTTCGGCCTGGGGTTCGCCATCCAGCAGCAGCGGATCGAAGCCCGGGGCGGCCGCTTCTTTCCCCTCTACCTGCGGCGGCTCGCCATCCTGCTGGCTTTCGGTCTCATCCACGCCTACCTGCTCTGGGCGGGGGACATTCTCATCCTCTATTCGGTTCTCGGCCTGATCCTGCTGCTCTTCTTCCGCAATCGCCGGCCGCGCACCCTGCTGATCTGGTTCTTCATCCTGCTGGCCGTCCCGCTGCTGCTCAATGGCGCCCTCTGGGGAGTGGTCTCCTTCGGCCGCCAGACGCCGGAAGGGGCCCAGATGGTGGCCCAGATCCTGCAGGAGCAGGAAACCGGACTGCGAGCGGCCGCGGCCGCGGCCGATGAGGTCTACGCCAGCGGCACCTTCCTCGAAATCACCCGCCAGCGGGTGGCCGACATGAACTATCTCTACAGCGTCTATCCGTTCATGGGCTTCAACGTCCTGGCCATGTTCGTCCTCGGCCTCTATGCCGGCAAGCGGCGGCTGCACGCACTCCTGCCAGACCAGCCCGACCGCCTGCGCCGGATCCTGACCTGGGGGCTGGCGCTCGGGATTACCGGCAACCTGCTCTACGTGATTTTCGGGGAATGGAGCAGCCGGATTATCCCCCTCGGGCTTCCTGATGATCTCGATTACCGCCCAGACGATCGGCGCGCCGGCCCTGGCGGTGGCCTACATGGCCGGGCTGGCCCTGCTCGCCCCGCGCTTCCCGTCGCTGTCGCGGCTGGCGCCGGTCGGCCGGATGGCCCTGACCAACTACCTGCTGCAGTCGGTCATCTGTGTGACCCTCTTTTACGGCACCGGCTTCGGCCTTTACGGAACGCTTGGGCCGGCGGCCGGCCTGCTGCTGACCCTCGGCATCTTCCTGCTGCAGATCCCGTTCAGCAGCTGGTGGCTGAACCGCTACCGGTTCGGGCCGATGGAATGGCTCTGGCGCACGCTGACCTACCGGCAGCGGCAGCCGATGCAGCGGCCCAGCCTGGCATCGTAGCCCGGGCCTCCCAGGAGGAACAGGCCGTGGCTTATTTCGCCGATCTCACTCCGTATGTCTATGGAATTGGGGAGCGGCCGGACGGCCCCCAGGCACTCAACATCGGCTGGCTCGACCGGCGCTGCCCGTTCCCGACCGGGGAAACCCCGGCCGAGTTCCGGGAAAAACTGCGGCTTTTCTGCCTGGATGCGGTTCTCGTCCGGCTCTACCGGGGGTTTCACCCATGCGAATTTTGCCCGCTGACCGATGATGAATGGGCCGCCGGCCGGGAAGATCGCTATGGGGAGGGGGCCTCGCTGGCCGCCATCGGCTGTGGGGAAATGCGGGTGGAGGGGGAAACGGCCGTCTACGCCGCCCCCTCCCTGATCGTCCACTACGTCGAGGCCCACCACTACCGGCCGCCGGACCCATTTATCGAAGCGGTGCTGCACGGCCCCCAGCCGGGATCGGCCCGGCACGAGGCGCTGCTCGCCGCCTGGCAATTCTAACGCAGGCCCCCCGGCCGGCCCTGGCGCGATGGGGGGCAGGAAGGTTCACATGGGAGACATCCCGGTCGATGATCTGGCGCGGCTCCTGCTTTTTGGCCTGCCGCCGGTATTACTGCTCGCGATTTTCTTTCCGGTGTGGGTGTTTTCCAGCCGGCTGCCATCTCACGAAACGCGCACGGCCGTCCGCGCGGCCGCCTTCTGCCTGGCCGTCCTGCCCATGGGCGTGGTCGACCCCGAGGGCGGCTCCCACCTGCTGCCAGCGGTGGTTGTCCTCTTCCTGGCCATTTTCAACCCCTTTTTCCAGGCGCTTTTCGTCGTCCAGTTTGTGGTCCCGTGGACGATCCTCAGCGCGATCTTCATCGGCGCCCACCGCTGGCGCAATCGGACCGCTCCCGTCTCGCTGGCGGCGCTGGCCCGGGGAGCGGCCGTCGTCCTGGCCTCCATTGTGGTCGTGACCGGCGGGGTCTTCATCGGGTTTCAATCCCTGTTCAACCGGCTGTCGAACGAGTCCGGCCTGGATCCCGAAACGCTCTTCCTGGCGATTCCGGCCGGTCTGCTGGCCGGCAGCCTGGCGCTCTGGGTGCTGCTGGTGAGAGCCGAACCGGAGAAGCCCGCCGGCGACGGCGCCGAATTGGAGCGGCCGGTTCAGGGAAGCGGCATGGTGTAGCAGACCGCGTCCCCCTCCAGGACGACGGTGCCGTCGGCCGTCAGGACCCGGGTCTGCAGAGTCGTGATCGGCTTGTCGGCCCGCACCCCGGTTACTTCGACTTCGCCGGTGATCGTGTCGCCGGGGCGGACCGGGGCCTTGAATGACCAGTTCACCTGCAGGAACACGGTGCCCGGGCCGGGCAGATCTTCGGCCACGACCGCGTTCAGAATGGCGCTGGTCACACCTCCCTGGACGACGATGCCGCCGAAGCGGGTGGCCTGCGCCCGCGCCTCGTCGTAGTGAAGGGGATTGCGATCCCCGCTGATCTCGGTGAAGAGCTCGATGTCCCGGGCCGTCACCGCGCGCGAACGGCGCGCTTTCTGCCCGACCGCGGGCATGCCGTGGGGCCAGACTTCAGTTTTGTCGTTCATCCTTTCCCTCCGCTCCCCCGTTCTCAGCGGTTACAATTCAAGTGAAGCTATTATAGCGGATCGCCGGCGGCCGGATTGGGCGGCCGGCCCCGAGGAGCTGTCAATGGACGAAATCCCGGCAGAACTGCGCGCCGAAGTGCTCCGCTGGCGCAATTTCCCCCGCGAACGGCCGGCCCACATCGACCCCGCCGGGCCAGGGCAGGAGTCGGTCTGGGACTACCCCCGGCCGCCGCGGGTCGAGCCGGTGAGCGCATCCGTGCAGGTGACGTTCAACGGCCGTCTCATCGCCGCCAGCCGCCGGGCGCTCCGCGTGCTGGAGACCGCCAGCCCGCCCGTCTACTATCTGCCCCCGGACGACGTCGAGCGGGGTTTCCTGGCGCCGGC
>JBFFZG010000452.1:0-3322 GCA_041568735.1 Promineifilaceae bacterium (SeqCode)
GGGCCCGATGGTTTCACCAGCGCCATGGCATACAGCCCGGTCCCCGTTCCCTGTTCCCCGTTCCCCTCCCCAGCAGGTCCATCCCCCTCTTACGACCACGCATCCCGAGCCTGTCGAGGGATCTGCTGCGGTTCTGGAATGACCCGTAATCAGGAGAAGCGGCAGATCCCTCGTCGAAGACTCCTCGGGATATCACCTGAATGGGGGAATCGAGCTGCGGCCGCCGGGTGGGTCCGATGGGTTCACCAGCGCCATGGTATCCAGCCCGTTCCCCGTTCCCTGTTCCCCGTTCCCCTCCCCCTCTTGGACCACGCATCCCGGTTGAAATGAAGGGGCTGCCACGCCAGGCGGCTGTTGCACGAAAAAGGTTTTCTGAAAACCGGTCGAATGGTAGACTGGCCAGCAGGCGAAGGATACACTCACCCTGCGGTGTAGAGGCACGGCCGATACGCCGGTTGAAATCCCGGATAGAACGGCAGCACGATTGTGGAGGTTTGACGGATGGCTGCGAAGCGGCTCAGCGGAAAAACGGCCTGGATCAGCGGGGCCGCGTCCGGCATCGGGGCGGCGATCGGCCGCCTGTTTGCCGCGGAAGGGGCGAACGTCGCCCTGCTGGATGTGCAGGCGGCGGCCGGGGAGTCTGTGGCGGCCGCCATCCGGCAGGCGGGCGGCTCGGCCCTGTTCATGACCGGGGACGTCGGTCGAGAAGCGGCCGTCAAAAGTTCCATCGAGAAGACGATCGAACGATTTGGTCAGCTCGATATCGTGGTCAACAACGCCGGCATGGTCCTGGTCAAGCCGCTGCACGAAACGACCGAGGCCGAGTGGGATGCGCAGATGGGGGTCAACCTCAAATCGATATTTTTCGCCGTCAAGCACGCCCTTCCCTTCCTGCGGCAGCGGCCGCGCAGCCAGGTCGTCAACATCGCTTCGGTTTCCAGCTTCGTGGGGCAGGCCGGCACCCCCGTTTACACCACCTCCAAGCACGCGGTCATCGGACTCACCCGTTCGATCGCTCTCGATTATGCGGCCGATGGGGTGCGCTGCAATGCGGTCTGCCCCGGGATCACCGACACGCCCATGCTGCGCTATCACCTGGAAAAATCGGGCAACGCCGAAGCGGCGCTTGCCCGCCGGCTGAGGCGCGTGCCCATGGGTGTGGCCCTCCAGCCGTCGGACATTGCCCGGGCGGCCCTCTTTTTCGCCAGTGATGATTCGGCCGGGATTACCGGGACGACCCTGACTGTCGATGCCGGCTATACCAGTGCGGCGGAGTGGGACACCGAAGCGGCCAGCCGCTTGAGGGAGGAATGATGCGCTTTGCATGTGCCGATTTTACCTTTCCCCTGCTCACCCACGACCAGTCCCTTCAGCTGATCGCCCTGCTCGATTTTGAGGGGGTCGATATCGGCCTTTTTGAAGGGCGCTCCCACCTGTGGCCGTCGCGCGCCTTTGCCGATGACACGGCCCTCCTTCTCAGGCAAAAGCTCGATGATCTGGGGCTGGCAGCGGCTGATGTTTTTCTGCAGATGGACCCGGATTTCACCCCCTTCGCGATCAATCATCCGGAACAGGCGCGGCGGGAGAAGGCGCGGGATTGGTTCGAGCGCAGCCTGGCCTTTGCCGGCCGGCTGGACTGCCGCCATGTCACGATATTGCCCGGCGTCCATTTTGCCGGCGAGCCGGTGGAAACGTCCTTCGACCGCACCGTTTCAGAGCTGGCATGGCGGGTCGAACAGGCCGGGAATCAGGGGCTGGTGCTGGGAGTTGAGCCGCATGTCGGCTCGATTATTTCCACGCCGGCGGCCGCTGAAGCGCTGGTGCGGGCGGTGTCCGGCCTGACGCTGACCCTGGACTACACCCACTTCACCCGGCTGGGGCTGCCCGACGGCGCCGTAGAGCCCCTGGTCCCATATGCCTCTCATTTTCACGTCCGCGGGGCGAAAGAAGGGCGTCTGCAGACCTCTTTCGCCCGGAACACGATCGACTACGATCGGGTCTGGCGGGCCCTGCAGGCGGTCCGTTACTC
The DNA here is from genome assembly GCA_041568735.1 of Promineifilaceae bacterium (SeqCode). Lineage (GTDB taxonomy): Bacteria > Chloroflexota > Anaerolineae > Promineifilales > Promineifilaceae > WTJY01. Next base: position 2,030 of record JBFFZG010000452.1, read on the forward strand.
GGGCTGGTTGGGGATCGAGTACGTGTATATCGACTGGGAGCACTGCAATGAAAACGACAATCTCTCAGAGACCATTCGATTCCGAGATTATTTTCGAGAGCTGGCGGCGGGCTGACCGGCTCTGCCTCTTATTTACCCTTCAGGAGGAAGCATGAAAATCTATACCGATGCCGACGCCTCGCTGGAGCCGCTGCGCGGGAAGACGGCCGCCATCATTGGGTACGGCAACCAGGGGCAGGCGCAGGCGCTTAACCTGAGAGACAGCGGCGTGGCCGTGATTATTGGCAATCGGGAGGATGTCTACCGGCAAAAAGCCGTAGACGACGGCTTCAGCCCGGTTTCGATTGAAGAAGCGGCCGGGCATGGCGATTTTTTATTTATCCTGACGACCGACGAAAGCCAGCCTCTGATCTGGGACGAGCAGATTGCGCCAGGGCTGCGGGCGGGTGACACGCTGGTCTGGGCCAGCGGCTACAACGTGGGCTTCGACCTGATCCGGCCGCCGGCCGATGTCGATGTGGTCATGGTCGCCCCGCGCATGACCGGCCACATGGTGCGCGAGCTTTACCGGCGCGGCAAAGGGGCGATGGCCCAGATCGCCGTCCACCAGGATGCCACCGGCAGGGCTCGGGAGCGGGTGATGGCCGTGGCCCAGGGGATTGGCTGCACCCGGGGGGGCGTCTTTGACTCGACCTTCCGCGAGGAGGCGGAGCTCGATCTGTTCGCCGAGCAGGTCGTCTGGGCCGGGCTGGTCGCCTTGTTCGAGGCCTGTTTTGAGCTGGGGGTCGAGCACGGCTTTTCCCCGGAATTAATGGTGCTGGAGCTGTACGGCTCCGGCGAGGCGGCGGAAATATTGAGCATGATGGCCCGGCGCGGCTTTTACAGGCAGATGGCCCACCATTCGACGACCAGCCAGTACGGCACGCTGTCTCGGGCCCGCGATCTGCTCGATGAACCGCTGCTGGCCAGGATGCGGGCCTCCCTGGAGAAAGACATTCGTGGGGGGGCCTTCGTCGACGAGTGGCGCCGGGAGCAGGCGGCCGGCTCGCCGACGCTGGCGCAGCTCAAAGAACGGGCGATGCAGGGGCGGATGAGCCGGGCGGAAGAGCGGGTGATCCCCCTCGTGCAGCAGGCGCATACCCTGGATTGAGGGCCGGCCGGTGGGCCTGCCCCTGTTCTGCGGCCCTGCTTCTCCATCGCGCCACCGGCCAGAAGGCCAGGGCACCGCGGCCCAACTCGATTGACAAAAGGTGGGGAGCACCTCGAGGTGCTCCCCACCTGAACCACACTCAA
>JBFFZG010000453.1:0-3319 GCA_041568735.1 Promineifilaceae bacterium (SeqCode)
CAGCCCCCTGGCCTGGTGATCCTGGATTTTTTCCGGCGGGATCGGGACATCTTCCATACCGAGTTCGTCGGCGTAGTAAAGGGTTGGGGTGCCCCGCAGGGTAAGCAGCATCATGGCGGCCGCTCGCCCCCGGGGGCCGAAGCGGGTCGCCGGCCGGCTGCGGTCGTGGTTGCCGAGAACGTAGTTGGGCCAGCCGCCGGGCGGTACAGCCGCTTCCATGGCCTCGATCTGCGCCCGCACGTCAGCGGCCGTCTCCCAGGGTTCATCCATGAGGCGAAAATTGAACGGCAGGTGCACCTCGTCGAGATCCGACCCGTAGTAGCGCGCCCAGCGTTCAAGCGATCCCCAGAGCTCGCCGATCAGGACCCGGTCATCGTATTCGTCAAACACCGACCGCATCGCCCGCAGAAGCGGATGAACCTCGTCCAGATCCTCGGTGTAGAGGGGGAGCGTGCGTCCCTTGACGTCGTTGGGATGCAGAGCGTCGACGTTGACGTGGGGATGGGGCGGGTTGTCCCTCAGCTCGGGATCTTTCAAGATGAGGTGGATCACATCGACCCGGAAGCCGTCGACCCCGCGGTCGAGCCAGAAGCGGATGACATCGAACATCGCCTCCCGCACCTCGGGATGGCGCCAGTTGAGCTCTGGCTGTTCTTTGACAAATTGGTGCAGGTAGTACTGGCCGGTCGCGGCATCGAATGTCCAGGCGGGACCGCCAAAGAAACTCCCCCAGTTGTTCGGCGGGCCGCCCCCGGGTGCGGGATCGGCCCAGATATACCATTCTCGTTTCGCACTGGCCCGGCCGGAGCGGCTGTCGACAAACCAGGGGTGGCGGTCCGAAGTGTGGTTGGGGACAAAATCGATGATCACCTTCAGACCGCGCGCGTGGGCGGCTGCCAGGAGCCGGTCAAAAGTCTCCAGATTTCCAAAAATTGGGTCAACATCGCAGTAATCGGCCACGTCGTAGCCGTGGTCGACCATCGGCGAGGGATAAAAGGGGCTGATCCAGATCGCATCGACGCCCAGAGAAGCCCGGTTTTCCCCCCCGTCATTCAAATAATCGAGCCGGTCGATGATCCCCTGCAGGTCGCCGACTCCATCCCCCCCGCTGTCCTGAAAACTGCGGGGATAAATCTGGTAGATAACGGCCGTTTGCCACCAGGCTGTGGACATGGAACCCTCCAGGGTTTTCGGCTGAATGATTTTTCAGGCCGAGGATCAGCGATTCTCGAGGGGGCGGCCCTCCCGCAGGAGCTTTTCGAAGAGGCGGCTCTCGCGCAGGACGGCCATCCCGGCTTTTTCGTAAAGGCGGGGGGCATTGGTGGCGCTGCCAGTATCGACGTTCAGCTGCACGGCCCGATAGCCGGGCCGGCCGGCAAACACCGCAAAGGCATGGCGCAGGAGGGCCAGGCCGATTCCCCGGCGCCGGTACGGCCGGCGAACGCCGAGCTTATCGACGTAGCCGATCGTCCGGTCCTCGTCGGCGTGAGGATGGCAGAGCGAAACGCCGGCGATCTGCCGGCCGTCCAGGGCGACAAACCAGAGCGAGGGATCAAAAGACGGGTCGGCCATCAGGTGGTCGAGCTCTTTCTTCCGCTCCTGGGCACTGCGGGCGACATGGCCGAAATGATCCTCGAAGGCCTCGCGCACGGCGAGGTACATGCGCCAGGGATCACCGTATTCTTTCAGAGTCTGCACCTGGATCTTCTCCGGCCAGACCGCCGGAGGCACCGGCGCCTGGAGGTCGACCCGCATCGTCCAGAAGGTGCGAATGGGGACAAACCCGGCTTCGGCCAACAGGCGGCCGGCCAGATGGTGTCCCCCCGGCGCCGAGGCGCAGACGGCGACCCGATATTCGGGCGGTACCTTTTGCAGGGCGCGCCCGGCCAGGCCCGCGGCCCAGTCGAGCAGCGCGCGGCCAAGCCCCTGCTGCCAGAAATCCGGATGGGTGGCGCCGACGATAAACGGCAGCGTCGGGAATTCGCTGGTATCCCACAGTTCGGCGTAGGCGGCCAGCCGGCCGTCTGGCGCGAAAACCATGCACGACGAGCCGGCGAGGTCGAAATTTGGCGTCGCCCATTCCTGGTAGCATTCATCCAGGCTGTGTGGGGTCGCGCCCATCGTGCGCTGCGCATCGGCGTTTAAGAGGTCGGTCACAGCCGCCGCATCGGCCCGGGTGGCCGGCCGGGCCGTATAGCCGGCCGGCAGGTCAATGCCTTTCATGCTGCGCATCATCCCGGTTGAAGCTGCCCACCGACTTGTCGGAAAATTCGTGTGTCTGCGGCCGCGCTTCCTCGCAAAAGACCGCCTCCCAGGCGGCCAGGGCGGAAAGATACTGATCCGCATTCAGGTAGCGCTCCCGCTGGGGCATCGCCGCCGGTTCGACGCCGCTGCTGCGCCGAACAACAGCGGTGCAGACCCTGCGCCAGGCGGCCAGCGCCCGGACAAACTGCCTGTTGTCGGGGAAGCGATCCCGGGCGGGAATTTCCGGCAGATGAATGACTGGTGTCATGATTTCCTCGTCTGGCATGAACTCGTTTTTTCGACAGGTTTCCTATCTGGACCAGGCCAGTTTCTTTCCGGTGGGTTTCGTTAAAAGGGCGCTCCGACCGGCCGGATATCGCGCGTCCCCAGACCGATATGCACAAAAAACCAGGACCAGTCGATTCGAGCGCCCGGCCGCTCCTGGGCGCGGGCGATCGCCAGCCCTTTCATGGCCCACTCCAGCTCCAGGGTCTGGGCCCAAAAGCGGGCGCGGTCGATCATCCCGGCGGCGGCCGGATAGTGTTCAGCCACGCGCCTGACGAGCCGCTCCCCGTACTGGAAAAGCAGGCAGGCCAGGTCGACCGCCGGATCCCCGAGGCCGGCCGTGCCAAAGTCGAGGATGCCCGACAAACGGCCGCGGGATTCGTCGAAGAGCAGATGATACGTGCCGATGTCCCCGTTCATCAGCGCCGCTTCGTAGGCCAGAAATTCCGGGTCGGTCAGCATCGGAGCGAAGAGCGACTCGACCCAATCCCGGGCTGTAGCCATCAGGTAGGGGAACATCGTCTCGCGGGTGTTTTCATAGAGCGCCTGCCATTCTTGGCGGCTGCGCACCGTCTCTGAGCGGCCGATTTCGCCGTGGTTGAGAACCGCAGCCGGTGTCTCGTGCATAACTTCCAGGAAGCCGGCCAGCTGGTGGGCAATGACCTGCCGGGTCTCCTCTTCCATCTGATCCCAGCCGGCCGCGGTCAGCGGCCGGCCGTCGAGATAGCGGTAGGAGACCATCACTTCGTCCCGGTAATCGACACAGGGAATGTCGACGGGGACGCGAGCG
>JBFFZG010000454.1:0-3316 GCA_041568735.1 Promineifilaceae bacterium (SeqCode)
AACGACGACGACGATGACCACGGCAATGACAACGCCAACAGCAACGACGACGACGATGACCACGGCAATGACAACGCCAACAGCAACGACGACGACGATGACCACGGCAATGACAACGCCAACAGCAACGACGACGACGATCACAATGCCAACGTCAACGCGAACAGCAACAGCAATGACGATGACGATCAGAACACCAACGCCAACAGCAACGACAACGACGACGATGACGACGACAATCGGAATGAAAATGACGATGATGACGACAACGACAACGATGACGATGACGACGACAATCGGAATGAAAATGACGACGATGACGAGAAGGACGACGATTAGCGAAGCGTTCCGTCGTTAACATTCATGGCTTCAGGGTGGCTCCCCTTGCCGGGGAGCCGCTTTTTTTATAAAACCGGGTCACAGTTGGAGGCATTGATGAGTGGTTGGGTGCTCTGGCGAGAAATAACGACCGATAAACCGATGGCCTGGCGCACGGTTCTGACCGCGGCCGGGGTCCTCGGCGTCGTCTTGAGCGCCCTCGCATTCGTCCAGTTTGCCACCGATGCCCTTGTGGGGACGGACGGCTACTACCACACGAAAATGGGCTGGCTCATCCGCCAGGAAGGGCTGACACCTGCCTTTAATTATCTGCCGCTCACCATCCTGAATTCGGCCGATTACTACAATCACCACCTGCTCTACCACGTCTACCTGGCGCTTTTTGCCGTGCAGGATCCGGCGCTGGACGGCGGGGCCGCACTCGTCACCGGGGGAAAAATCGCCAGCATCGTGATGCCGTCTCTGGCCTTTCTGGCCATCTGGTGGCTGCTGCGCCGGCAGCAGGTGCCATTGGCTGCGCTCTGGTCGATCGGCCTCCTGGCGGTTTCAGAGGCCTTTCTCTACCGAATGAGCATGCCGCGAGCCCAGTCGGCGTCTCTCCTGATCCTTGTCCTGGCCCTGCACTGGATGCTGACCGGACGCCACCGCCTGCTCCTCCCGCTCGGCTTCGCCTACGTCTGGTTTTACAATGCCTTCCCACTCCTGATCCTGGTGACCGGCACTTATTTAATTGCCGAGGCCATCACCAACAGGCGGCTGGTCTGGCAGCCGCTGGCCTTCGCCGCGGCCGGGGTTGGCCTGGGAATCCTCATCAACCCCTATTTCCCGGAAAACGTCACCTTCATGATCAACCATATGCTGCCCAAGATCGGCGAATCGGCCGTGCGGGTGGGCAATGAATGGCGTCCGTATGAAACCTGGACACTCGTGCGGAATTCCGGCCCAGCCCTCGCCCTGTTCCTGATCACGGTCTTCCTGATGGGCTTCCGGCAGCGGAAATGGGATGCGGCGAGCCTGACCGCCTTTGGCCTGACGGCCGTTTTCGGACTGATGCTCTTTAAATCCCGCCGCTTTATCGAGTACTTTCCCGCGTTCGTCCTGATATTCGCCGCTTTAACCGCTGCGCCGTTTCTGCAGCAGGCACTGAAGCGGTGGATGCGCGCCGCCTACGCCGTGCCGCTCCTGATGGCCGCGGCGCTGCTCTTCCCCCTCTACCTGACCCTGAACCAGGCGGCCGACAGCGTGGCCAGCAGCCAGCCGGCCGATAAATACCGGGCGGCCGCCCGCTGGCTTGACGACCGGACCGAAGGCACCGTGCGGGTCTTTCAGACCGATTGGGACGATTTCACCCGCCTCTTTTTCTACAACACAAACGCCGAGTACACCGTCGGTCTCGATCCGACCTATTTACAGCTGGCTGACAGGGATCTCTACGACACCTGGGTCGATATCACGCGGGGGCGGGTCGAACGGCCGGCCGCCGTCATCCGGGAACGCTTCGGCGGCGAATACGTCTTTTCCGACCTCGATCATGAGGCCTTCATGGCGGAGGCCGAAGCCGATCCTGACCTGGTCGAAATCTACCGGGACGACTACGCCGTCATTTACCGGGTCCTGACGCCGGCCGGTCCCTGAAGCAAACCCCAAGCCAAGGGCCGGCGAACGGTTTATTGCCTCGTCTGGGCCAGGGAGTACAATCAAACGTGCGCGGCGGCCGTGAGCTCGATAACGGTTCGCCAATCAGGCGCCCGTTCACCAGCCAAGTGTCTCCTGAATCCCTGATTACCCAGTTCGGCTACATCGGCCTCTTTACGATTTCGTTTCTGGCAGCCTCCATCCTTCCGCTGTCATCCGAAGTCTTCGTCCTGTTGATGCCGACCTTCGGCTACAACATCTGGCTTGTCGGGGTGGTGGCCACCGTCGGAAATTTCGCCGGCTCCCTGACCGTCTACTACATGGGGAAAAAAGGGACGGATTACATCCTGGAAAAATATCCTCGAATTCAGGGGGAACGGCTGGCCAGGGCCGAAGAATGGTTTGGGAAATGGGGGCCGCCGGTGCTGCTCCTGGCCGGCATCCCGGTGATCGGCGACCCGATCTGCCTGGTGGCAGGCAGCCTGCACATGAAGCTGCTCACCTTTTCGATCTGGACCTTTATCGGCAAAGGCTGGCGCTACATCCTCCTTCTCGGCCTCTGGCAGTATTTTCTGAGATTTTTTACCTGAAGCTAGCCACCGGCCTGGTGGACAGGGGCTTCGGCCTCCCGGACGGCATCCAGAATTTCCCGGGCCAGCTGCTCCCGCTGCGCCCGCAGCCGCCGGACCCGGTCCCTGGCGAATAAAAGCCGGCCGTGGCGGGCAACGATTTCGGCCAGGGCCTCCATGCGCTCCCCCCAGACCAGGGCCAAATAGGCGCAGAGAGGGACGCCGGCCAGGAAGAGCCAACCCCAGAGCGGCCCCAACGCCTGCCCGACCAGAACCGCCTCCACGATCCAGCCGATTCCGACAAAGATCATGCCGCCCAGCAGTTTAACCGTGCTGATCTGGGTGCGGTCCCGCGGGACGACCAGGTGCGCGAATGGACGGGCCAGCCGATAGGTCGGATACGTCGTGAGGAATCCGGCCAGCGCCAGGGGAAACAGGACGACCAGCCAGGCGAAGCGCAGCCCAATTCGCCGCAGGCTCCGTTCGAGAGTACCGGGGTCAAACGGCCGTTTCAAACCCAGCCGCCGCAGCGAGTCGGCATAGTGCCGGAGATCGGCCGCCAGAATTTCCATCCGCTCGGGATCTTTTCGCCGCATAATCCGGTAGGCCGCGAGCAGCCGCTTTGACCAGTCGTACTGGCTCTGCATGCGGCCGGCCTCCGGCAGGGGGGCGATCCAATCCGCCACGACAGGAATCGCCCGCAGGACCTCGTAATCCTCCGCCTGCAGGACGACCGCATCGAGCGCCGTGCGGATGCGGCGGGTAAGCTGCCG
>JBFFZG010000455.1:0-3284 GCA_041568735.1 Promineifilaceae bacterium (SeqCode)
GAGGGAGAGAGCGAACCGCGGGTAAGCACGGCCGCCAGGGCGCCGGCTGCCAGCCACAGGGCCACCAGCAGGATCTGATCGCGCCGGGTTTTGACGACTCCCAGCCAGCTGAAGCCGTAGTAAAAGACACTGAGATAGAGCCACTGCCAGGCGACGAAGCCGAACACTCCGGTGATGATGAGGGCGTCCCAGGTTTCGTTGTGGGAGCGATCGGGCGAGGCATTGCGGGCCTCGAGCGTCCCCAGTTCGGGCGGATAGAAGCGGTTGTAGGCGACATACATCGCCTCCGGTCCGTAGCCGATGAGCGGCCGCAGCCAGGTAAAGGGATCGCTCGACCCGTCCGGGTACTGGAGCGACTCGCCGCTGGTGAAGAGGTCGAGCGCTCCCTCCCAGATTAGGACGCGGACCCGCCCGGTCCCTTCGTCCGCTTCCAGCATGCTCCCCAGGCGGCCGATGCCGGGCAGGGCGCGCCAGGCTTCCAAAGTCTGCCCGACCGGTCCGGCCGCCACGGCCGGCTGGCCGGTGACCGCGACGCTGGTGAAGTTAAAGGCGCCCAGCCAGATCAGGCCGGCCAGGGCGATTTCGATCCAGCTCAGCCAGAGCCACTTCCAGCCCAGGCCGGCCCCGAGCAGGACAAAGATCAGCAGGACCCCGACCCCGAAGCCGCCGGCAAACAGGGCAAAGGTGACCGAGGGAGAGAGCGAACCGCGGGTAAGCACGGCCGCCAGGAAGCCGCCCCCCGCCAGCAGAACGGGGGTCGAGGCGGCCAGGATTTCGCGGCCGCCGTAGCGGCGCCGGCCGCCGACGGTGTTCCGCAGGGAGACGAGAAATATCAGGATAAATGCGAAGAGCCCAACGGCCAGCCCCAGCTGGGGGCCCCGGCTGCCGGACCACCAGATGGCGATGAGCTGGATGGCCAGGGCGAAGATATAAATCGAAGAGCGGAGAATATCGGCCGGATTGAGCTCCTCGTCGGTCAGGATGTGGGCGAAGGAGGTAACGATGCGGCCGGCGGTCAGCGGCACGGCCATGATCAGGTAGGCGGCGATGAAGATGGCGTTGCCCATGTGGCCGGCGATCCGGGTCTGGGTATCACCGCCCCAGGGGAGTGGATCGAGGCCGAAGCGCTGCAGCATGCCGTACAGGGCCACGGGAATGCTGGCCAGGATAACGGCCGTGATAAAGCGGTCGACCTGCTCCCGGGTGCGCAGGGTGTTGGCCGTTGCCGCGAAAATCACGACGTAGGAGAGGGTGGTAAAGGTCCCCTGCAGCCGCTGGTAGGAGCCGGCCCAGCTGACGAAGGCGGTCACCGATAGGAGCGTCGAAACGAGGTAGACGACCACCAGGGCCAGAACCGGGAGGACGAAGGGGATTCGCCACCAGGGGGTGCCGGAATGCCGCAGGCGGCCGGCGAAGCCCCGCCACCGCTCCTGATCGACGAAGCGGATCACCCAGACCACGGCCACCAGCGAGGCGATCGATCGTAGAAGGGTCAGTTTGTCCGGCTCGAAAACTCGATCCGAGTGGACGTTAAAAAACAGGGGAGCCGCAATCAACGAGAGCAGGCACCCCAATTCGATCAAGCCCTCGCTCCAACCGGATAATTTCGTCGCTATACGCATAGAAGACTGATTTAGCGGGTCATGGTACTGAAGTGGATATTACCTGATTGGGGGGGGTTCTCCAAGGGACTTTTGGGGGAGGGGAACGGGGAACAGGGAACAGGGAACGGGGGTTGGTGTCGGGGGATAGGAGTTGGGAGTTGGGGCTTTAAACGGAACCCTGCCCGTTCATCGCCAAGCGACTCAGACAGGTTCTTCCTTTCGACTTTCCACTTTCAACTTTCAACTTTCGACCTTCGACTTTCCACTCGGCCGGCAGTGAACCTATCTGGATTGAGCCGTAATTTCCAACACGCCAGCCAGGTGATTTAACCCTGGCGTTTTGCAAAGAATTCCGTCAAGGGCAATCAAGGAATGGCTGAAGCGGCTGTATACACTCCTCAATTTGTTCGGCATTCCTGTGAGATTCTTTGGAATCAGATTGGCGCGGCGGATCCTCTGGACGGAGTACCCTGTCTGCTGCAGCATCTTTGTTATTTCTGACGCCGTATAGCGGCGGGGGTGAGCATAGCCTAGATGCAGCCGGCGAATGATGGCTTCCTGCCAGGCGTAGCGCTGCGGAAGCTGATAGATCAAGAGGCGCCCACCCGGGCGCAAAACACGAGCAATTTCGTGCAGGGACTTCATTTCATTGCCTGGTTGGCTGAATTCGTCGACATGTTCAAGAACCCCACAGCTGATGACGACATCGAAGTTTTTCTCTGTGAAGGGCAAATCGGTTGGGTGCGTCGTGTAAACAACATCCAGTTCATGGCAGAGGGGAATATCAGGCAGGGTGGTTTTGTCCAGCTCACCAATATCAAAAGCGGTAACTTGAAATCCTCGCCGCCGGAGCAGATAAGTCAGCTGCCCATAGCCGCATCCCCAATCAAGCACATGTCCGGAAGATACCTGCCGGGCGATATCATCCGCTATTCTTATATAGTTCCAGATCCCAATGGGCTGGTCCAGGTGTATGAAGTGAGGGAGTCCTAAAGCCTTGCCAGCACGGGCATTACTCAGCAGAAAGTTGAAATCGGATTGGTTGAATTCAGACTGATTCAATGTGGGGGACTTTGTTATTTCAATAGAATGAGTTCGTCACAGGAGGGATATTAACACCAATAGTTGAACTCACCGCAATGTAAAATCCTGACCTCCTCAGGAACCCCAAACATCATTTACACGAGAAGCCTGTCATGGCCCAACGGAATCCAGCGAAATTCGGGACCCTGTCCGTTTTTCGCCAATCGACCACGGTCAGGTCCTTTCTTTCAACTTTCGACTTTCCACTTTCCACTTTCACCTTTCCACTTTCCCGACTACTGGCCGATAAACCCCCTCCACCCGTTCCACCATGACCTCGATGGTAAACTCGTTGAGAAGGCGGGCGCGGCCGGCGGCGCCGTACTGGTGCCGCAGGGCCGGGCTGGCGACCAGCCGGTTGAGGGCGGCCGCCAGGGCCGCGGGATCGGCCGGGGGGACGACGAGGCCGGTCTGCTCGTGCTGGACGACGAAAGACGTGCCGGTGCCGAGCTCGGTCGTGACGCAGGGGAGCCCGGCCGCCATGGCTTCGAGGAGGACGATGCCGAAGGCCTCGGCGCGGGAATTGGAGGGAAGGCAGAAGAGATCGGCCTGGCGGTAGTGGTCGGGCAGGTCGGCCGCCGGAATTTCCCCCAGGAA
>JBFFZG010000456.1:0-3249 GCA_041568735.1 Promineifilaceae bacterium (SeqCode)
CTGCACCTCTGGTATGTGGCCACCTGGGCCCTTGGCGACGTGGACTTCGCCTGGAACCTGGCCGCCACGCCCGCTTACAATGGCAATGTCACCTCCAAGATGCATGCCGACACCTTCGGCATCCTCAAAGGGACCGATCATCCTGAAGAGGCCTTCGAAGTGCTGACCTACCTGCTCAGCGAGGAAGGCGCCAATGACCTGCTGAACATCTACGGCGGCATGCCGGCCCGGCTGAGCATGCAGGAAGCATGGCTGGCCAACTACTTCGTCACCAACTTCCCCGACCAGGATATCGACGTGCAGGTCGTCGTGGACAGCATGGCCTACGCCGACAACCCCAACCACGAAAGCTGGATGCCCAGCTTCCTGGAGACGGAAGATCGCTACAACGAATTCTGGAACCGGATGTCCAACGAGCCGGGACTGGACTTCGATGCGGAAGTCGACCAGCTGGAGACCGGCCTGAATGCCATCTTCGCCGCCGCCCAGTAAGGGCGTCCGCGAAGCCGGCTGAAACATAAACCTGGGGCAATTGGGTTGTGGTTTGCTGACTCAATTGCCCCTGGTTTCAGTCGAGGAGGACCGATGACAGTCGTAAGCGAACAGCCCATCCCCAAGTTCAACCGCAAAAAAGAAAAGCCCTCCAGCCTGCTGCGCTACAAACAGCGCTGGGGGCTGATTTTCATCAGTCCCTGGATCATCGGGTTTCTCCTCTTCTACCTGATTCCGATGGTGGCCTCCTTCGGCTTTTCGCTGTTCAACTTCAACCTGGCCACCCCGGAGCAGTCGACCTTTATCGGCATGGCCAACTGGCGCCGGGCACTGGTTCAGGATCCCGAAGTCATTCAGTCGTTTATCAAAACCTTTAAATTCTCCATTATCACCCTGCCGGCCGGCCTGATTTTCGCCCTCATCCTGGCCCTGCTGCTCAACTCCAAGTCGGTTAAAGGGGCGACCATCATGCGCACGCTCTTTTACGCCCCCATGATGATCCCCGGCGTGGCCGGCACGCTCATCTGGCAGGGAGTCCTGAACGAGCAGACCGGCTGGATCAATCTCTTTCTGCAGAATTTTCTGGGCATCCAGGCGGTCGGCGTGGAGGGGATCCGCTGGCTGCAGGATCCACAAATTATCTATCTCACCTACACCTTGATGGGGCTGTGGGGGGTGGGCAACGCCATGATTATCATGCTGGCCGGCCTGCAGAGCGTGCCCACCGAGCTCTATGAGGCGGCCGAAATCGACGGCGCCGGTTATTTCCAGCGCCTCTTCCGCATTACCCTGCCCATGATCTCCCCGGTGATCTTCTACAACCTGATCATCGGCCTGATCGGCCTCATGAACTATTTCCTGGTCCCCTTCGTCCTGAACGGAGGCGATGGGAGTCCGCAGGGAACCACGCGCTTTATCGCCGTCTGGTTCTACAAGCAGTCGTTCTCTTTCTTTAATATGGGATATGGCGCCACGATCGCCTGGCTCATCTTCATCGTCGCCATCGTCCTGACCGCGCTGCTGTTCGGCACCGCGCGCTTCTGGGTTTACTACGCCGCTGACGGAGAATAAGCATGGCTACGACTGTCAAACCCAATTCAAATCGAGTCCTCCGGAAGAGCACCAGGGAACTGCTCCAGTCGGTTCTCACCACCGGCATCACGCTCGTCATCCTGTTTTTCTTCCTGCTGCCGCTTTTTTACGGCATCGTGACCTCGCTCAAGACCGACAACCAGATCACCAACCTGGGCGCCCCCATCTGGCCCGCCTCCGAGCAGAGGTTCGAATACGAGGGGCAGAGCTATGAAATTTACCAGGTGACAACATGCGATGCCGACGGCAACCCCATCCCCTGGGGAACCGACGCCGCCAATCTGACCGTGCCCGACTGCAGCGGCGGCGGCGAGACCTATGAATGGGGGCTGGCCGTCAAGCGGCGGGATTACGCGGAGTTTATCGATCCGAATAATCCCGAAGCCGGCCTGATCCGCTGGGAGGGGCGCTGGCGCACCCTCGACCGCAACTGGACCTTCGATGCGCAGTGGAGCAACTACAACACCGCCTGGAACACGATTAATTTCGTGCGCCTGCTGGCCAATACCCTCATGTATGCCATCCTGACGACGATCGGGGTCGTCGGGGCCGGATCGCTCGTCGCCTACGGCTTCGCCCGCTTCCCCCTGCCCAAAAAGAACCTTCTGTTTCTGATCGTCATGGCCACGATTATCCTGCCGGGGGCGGTGACGCTCATCCCCACCTACGCCGTATTCAACCAGATCGGCTGGGTGGGCACCTGGCTGCCGCTGATCGTGCCGACCTTCTTTTCCAACGGCTACAACATCTTCCTGCTGCGCCAGTTCTTTCTGAGCATTCCCAAGGAGCTGGACGAGGCGGCCACAATCGATGGGGCCGGCCCCCTGCGGACCTTCTTCTCCATCATTCTGCCGCAGGCGGTGCCGGCGCTGACGGCCGCCGCCCTCTTCCACTTCTTCTTCGCCTGGAATCACTTCTTCGAGCCGCTCGTCTACCTGGCCGGACAGCGGGATTTGTTCCCCATCACGGTGGGCCTGACCGCCTTTAACAATCTCTACTCCCAGCAGACCAACCTGATCCAGGCCGCCTCCCTGATTTCGGCCGTGGTCCCGCTGCTGATCTTCTTTTTCGCGCAGCGGGTCTTCCTGCAGGGGATCGTCTTCACCGGAGTCGACAAGTAGGGGCGGCCGCATGCTGACGGGCAAAACGCCATGGTGGCTGCCAGTCGCCCTCGGCTCGCTCCTGCTCGGCTGCCGCGCGGCGCCCCCGGAGCCGGCCGCGCCGCCGCTGCCCACCGCCCCGCCGGCCACGCCGACGGCGGTGTGGGAGCGGCCGGGCTGGGAGCTGGTCTGGCAGGATGAATTTGACGGCGAGGCGGTCAACCGCCAGAACTGGGCCCTTGATCTCGGCGGGGGCCGCGGCTGGGGGAACCGGGAACGGCAGTGGTACACCGACCGGCCGGAAAATGTGCGCCTCGAAGACGGCGTCCTGATTATCGAAGCCCGCGAAGAAGAGTTTCTGCGCGGCGACTACACCTCGGGGCGGATCAAAACTGAGCGGCTGCATACCTGGACCTACGGCCGCTTCGAGGCGCGCATTCAAATTCCCACCGGCCAGGGAATCTGGCCGGCTTTCTGGCTGCTCGGCGCCGAAGGCGGCACCTGGCCGAACAACGGCGAAATCGACATCATGGAAAACATCGGGCGGGAACCCTACGCGGTGCAC
>JBFFZG010000457.1:0-3241 GCA_041568735.1 Promineifilaceae bacterium (SeqCode)
GTCGCCGGCACGATTGGCCAGAGCGTGGCCGGCCCGCCGACGGCCGGCAGCGCCTCCTACGTGATCAGCAGCGGCTTCTGGTTTGCCGACGGCGGGACGAAAGTCTATATCCCGACGATCAACCGCTGAGGTGCCGCCAGGAAAGGCTGGCTTCCGGCAGCCAGGCAGGACCAACCGTGGTTCCGAATCAGGTATAGACCAGGTTGGGACCCTGGGTCCGGGAGAGCCACAACAGGTTTGGACGGGGATTTACACCGGCCAAAATATGAATAAAATAAAGGCCATCTCTCCTTCAGAGTCTACCTGTTCGGTTTTATGACCACATGACAGCTGCATCGTGACGGGGAGGACCCTGCGGTCCGATCTGGTGGGCATTCCCTGCGTGCCCGAGGAGGAGAACATGTCTGCTTTCCATCGGGAGTCAATCGTTCTGCGCTGGCTCTGCGCCGCCGGGGTCATCCTGGGGCCGCTGTGCTTCTTCGCCCTGCCGGCGATCCTGTTTCCAACGGAATTTGAATCGGCTGAAGAGATGTTTGCCGCGGCGGTCAACCGGCCGCCCAAATATACCCCGCTGTTCCTGCAGATCGCCGGTGCCCTCTTCTGGCTCCTGGGGGCTTACGGCGTGATGGGGGTGCTGCGCGGCCGGCGGGGCCGTGTCCCGGGGCGGATCGGCAGCGTGCTGGTCATGCTCGGCGGCCTGAGTGCCCTGCCGGTAATCGGGATCGAATTGGCGCAGGTGTTTATCCTGGACCAGGGTGCCGATCCGGCCGAGTCGATCCGCCTGGCCCTGGCGCTGAACAACTGGTCGCCGTTCAATCTCCTGTTGATGATTACCCTGGCCGGCCTCTTTCTGGGGACCCTGCTGCAGCTCATCGGCCTGGTGCGCGGCCGGATTGTGCCCGTCTGGTCCCTCCTGTTTCTGCTGCTGCCCGTGGTCGTGAACTTCCTGCCGCTTCCCCTTTCCCTGGCCAATATTCTCGGCGGCCTGGGGCTGGTCGTCCCACTGCTCTGGATCGCCGCGGCCATGGTGCGGCCCGAACCCTCCCTCGCGATCGCGCCGCAGGCCGCGTAAACGAGTCAAGCGGCTGGTTGGCCCGCTGTGAAAATTTCCCCGAAAGCGGGTCATTTTGCCGTGAAAAAGGGGGGGAGCCCTTGTTTTTAGAACATATATTCGAATATAATGTCTCTTGTCCGTTCACGCAACATTTAATACCAATAGGAAGGAGGCAGCCGTGAGTTTGGGTTCTATCAACTGGATTGCCGTCGTCGTCTGTATCGTAGTCAGCATGATCAGCGGCACAATCTGGTACAACCCCCGCACGTTTTTCCCCGTCTGGTGGCGTGGGATCGGCAAACAGGATGGGGATGCGCCCGGGACGGACAACATGGCGGTCACCTGGGGGTTGACGATTCTTTCCTCCCTGGTGCAGGCGATTTTCATGGCGCTGATGGTCGACGCCGTGGGCAACCTGCAGACCGGTGGACCGACGCTCGTCATCGGGGCCACGACCGGCCTGATCCTCTGGCTCGGCTTTGTCGCCCCGACCAACCTGGTCAATAAGCTGTTCGCCGGCCACGGCCTCAAGGTCTGGGCGATCGAGGCCGGCAATCACCTGGTCAATTTCGTCCTGTTTGGGGCCATTCTCGGCGCCTGGCGCTGAGTATCCGGGCAGCCGCCAGGCCAGGCCAGGTTTGCCGGAGGCCGATCCTCCCTAAGCGGCCGATTTGCTCAGGCTCAAGCCAGGCAGCGGAAACCGCCGGAGAAACCCCTTTGAACACCAGAATATTCGTCAATCGGCCGGTGAACAACCTCGACCGATCGATGGCTTTTTTTGCGGCGCTGGGCTGTGCCTTCAACTCCCAGTTTACCGGCGAAAACGCCGCAAAATCATGGGTTTATGTACCCGAATGGCTTTGTGGATCTGGACGGCCATCTGCGGGAATATGGTTACATGGACCCGTCCTTTGTCCAGTAAATTCAGACCGGCGTCAGTGGATCTGTCTGGATTGTGTTATCGAAATGGAGTGGGCCGGCAGAGCGGCCGCTCCCTGATTTTTTTTCGGAGGAACCCATGGCTACAATCAATCCCTATTTAAATTTCGGTGGGAACTGTGAAGAGGCGTTTCGCTTTTACCATGCCGTCTTTGGCGGTGAGCTGGTCGATTTTACCCGTTTCAAGGATATGCCTTCCGAAGGTGGGCCTGACCCGAGCGAAGCGGACCTGATCATGCACGTCGCCCTGCCAATCGGGGAAGGGACATTCCTGATGGGCAGCGATGTGCCGGGAGCCATGGGGGAGGTCGTGCCCGGAAACAACGTGCACATCTCCCTGCAGCCGACAAGCGGGGAGGAGGCGACCCGGCTGTTCGACGGGCTGGCGGCCGGCGGCCAGGTGACGATGCCGCTCACCCCCGCCCCCTGGGGGGCGACGTTCGGCATGCTGGTCGATCGCTTCGGCATCCATTGGATGGTCAATTACCAGGAGTAGGGGCTATTCAAATCCAGTGAAAAAGCCTATACTTTGAGGGGGGAACTGGCCGCAGCGGTGGCAAACCGCGACGACATGAAGCAGAAACCGGGGGTCCAATCAAGGACCCCCTTTTTGTCGATTTGAGGCCGGGCCGGCTCAAATCGGGCCGGCTGCCTCATCCAGGTTGAAGGAGGAAACCTCATGGCCGAACATGTCCTCGATGATCGCGAAGTCCATGCCTTCTGGGACAACGCCTATCCGCCCCGGATCGAAATCGAATCCGGCGATACAGTTGTGTTTGAATGCCGCGACGCCCTCGACGGCCAGGTGACGCCGGATTCCGGCCACGAAGCGCTGGCGGCCGTCGATTTTTCCCGGGTTCATCCACTGACCGGTCCGGTCTTTGTTCGCGGGGCGAAACCGGGCGATACACTCGAAGTCGAGATTCTCAAGCTGGAGCACAAGGGGTGGGGCTGGAACGGTCACCTGTCCGGTTTTGGCCTGCTGGCCGAGGATTTTGATTATCCCTTCCTGCAGCACTGGCGGCTGGACGGGAACGTCTGCACGTTCCGCGACAGCGATCGGGTCGAGGTCCCCTACGAGCCCTTCTGCGGGGTGATGGGGGTCGCACCGGCGGAAGCCGGCCGGCTGCCGACCATTCCCCCCCGCTTCAACGGGGGCAACATCGACATTCGCGGGCTGACGATCGGGGCGCATCTCTTTCTGCCGGTCCATGTCGAGGGGGCGCTCTTTTCGACGGCCGACTGCCA
>JBFFZG010000458.1:0-3239 GCA_041568735.1 Promineifilaceae bacterium (SeqCode)
GGCCGGCGCTACCACGGCGAAGAGGAGCACCCCCGCGCTCCAGGCCAGCGCAAGAACGGCCGTCGCCAGCACCAGCCGCCGGCGGCGGCCGAACCGCCCGGCAGCCCGCTCGAGGCCGATTCCCAGCAGCACCCCGATCGGGGCCACGGCGGCAAAAGCCAGCCGCCCCTGGTAGCCGGACCAGTTGATCGTCTGGATATAGCGCAGGAGTGAGAGGTAGATGACCCCGACGGCCCCCAGCAGAAGCAGCAGGCGCGCCCGCTCGACCCGATCCCGGCCGGATGACCCGAGCCGGTGGGCCACACCCGCGGCCGCCGCCAGGGTGAGAACCGCGTAGAAGCCGTAGATCCAGAACGGTGGGGCGACATTGAGCCAGCCAAAAAGCGCCCAGAACGAGCGAAAATGGACGGAAACGAACTCCAGGTAGTCGGCCGCACCGGGCGGGACGGAGCGGAGGACCTGTTCCCCCTTGGCCTGCAGGTGGACCGCCCACACGAGTGGATCTCCGTACAGCTGCCAGTTGCGCAGGTAGAGCCAGCCGGCCGTCAGGACGGGCACAACAGCCGCCGGCCAACCCGTCTTCAGAGCCGCCCACTGCGTTTTGGGGGCCAGGAACTCCACCGGCCGGCGCGCCCGACCGCCGGCGGCAAGGAGCGCGGCCGCCAGGGCCAGCGGCCAGAAGGCGAACAGGGCAAACTTGGTCAGGAATCCCAGACCGAGCAGGAGGCCGAGCCCGGCGAATCGTCCAGCCGCCGGCCGCCGCCAGCATTTGAGCGTCCAGAGAACGATCAAACCGCCGAGCGCGGCCGTCAGCACGTCGTTGTTGACGCTGGCCGAGATAAAAAGGAACTGCGGATTCAAGGCGATGGCGGCCGCGGCCATCAGCCCCGCTTCGGATCGCAGGGGCAGGCTGTCGATTTCGCGGCTGATCGCATAGGCGGAGGCGATCGTCAGGACCCCCAGCAGAACCGACAGGAGCCGGCTCAGGTGAAAGGCCAGAACGAGGCCGCGGTAGGGAAAGGCTTCTTCCGGCGCGTGGCGGTAAAACGTCTGCCGGCCGGGATCGGCCGGATCGAAAGAGAAACAGCCGTTCCGCGCCGGTTAGGACCAGTCCACCTGGAGCAGTGGGCCGAGCAGAACGGCATTGAGGGCATAGAAAAGCGGCGGCTGGTTGGCCTCCATGGTCTCGTTTTCCGCCGCCGCCGGCTGCATGACCGGCAGCCGGCGTTCCCGTGCCAGGAAGTGAATGTAGGCGAAATGGTCGACTTCATCGGGGGATTCCCCCAGAGGCACGATCACACTCATGCCGGCGGCCAGCAGGAGATAGACCAGGATGATCCCGGCGAGGATCCGACGATGCGTCATCGCCGGGCCCTCCGGAGCGGGAAACCCGGCGCCAGCAGACCGATCAGGCAGATGAGCAGCGCGGCCGCGCTGACCAGGCCGCCCGCAATGAAATCAGGCGGCCGAAAGACCAGTGTCACGCGATGGTTCCCGGCCGGCACCGGGACGGCGCGGAATATCGAATTGGCCCGGTAGACCGGCGCCGGGCGGCCGTCGACCGCAGCCACCCAGCCGGGATAATAGTTGTCGGCCAGGACGACCAGGCCGTCGGCGGCGAGATCGGCGTCGATTTCGACCCGATTCAGGGTCGGATAGCGCACCTGGATATCCGCCAGGCGGCCGGCCGGCGGGTCGGCCGGCAGGTTCGGCGCCGGCTGCCCTTCCAGCTCGAGCACGACCCGCTCGCGGAGCCGGTCCTGGTTGGCCGCCAGGGCGGCCAGCGCCGCCGCCTCCCCAGCGACGATGTCGGCCGCGTGCACCGCGAAGGCCCGGGGGAACGCCCCCTCGTTGAAATAGACCCGAGTTTTCCCCGCTTCTTTTACCAGCAGCGGGCGGGGCAGGTAGTAGGCGGTAAAGGCCGGCCCGGCCGCGCTTCCACTGATTTCACCGGCCGGCCCGCCCTCGATTTCAGCGGCCAGGACAAATTCCCGCCCCCACTCCGACGGGAAAGGATTGAAGAAGAAGGAGACCCAGCCAGGGCTCTCGACCCCGGCCAGGGGCACCCGATCGTGGGCGAACTCGTAGCTTTCGTCGGCGGAAAGGACCCGCAGCACCGCCGTGCCGGCCCCGCCGGCCGGGGGGATCAGCCAGAGATCAACCCGCTGCAGGCCGGCCTCGGGCATGGCCAGGGGCCAGCGGGCGGGCAGGGACACGACCTGGTCACGGCGTCCTTGCGCCAGCGCGACCACCGGGCTGGCTTCCCAGCGATCGGCGATGGTGACGAGATATTTGACGTTGGCGGCGGCCAGCAGCGGCGATTGGACCGCCTGCTCGGGCATGACGAAGCGGGTCAGGCGAATCACCTCCCCATCTTCGGCCAGCCGCAGGTAGTTCAGCACGCGGCGGAGCACGCCGGGCTCGTAGCCGCTGATATTTTCGATGCCGGCGATCTGCGAGGTGTTGGGGAAAAAAGCGGTCTCGCGGCCGGTGGTGATAATGCGGTGCGGTTCGACCCGCTGTTCCTCGAGTAAAAACTGCTCGATCGAGGTCGTTGGATAGATTTCATCCACCCGGCCGATGGTGTTGAATCCGGCGGCGAAGAACCAGAGGTCGGCCACGAGCAGGAGATAGGCCCCCAGGAGAAATGGGAAGGCTGCCAGACGCCCGGCCCCCCGCAGGGCCAGCAGGGCGAAGGCGGCCGCGAAAAGGAGCAAAAAACGGGCAATTTCCGGGGTCAAAAATTCCCGGTGGGCCTGCACCTGCTCCCAGTAGACGGCCGAGAACCCCCCCACAACCGCCAGCAGGAAAGCGGCGACAAAAAGGAGCGGCCGCAGCGAAAATCGATCGGGCGCCGCCCGGTCGATCAGCCGGTCGAGCGCCAGGGCCGCCAGCACAGTCAGACTGAAAATCGGGATGATGGCCGCCCGGCCGGGGAAGAGGGCGTTGAAGACTGGCAGCCAGTAGAGCAGCCGGTAGGCGGGCGTACCCAGAGTCCACAGCAGACCGA
Organism: Promineifilaceae bacterium (SeqCode); assembly: GCA_041568735.1. Lineage (GTDB taxonomy): Bacteria > Chloroflexota > Anaerolineae > Promineifilales > Promineifilaceae > WTJY01. The sequence goes on from JBFFZG010000458.1 coordinate 3,011, forward strand.
GTCCGCCCCACAGAGTAAAAAACCAGGCCGGCCAATCCCGGCGCCAGAAGAGCACGAGCAGCCCGAGAAACAGGGGCAGCAGGCCGAGGTAAACGGTCGCCTCGATATCGTTCGAGCGGGCGATGTCGACGATCCAGTAGTTGCCCGCCTGGGTGCTCCCGTAAAAATGGGGCACCAGCCAGGCTGCCGCCCGGCTGCCGAGGCCGTAGAGGGTGGTTAATTCGCTGTA
>JBFFZG010000459.1:0-3220 GCA_041568735.1 Promineifilaceae bacterium (SeqCode)
ATGGGAGGCCTCCTGGCTGAAGTTCGTCGAGAACAAAGCTTCCCCGACCACTTCAAGGGAAAGGGCCATGAGAACGGCGTCCAGATCGATCACCTGGGTACGGCTGCGTTCCAGGTCATCGGACCAGCGCCGCGCGAGGCGGCCGACGGCGCGGTTCATGCAGTCGCCAATGGCTTCGATTTTTCGGGCGTGAAAGGCCGGCTGCGCCAGCCGCCGGTGATCTTGCCAGCGAGGGCCGTCGAGTGTCAGGAGGCCGGCTCCAGTCACCCGGCTGAGGTGGCGATACTGGAAGGTATTTCGGCTGAAAAAACGCCAGTGATCGAGAAGGATATGCTGAACTAGATCCGGATGGTTGAAAAAGAATATCTGCCGGAAGGGCAGCTGGATTCGAACCAGATCCCCGGCCGTGCGGGTGAGCGACTCCAGGAAGGCCAGTGGATTGTGCTGCAGGGACTGGGCATCGGCCAGTGACAGCTGCAGGTCAGCCATGGTCGGGTCTATTCCCCGGCCGCGGACGGGGACGCCGGCCGGACGGCCGGCTCTCGAGCAGCCGTGCCTCCACCCGGGGCACCAGCTCGGCCATGTAAGCGGTGACTTCCACCTGGAGCCGCAGCGCCTCATTCACCCACCGCCTACGGAGCTTTTCATCGCGTATCCCGTTTAAATTCGTGCGGATATTGAGAACCGAGCCATGGAGGGCTCCCTGAGCCAGGTAGCAGGCCATCAGCGCATCGGCCGCCGCATGCTGGTTGCCAATGAGTGCCAATTCACCGGCCAGGGGAATGAGTTCGGCGGTCAGCCGGACGACTTTCAGGGGAATATGGGCCGCGGCCGTCAGGGCATCCTCGAGGGCGCGGACGGCGGTCTCCGTGTTATCGGCCGTTTGATGCTGCAGGAGAAGGGACACCTGGCGGTACACCAGGGCATCTTCCGCCGCCGCCTCGAGAAGATCCAGGCGGATCGCTTCGGCCCTGGCCATGGCGGCTTCGGCCGCCTCCCAGGCAGCTTCATAGCGGCGGCGATCAACCGTCAGCGCGGCCGCCATGCGCGCCAGCGCGGCCGCCAGCATGCCAACCAGCCCGGCCGCCGCCCCACCCCCGGGTGCCGGGGTTGCGGCCGCCAGCCGCTCGGCAAATTCCCCAATTCTCGCGTTGGCTAGATCGTCCAAGGATTTCCTCTGGGGCTGCCTCAAGAATCGGGCAGCCGGCCGGTGACCAGTACGGGTCCGGCAATATTATTATAAGCTGTCTCGATATTTTCGTGAATTTCCAGAACCGCCCCAAAACCGGATCCGGCCGCGGCCGAGTCGACCTGGACATAGACAACGGAGCCCGCGACCAGCGGGAGGCTGTAGCGGCTGAAGGACTTCACCAGGGAGGGGCTCGAGAGGTGCAGCGTCAGCTGGCCTCCAGGAGGCAGGGGCAGGTCGGCATCGTCGATTCCCCAGACGATCCCGTGACTCTGGATCCTGTCGATCGTTTCATTCACCCGCGCCGGAGGCCGCGGCGGATTGAGATAGAGATCCACCCAGAATGGTGTGTCGACGGCCTGGCCGCCCTGGTTGGCGATGACGATCTCGACGACATGAGGCGTTATTTCGACCCGGCGAACAACCAGGTCCGGTCCGGTTGCGTCCTTGAACGGCACATACGGCAGGTAGGTGGTCACAGTTCGCGGCCGGGCGGTGACAGTGAACACGGCTGAGCTCGTGATGAAGGGCAGCGCCTCGGAGCGGGCGGTGATCGTCACCGGCCGGCTTGAACCGGACGGAACCTCATCCGGGAGCTGAACCTCGAGATCGTGCAGCGATTGCCCACCGGGCGCCAGGTCGCTGACCCGATTTTTGTTGATGGCAACCGGCCATTCGCTGGTCACTTCCAGGATGTACGAGTCGGGCATCGTTCCGGCATTGTGCAGCGTGAAGACCCCCGCTGCAGGCTGACCGGCTTCGGCTTCCAACAGCGGATTTTCGGCGACCAGGCGCAGGTCGTACTGGGCTTCACAGACCTGGATGGTTACATCGTCGACGGCCCAGCCGCTGCCGCCAATCGACGCGTCAGTCCCGAGTAAAAAGGCCATATCCACGGCCTGGCCGGCAAAGCGGTCCAGCGAAGCAACCGTCAGAGACCACTCCGGCCGCTCACCGCACCAGGCGGAGCGCCCACCCAGCGGATTCCCGTAGCCACCATTAATCACCCCATCAAAGGCGGGTGAAACCAGGGTGGAGTCAGCCGGTTCCCAGCTGGTTCCGCCGCTGGATGACAGCTCGACGAGGGCGCCATCCCAGCAGACACCGGCATTGAGACTCGCTTCAAGCTGGTGGGTCTGCCAGAACTGGAGGGTAATCGGAACCTTGAATTCCGGGAGCTGGATCGTCGGGGAGAGGAGCCGCTGACGGCTGCGATATCCGGGAGCCGCTGCCTGGAAGGCCGCCGTCCCACTTCGGCCGATGCCGTTTTTTAGCTGCCAGGAATCCTGTTCTCCGTCGTGACGCCAGCCCGGGGCGCTGCCGTCGAAGGATTCAAAATAGATGATTTTAGGCGACCGGCCGATGGGACACTGGCCTGGGCCGGGTGCGGTCCGGAAAGTTCCCGTCTCGCTGCGGGGGCCGTCGCCGCAGCCATTGCGGCCGTTGACGCGCCAGTAGTAAAGCCCGTTGTCGGGGAGCGGGGACGACAGCTCGTAACTGGTCCCCTTGATCCCCTGTGCGGTGGCGACCACGGCCTGAAAATCCGGATCGGTTGCAATATCGAGACGGTAACCGGCCGCCCCGCCGGCCAACTGCCAGGAGAATCGCACCGGCTGGGAGGATTGAACGGCCCAGTCGACGGGCTGCAGGCCGTTTGGCGCTTCGGTTAATGGCAGATCATTGGCCAGTGAGGCGGCAAATGAATGGGTGAGAGAGGGCTGACCCTGAGCGGCAGCCGTAATGGTAAAGAAGGTCTCCCCGACCGGCATATTCACCAGGGTAAGCCGGCTCGTCGCCGCCCTGCCGGCCAGGTCGACGGAAGCCGGGGCAAATTCGGCGCCAGCGGCCGTCGGCAGGCCGCTGGTGCTCAGGTTCACCACGCCGGAAAAACCATTTTGCGGCGTCAGGGTGATATCAAAGGCGGCCGGCCCGGTGCTGCAGAAGCTGCCCGCCTGCGGCTCAACAACCAGCTGAAAATCAGGGGTCAGGCAGGCCGGCATGGCAAAAACGCCGACACGGGTCTTCCAGCCA
>JBFFZG010000460.1:0-3209 GCA_041568735.1 Promineifilaceae bacterium (SeqCode)
ACACGTCAGCAATATTCTGGGAAAACTGCATCTGGCCAACCGCACCCAGGCCGCTCTCTTTGCCCTTCGCCAGGGAATTGCCAGCCTGGACGACGGCGAGTAAACGGCGGTCTTTTCCCCCCCCAAAAAAAACGGGGAAAGCCATTCCTATGAGACGGCCTTCCCCATCGGGCCCGAATCATGGAAAAAAGGCTATTTCCCTTTTTTGCCGCCGGCCGGTTTCTTCACCGGGGTCGGCGTGGGCGGGGGAGCCACATTCTTCTTGACTTTGGGCTGGGGGGGTTTCTTTCCTTTACCTTTGGCCATCTTCGATCTCCTTATTGGCTTGCGGATGACACGAATCGACCGCGCCGGTGCGCGGATATCCTGCAGTATAGAGCCGCCGCCGGCCGCTTCCATCTGTCAAAAAGTGGAATCCCCTACGACAAATGACGGCAGGACAGGCAGGCAGCAAAAAGGGGGTGGCGGCAAACGCCACCCCCTGCTCACTTTCGGGGTTTAACCGTTCAGTCTGATTACTTGTTCCAGAGCGGGAACTGACCGATGTTGGCGCTGGTGTTCAGGAAGCGGGCGTTCACCCACCCTTTCGTGCCGCGGCCGAGATCGATCTGGACCCAGGTCGATGTACCAACGACCGCCCGGATGCCGACCATCGTCACGGTCGTTCCCCGGCTCAGGCCGGCGATGCGCGGGTTGGTCACCCCGGGGCCGGAGCGGACGTTGAGCCGGGCCGTATTCACCGTGGCCGAGTAGCCGCCGGACGGCGGGTTGGTCGGACCACCGGCAATGGGCATCCAGGAGACGTGAGCCTCGGCCAGCAGGGAGTTCTCGTAATACTCCACTTTGATCGTAACCACGCCGCCGGGGAGATCGATGTCGCCGGTGACCGTCTGGACCTGGTGGTCGGTCCAGTTGTTGATCACGAGCTGGTTGTTGACGTACACCCGGATCCCGTCATCGCTGGTGGCGGTGAAGCGGTAGCGGCCGGCCGCCATGTTGAAGCTCCCGGTCCAGCGGGCCGAGAAGGTGTCGACATTGATCACGTTGGGCACGGGCGAGCCGTAGCCCCAGTTGTAATCGATCACCTGTTCATTGCGCGTGGAAAGGGGCGTTCCGCTCAGGTTCTTGTTGTTAAAGTACTCGGCATACCAGACGCCGGTCGACGGGGGCGGGGTCGGGCTGCCGCTCACCTGGACATAGGAAAGCTTGGCCACCGCACCACCCAGGTTGTCGTAGTATTCCATGACGACCGGGATATTGCCGCCGGTCACGGTCACCTCGACGTTGGTCGTCGTGGCCGCCTGGTCTTTCCACTGGTCGAGGACGAGCACGCCGTTCACCCAGAGGCGGACGCCGTCATCGGCCGTCGTCGTGAAGCGGTATTTTCCGCTGGACAGGTTCAGGAAGCGGCTCCAGCGAACCGAGAATTTGTCGCTGGCGACGCCGGGGGCCGGGGAGCCGACCGCCCAATCGAAGTTGATCTGCGCGTCATCGCGGACCAGGACCGGGGCGCCGGACAGGGTCGTGTTGTTGTAGTACTCGCCGCGCCAGTTAAGAATCGGTCCGGGCGGGTTATTGGCCGAGACCTGCGTCCAGTTGAACTTGGCCACCGCCTTGCCGCCGGCTTCGTAGTACTCGACCCGCAGCCGGTGGTCGCCGGCCGGGACGTAGACGTCTTTGGAAACGGTGTGGACCTGGCTGTCGGTCCAGGAGTCGATGATCAGGACGTCGTCCAGCCAGGCGCGCATTCCGTCATCCGTCGTGGCCAAAAAGCGGTAGGTGCCGCTCGAGGCAAAGGCCACAGTGCGCTTCCAGCGGACTGAAAAAGCGTCCTTGTTCACTTCGCCGAACGGGGTGCCGTCACCCCAATCGTGGTTGATTTCATTTTCCATCACCACGATGGCCGGATCTCCGGAAAGGGTGCGATTATTGAAATACTCCGCCCGCCACTTGTCATCAGCGGCCCAGGCGGTTGACAGTGACAGCAGCACTGCCCCGGCGATCATAAAGAGCGCCAGCATACCCTGGAAAAACTTGTTTTGAAACACGAAAACCTCCGATTTTCGCATCCAGAACGGTTTCCCGGTCGGTTCTATTCTTTGGAAGAAGGGGGAGTTCGACACGCGCCGGTAAGACAATAAGGATGCTCTGCAATTTGTCAACGATATCGCGAGCGGTGTTGGTCCATGCTCGCAACCTTGCTCTCTCTATCAGAACGATCTCCGAATCAATTTTGTTCCGCGTGGCGGCGGCCATTTTTTCCAGTCGTCCCGATGTTTTTTTACGACTTATGTCGTAGGCATAATCTAACATTCGCGTCAGGAAATTTCAGGGCGGATAGCATATGATTTCGCTATGACAAACCACCGCACGACCGTGCTAATCGCCGATTCCCGGACGGCTGTGCGCGAGAGCCTGGCCGCCCTCCTGAGCACGGATCCCGCCTTTGTTATCGCGGGTTCGGCCGGCAGCGGCAGCGCCGCCCTGCGAGAAGCAGCCCACAAACAGCCGGACTTGATCCTTATCGACCCGAATTTTGGCCGCCAGCGCGGTTGGGAGGTTATCTCTTCGATTAAAGGGCTCCGGCCGGATTCGATTATCCTGGTGCATACCAACGAAATGACGGCGGAGCAGCTGCTCGAGGCGATCCAGCGCGGGGCCAGTGACATTATTCACAAGGCTCTGCCCCCGGATCAGCTGCTGGAACGCATGAAAATGGCCCAGGCGCGCCAGTTTCTCGTCAATCCGGCCGTTGCGGGCCTCCTCCTGACCCGGCTGCAGGCCGCGGCCGCGCTTCCCCTTTCCCCCAGACCGCTGGTTGAAGCCGAATATCGGCTTCTGCAGCTGGCCGCCCGCTACCCGGCCGTGGGCGATATCGCCCGGGACTTCGGGGAGCCCCTCCCGCTCGTTTACACGACCATCGCCTCGGTCATCGAAAAAATTCAGTTTGCCTTCTTCACCGGAACGGCGCTCAGCCGCCAACTTTCGTGAAAAGCCCTCGTCTTGATTACAATCCATGCATGCCATTTTCCTCGCCTGTCACCAATCACCTCGATCACCTCGGCGTGGACTACCGCGTCTTTACCCATCCAGGCCCGGTGCGCTCGCTGGAGCAGGCGGCCGCCGAACGCGGGCAGCGGCCGGAGCAAGTCATCCGCAGCCTGCTGTTTCGCCTGGGAGAAGGGGATTACATCATGGTGCTGGCGCCT
>JBFFZG010000461.1:0-3202 GCA_041568735.1 Promineifilaceae bacterium (SeqCode)
AACAGGAAAAGCAGCATCAGCGCCGGCGAGATGGCCAGCAGAAAAGCCAGCATCCGCCGCCGCCCCAGCCGATCGCTCAGCGTCCCCGAAAACAGAGCGCCGACGACCCCGGCCCCCTCGAGAACCGTCAGCGCCCCGGCGGCCAGCCACAGGCTGGTCCGGGCCACGTCGCTCATGTAAATCGGCAGGTAGGTCGTCAGCGAGACCATCATGAAGCTGCGCAGCAGCATCAGCAGGCCGAAGACCAGGAAAAAGGGGCGCGCCCGCGCCCAGAACTCGGCCTGGCCGGCCGGCCGCTGGGCCGCCGGCCGGGCTGACACCTGCCGCAGCCGCCAGTAGAGAATCCCGGAAACGAGCCAGCCGGCGAGCGCCAGCCGCCAGATCCCCCCCAGGCCGAACCAGCCGACCGCGGCCACGACGACCACCGGGCCCAGGGTGCGCCCCAGCTCCCCGCCGGCCATGAAGAGGCTCATCCCCTGCCCGACCCGGCCGCCGGCCAGCCGGCCGATCATGGCCGGAGCCGGCGCATGAAAGGCGGCAATACTCACCCCACCGGCCAGCAGGAGCAGCGCCAGGAGCATGTAGCTCGACACCAGCCCCATACTGCTCATCAGGGTGGCGGTCACGGCCGGGGCCAGGATAACGAAATAGCGCAGGCTGACCCGGTCGGCCAGATAGCCGATGAAGGGATTGAGCACGCTCGGCAGCTGGGCGAAGACGGCCAGCCCGCCGGTCAGGGCGTAGGTCGTTCCCAGCCGCTCCTGCAGCAGAGGCAGCAGCGGGGCGATAAAGGCGCTGAAGGTATCGTGGACGAAATGCCCGCCGGCGACGGTCAGGACCTGCTCGGTCTGAAAGCCGGTCTCGAGCACGGACTGCTCCCCGGGCGGCGAGCCGGCCGGTTCATCGATGCGGGTGGGTTGGGTCATGCGGAACCTGGCAGAGGGTGGGGTGGAGGTGGTTTACAAAAGGCACCGGCTGAGTATAGTACATGTGGGTTGAGATGCTAAATCCGGCACGGATCCGGCCGCCAACCGGGCCGGGCTCCCCGCTGGCCAAGCGGTTCAGGGAAGATTCGAGCCGGTCGGCGCATCAAAAAACCAGCAAAGAACACCACTCGAGGCGCGGCCGCGCTGCCAGCAGCACAAAAAACAGGAAATACCCCATGAACGACATCTTTGGCTTTCTAACAATCGAACACTGGCTCGCCTTTCTGCGCATCGGCGTCGGGCTGTGGTGGATCAAGAGCGTCTTCCACAAGGAATACCCCAAATTTGTGCGCACCGGCATGATGAGCTGGACCAACACCCTGCTCGACAACCACCCCTCCCCGGCCGTGGCCGGCGTTATCCGGCGAATCATCAACTTCCAGCCAACGGTTTTCCCCTACCTGATCGTCATCGGCGAGCTGGCCGTGGGGATCGGGCTGACCTTTGGCCTGCTCACCCCGATCGCCGCCCTGGTGGCCCTGCTGCTCAACGTCAACTACCTCGTCGTGGCCGGGGTCAAACCCAGAGACTTCTCGGTCAACAACTGCTTCCGCGTCGAGCAGGGGCAAAACTGGGTCATGATCATCGCCGAAATCGTCATTTTCGCCACCGGCGCCTGGTCGGTCTGGAGCCTGGATCGGGCTTTCGGCCTCTTTTAGCGGCCGAAACGGGATCAGGCGTCCCTGATCCCTGATCGTCAAATTCTGCACCCAACCAATGGAGTTCTCAACATGACCACTTTTCCTCCCCTGGATAACCTGGAGCCGACCCGGGCCACCCTGCACAAATACGCCCAGGCTATCGGGGTCCTGCCCCGGACCCACGGCCGCGCCCACCCGCAGTGGTGGCACATCAGCCTGCGGGTCACCCCCGGCGGCCTGCAGACCGTCCCCTTCGACCTGCCGGACGGCTGGCAGGCCTGGCTGGCGCTCGACCTCGACCATCACCTCGTCGCCTTCGAGACGAGCGCCGGCGACCGGCGGGCCTTCGACATGCGCGGCGGCCGCACCGGCACCGAGATGGGGAACGAGCTGCTGCCCGCGGCGGCCGAGCTCTGATTGGATGGGGAGTACGCCCGGGAAAAATTCGAGAGCGATGAACCCCGCCCTTATGACGCGTCCATCGCCCGGAGCTACTGGGGGGTGCTCCGGGATATCGAGCGCATCCTGCGGGATCACCGGGCCGGGCTGCCGGGCAGAACCGGGCCGATCCAGATCTGGCCGCACGGCTTCGACATCGCCTTCGAGTGGTTCGGCACCCGGGTGCAGCGGCACGAAGAAAACGGGGAGGTGCAGGCGCTCCCCTCCCAGCTCAACCTCGGCTTCTACCCCGGCGGCTCCCCTTACTTTTACTCCAACCCATGGCCGTTCGAGGCCGACCAGCTGCTCGGCAAGCCGCTGCCGGCCGGGGCGGCCTGGCATACCGAGGGGTGGCAGGGAACCATGCTCCCCTACGCCGAACTGGCCGGCGATCCCCAGGGAGAAAACCGCCTGCGCGCCTACGCCCGGGCCGTCTTCGACCTGGCCGCGCCGACGCTCATGGACTGATATCAGGGGGATTGACGGGCCGTCCCGCCAATCGGCCCCTCTCGTCTCAGCCGTCGAAGCGATCCAGGAACCAGTCGATCCCCTTGAAAAAGAGGAAGAGGACGGCGATCGTGGCCCCGCCCCCGAGCAGGCAGGGCAGGGCGGTTACCAGGCCGGCCGTCCCGTAGATCAGGGCGATCAGCCCGCCGCCAATGACGACCAGCGTGAAGAGCACCAGCCACAGGAGGCGGCGCTCGGTTTCCTCGCGGGGGGATCGCGGTTTTTTCTGGCGGTTCATGGTTCTTCCCTTTTCATCTGCGCCGGCCGGCGAGCGGCGGCCGGTCTCCCCCCTATTGTAGCGGCAAAAATCACCACAATCGGAAGAAGCTGTGGAAATCCGCTGGATGTGGCCCCCCTAATTTTCCCGGAAACTGGCAGTTTCCGGGAAAATGCATTCTACCCCCCATTCATTCCGCAAAACTCCCGACTTTTTGCAAATCATTGCGGCCGTTGACAGCGCTTGATACGATTGATATGATTATCTATCATGGCGTCTCAAGCCCCGGAAAACAGCACCGAGCGAATTCTGGCCGCGGCGCGCGGCCTGCTGCAGAAACACCCCGCCGCCGCCTTCACTATGGCCCGGCTGGCCGGGGAAACCGGGCTGTCCCGGGCCACCCTCTACCGGGC
>JBFFZG010000462.1:0-3194 GCA_041568735.1 Promineifilaceae bacterium (SeqCode)
TAGTCGTTGGCATCGGTGGGTTGGGCGGGGGAAATATCCTGGATCTGCAGCTGCAGGCGCTTTCTCCCCTTCCATTCGTTGGAGCTGACGGCAAAAACGATATCCATGTGTGTCCGCATCTGGCTGGCCCAGCTGCCGAGGCCGAAGCCGATCCCCTGCAGCGACCGGTTATTGTCGGCCAGAAATTCCATCTGGAGGTGAGCCCCATCCCGGCCGACAGCCCGGTGATGGAGGACCTCAACCCCGCGGCTGATGAACAGGGGCGCCGCATTGGCGCACCCGGTGGGTTCTAAGCCGCTCAGAATGTCGTGGAGGGCCCAATCGACCTCCGCCAGATCGAGCGGCATGTCGATTTCGAGGGAAGGGCGCAGCTCGACCCCGGCCAGGGAAGCGGCCGCCAGTTCGGTCATCCGTTCGCGAAATGCCGGCAGTTTTTCATTGCGGATCGTCAGGCCGGCCGCCTGGGCGTGGCCGCCGTAGCGCTCCAGCAGATCCGCGACCTGATCGAGCGCCTCGGTGATGTGAAATTCCGGGATCGAGCGGCAGGAGCCATGGCTTTCGGTCTCGCCGACCTCGATGACGACTGACGGCCGGTAGTAGGTTTCTTTCAGCCGGCCGGCCACGAGGCCGATGACGCCTGGCTGAAAATTCGGATCGGCCGCGATCAGGATCGGGGCCGAAGTGGGGTCCTCAATTTGGGCTTCCGCCTGGCTGTTGAGCTGGGTGGTCAGGGATTGGCGCTGCCGGTTGAGCGCGTTGAGCCGATCGGCCCAGACCCGCCCTTCAAACAGATCGGTCGCCGTCAGCAGATAAGCCGCGATATAGGCGTGGCCCGGCCGGGAGACGACCCGGTCACCCCGCCGATATTCAACTGTTTGCGGCCCGATGCGGCCGGCGGCGTTGAGACGCGGGCCGATGGCGAAGCCGATCGATTCAGCGGTGATCTGCCCCGGCCGCAAACCGGCCGTTTCGGCCAGCGCCGCCAGTCCCGGTCGTCGGAGCCGGTTGAGCACCTCGAGACCGCGGCGGACGAGCAGCCGGTTTTCACCGAGGAGAGGCGTGACGTCGGCCACGGTGCCGATGGCGACGAGGTCGAGCAGATTTTCCAGTTCGAGACTGCCCGGGAGCTTTTGCTGGAGGGCGCAGGCCAGTTTGTAGGCAATGCCGACACCGGCCAGCATCTCCTCAGGGTAGCGGCTGTCCGGCCGTTTGGGGTTGATCACCGCCGCGGCCGGCGGCAGCGACGCGCCCAGGCTGTGGTGGTCGGTAATGATTAAATCGAGACCGATCGCGGCGGCGTGGGCCGCTTCGATATTGGCGCGGATCCCGCAGTCGACCGTGATCACCAGGGAGGCCTCGTACTCGGAGCGTATACGCGAGAGGGCGTCCATGTTCAGGCCATACCCCTCGTCGACCCGATCGGGAATGTAGGGACGCACCTGGTCACGGCCGAAACCCAGACCGCGGAGCGCTTCAGTCAAAAGCACGGTGGCGGTGACGCCGTCGCAGTCAAAATCCCCGTAAATGACGATGCGCTCGTCGTCCCGGAGGGCCTCCACGATCCGTTCGACGGCCGCTTCCATGTCCGCCAGCAAAAAGGGGTCGTCTGGCAGCAGATACTGCCCTTCGAGGAAGGCCTGGATCTCTCCCTGGCTGGTGAGCCCCCGATTGTAAAGCACCTGCTGCAGGACCGGGTGGATGTGATTGAGCTGTCTGGCGATTTCCGCCGGGAGCGGGGGTGCGATCTCCCACCGCTTGCTGGCCAGGTTTTCGGCAAAATTCATCTGGTTATCTTAGCCGGGTCATCATGAAAAGCAAGGGGTTTCAACGGGATTTTTGCACCCCTCTGGATCCGATGGTTGGGCGCGCGCCTTTCGCCGGTGGTTCCGCACCCGTTTCTGGCTGAATTCTAATTGGAGGTTTGCTCCATCATAGCGGAACGTCGCCGTGAGAAACTCCCAGATTCACGGGTCGCTACGAGACAGCGGCGCCGGCGCCGGATCGGTCCCATCCGCGACGGCCGGAAGGACGGCCCCGGTCCAGTCGATGTGCGGGACCAGCGCCTGGAGCAGGTCGCGCAGCTCCACCTCGAGGCCGTGTGTGAAGTGGTACTCCAGAAAAGCCGCGGCGGCCTTTCGATGATCCGCTGCCGGGATAACTTCCAGCGGCACGGCCAGGTCACCGGTTAACCAGGCCAGCTCTTCCTCGTCGAAATAGCGAGTCAGGAGATCGACCAGGTTCGGCGGTGGTGGGGCGGGCCGGGCCAGGCAGTGCTCCCGGTAGTAGGCGAGGATCTCCTGCGGACGATCCCAGCGCCCCAGGATCCCCGGCGGGAGGGGGAGCGGATTGCCGGCCAGGTGAAGATTGACCAGGTTTGTGAGCGAGAACAGTTCGGCCGGCAGTGTCTGGAGACGGTTGTTTTTCAGGTTCAGATGGGTCAGGTGGGTGAACTGCCCGATCGCGGCAGGCAGCCTTTCGATCTGATTGTCGGCCAGGCTCAGCTGCTCCAGGCGAACGAGGCAGCCGAGATCGGAGGGGAGCTCGCGAAGCCGGTTGCCTCGCAGCGTCAGGTGGGTCAGCTGCTCCAGCCGGGCAACCGCGGGTGGGAGTGCCTCGAGATCAAGACCGCTCAGGTCGAGCCGGGTGGCCTCCTCTGCCGCGGCTTCCTCCAGTAAGGCTGCCAGCGCTGCTTCCCGATCGTCCATCTCTTACCCCGGGTCGCCCAGGCCGGGAATGCCGGCCGTCGTGACGGCCAGGCGAACGGCCTGGCGGATTGCGTCACTGACCAGATCGACGGCCGCGTTGGCCATGGCGTCGAAAGGAAGACCGGTGACCTGGCCGGTGGAGAGGGCAAAGGCGGCGTCCCCGTCGTGCATCGTGTGAACCGGCCGAATGGCGATGGCCAGTCCATCATGGGCCCGCTGGGCCAGCCGGTTGGCCTCAACTTTGTCGAGGCGGGCGGTCGTGGCGATGAGAACGAGGGTCGTGTTGGTCAAGGAGGCCGGGGGCAGGCTCGGCAGGCGGCGCAGGGGATCTTCTTCGACCATCCAGCGGCCGGTGGCGTGATCACGCGCGCCGGCCAGCATCGTGCCATCGCCGTTGACGACATCGCCGACGGCGTTGACGACGGCCGCGGCGCAAATTTCAGCCTCGCCGAGCTGCCTGGAAGCGAGGGCGAACCCGCTTTTCATGAA
>JBFFZG010000463.1:0-3193 GCA_041568735.1 Promineifilaceae bacterium (SeqCode)
AGGTGCTCGGGCGGGGGTACGCCTGGCTCGACGCCGGCACTCACGAATCCCTGCTCCAGGCCTCCCTGTTTGTCCAGGCGATCCAGGACCGGCAGGGGATGATGATCTCCTGCCCCGAGGAAATCGCCTACCGGCGGGGTTTTATCACGCGAGAACAGCTGATTGAGCAGGCCAGCCTCATGAAAAACAACGAATACGGCCAGTACCTGCTGCGCATCGTCGACGAAATCGAGCCGCCGTATTAACCCGGGAAGCCACGATGCGTGCCTTGATCCAGCGGGTGGCGGAAGCCAGCGTGACGATAGAGGGTCGGACGGTTGGACGGATCGGCCGGGGATTCTGCGTTTTGTTGGGCGTCACCCACGCCGATACTCAGCGGGAGGCCGACTGGCTGGCCCAAAAAATCGCCGGCCTGCGCGTCTTTGAAGACGCGGCCGGCAAGCTCAATCTCGATTTGCAGGAGATCGGGGGGGAGCTGCTCGTAGTATCCCAGTTCACGCTTTATGGGGAGGCGGTTCGGGGGCGGCGCCCCTCATTCACGGCCGCGGCCCGTCCGGAGCAGTCGGAACCGCTCTATGCGTATTTCGTCGACCAGCTGCGCGCGGCCGGCTTCGAGGTGGCGACCGGCGTTTTCGGGGCGGCCATGCAGGTTCATATCGTCAACGACGGGCCGGTGACGCTCATGCTGGAAAAAGAAGCGGTGGGGGACGGGTAAAGAGACCCGGCCCGTGAATGAATAGGAAAAGCGGATCGAGCCAGCCTCGATCCGCTTCTTTTTTTGCCAGGTCCGGTGAATGACCCCCCTTGATTGGGGGTTATCCGGCCAGGAATTCCTCGAGATTGGTCTTGCTGATCCGGAACGAGGCCCCGATCTTGCGCGCTTTCAGGTCACCCGCTTCGATGGCGGCCAGGACGTCTTCAACCGATACCTGAAGGGCGGCGGCCGCCTGCTCGGGGGTCATGACATCGAGCACTCCGCCGCCGCTGCTGTCGGCGGCGCCGCCGGCGCCGGGCGCGGCCGGCTGCTGGGCCTGCTGCTGGTTGAGCAGCTGCTGCTGCTGCATCATCTGCTGCTGCTGGGCGGCGCTCATGCCCATCATGCCGAGGCCGATGCCGGCCAGCCCTTCGGCGCCGCCGGGGTTTTCGGCCGCGGCCCGCACGGCATCCGCCTGCTGCATCTGGGAGTAGGTGGTGCCGTACCCCATTTTCGTCACGACTTCGAGCGAATTCGGGTGGAGGGCGATGCGGATATTAAAGTCGACCAGGGACAGCCCGATGGCGTCGAATTCGGCCTGGAGGAGGCCGACCAGGAGATCGTTCAGATCTTTGGAAAAGGACTGGAGCTGTGCCGGGCCGAGCTGTTTGGCTTCGGCCAGCTCGCTCATCTTGTCCTGCATCATCACGCCGAGCATCGGATCGAGCCGTTCCTTGAGCTGCGGCGTGCGCACGCTGTCCCGGAAGGCGTCCATGGCGACCAGGAAGCGCCACGGATCCACGACCTTGATGACATAGGTGCCGTTGCCGACGATAGCCGACGCGCCGGGGCTCCGGCCGGCGTGCTCGACGATGATCGGGTTGGCCGTCCCCCATTTCATGGTCATGTCGGTCGTTTTGACGAAGTAGACGTCGGCGGTGAAGATATTTTTGCCGCCGAAGACCCCCTTGACCAGCCCTTCGAGCAGGGGCAGGTTGGCGGTGGTCAGGGTGTGGGTGCCGGAATTGAGGGTGCCGAGGGATTCGCCGCTGCGAACGAAGACGGCGATCTCGCCGGGATTGACGATGCACTGGGAGCCGAGGCGGATATCGCCCGGCCCACCCTGGGGGACTTTCTGCACAATTTCATCGGTGAGCCAGCGCTCAACCATGACGCGGTCCATAATACGAGCCATGAGGATTCTCCTTTAAGCGATGGGGTGTCCTGGAACGGGCCGGTGCGGCCGTCAGGCCATGCCTTTCATCAGGTCATTGCGGGCGGCGAAGGCGTCATTGGCGGCCCGCACCGCTTTATCCAGGGCGCGGAGGGCGGCGTTGATATCGCCGTCGTCATCGACGGCGGCAGCCAGCGCCTGGACGTCCAGGGCGATCTGCTCCCCATGCGCCATCATCTGCCGGTCAAATTGATAGAGTTCGTTTAAGCGTTCTTCATCGACCTTGGTCGCGTCGAAGAAGCCGGCGTACCCCTGGGGGGCGTCCTTAATTTTGCCGATGAGCCCCATGAGCCGGTTGTCGACGCGGCCGAAGGGTTCGGAAAAATCGATCGCTTTAATGATATCGGCCGACAGGGTTTCCTGGATGCGGCCGAACTGGAGGCGCACCTCGTTGAAGCGGCCGGCCAGGGTTTCGCGGAGCATCTGGTCGGCTTCGCGCCGGTCCCGCTTATTGAGATAGCCTTTAAAGCCGGGAATTTTGCGGGCCAGGGCTTCGAGCCAGTTGAGATCTTCCTGGATATTGTCATGGGCGTCCGGCCCAAGGGTTTCTTTCATGCTAAGGCCTCCTGGGAAGTGATTCGGGTTTCAGATGCAGACATAAAAATTATAGGGGATGTGGCGGTAATTCGCTAGGGGTTGGGAGTTGAAAGAATTTTGATTGATAATCTGGCTCTTTTATATATCTATCTTCCGATTTCGAGAACTGGCTGTTTCATTGGTCTGCATCCCTAAATCCAATCCAGATGCAATGGGAGGATGTTGGTTCAATATCCGGGTACAGGGAGATCCTGATGGCAAAACGAAAACGATACACCAAGGAGCAAATCCTGTACATTCTGGGCGAGGTGGAAGCCGGTAAGACGGTCACGGTTGTCTGCCGGGAGCACAAATGGGCGAAGCCACTGCCTACCGCCAGCGGCAAAAGTTTGCCGGCTTGAACGAAAGCGAGCTGCGGCGGCCGAAGGTGCTGGAATAGAAAAACAGCCGGCTGAAGAAGATTGTTACTCAACTAGCCCTGGACATCGACGCCCTGCAGGAATTGCTGGGAAAAGATTGGTAAGTCCTCAGGCCAAGCGCCAGGCAGTACGACAACTCGTGACCGAGCGGGATAACTTGGAACGCTAGAGCGTGTTATGAACTTTTCAATGAAAATGGCGCCGCTTGGGATATGCTACTCGTATGGAACGAAAGGCCTATCCCAGCGATGTCAGTGACGAAGAATGGGCGTTTGCCGCGCCGTACTTGACGTTGATGACCGAAGATGC
>JBFFZG010000464.1:0-3160 GCA_041568735.1 Promineifilaceae bacterium (SeqCode)
CCAGAGGAGCGGGGCGTTGATTTTGGCCAATCCCCATTCGACCCCCTGCGGTGAGCGGGAATCGGGTGCCGGCAGGTCAGGCGCCGGCAGCGGAGTGACCTGCGCCAGCGGCGGATTGCCCCAGACGGCCCGCACGCCAGGCTGCGCGGCGATCCGGCCGGCGAGGGCAGCCGGTCCGCGCACCCAGATCGCGTTGACGATCCAGAAGGGTCTAACGGCAGCTCCTGCCTGGCGCAGTTCGGCCAGGATCGCCCGCTGGTCGCCGGCCGCGGCTGCCCGCAGCCGCCGGTAGATGAACTCGCCTTTCTCCCTTTTGCTCCAGCCGTTCTGCCAGCCCGACAGGTCGGCGGGGGCGGCCATTTCGACCAGGAATTCGACAGTTTCGTCCGGTGGAGCGGCCGCCAGCCGGGGGTCGAGCCGGACCGGGCGGAGGCCGGCGGCAGCGTTTGCCGGGGCGAAAAAACCGGCCACAAGCAGGCCGCAGGCCAGGAAGAGAGCCGAGAGCAGAGCGGCGATTCTCTTCCGGGTTGGGATCAGCGGGATCCCGGTTTGATCGTCTGCGCGGCTCCCCCGCCGCTCCACGATGACTTTAAATCCAGCGCTCATTCGGCGTCCTGCACGAGGATGGCGAGCGCAACCTGGTGGCCGACGATCTGCTCCCGGCCGCCGATGGCGATCGTCAGGGGGCCTTCAAACGGTTCGACGGCGATAACTTCGATGTCGGTGCCTGGGGTGAGCCCCCGGCCGGCGAGGTAGCGGAGCATCGCCCCATCCCGATCTTCCCGGATCCGGGAGATGGTGCGCCGGTCTCCGGCGGCCAGCTCGGCCAGGGGGGTCGTTTCTTTTTGGGGAACGGTTCCGTCCTTGGCCGGGATCGGGTCGCCGTGTGGATCGAACTCCGGGTGGTCGAGGGCGCGGGCGATCCGCTCCTCGAGTTTTTCACTGATGAAATGCTCGAGAATATCGGCCTGCTCGTGGACCTCGTCCCAGGTGAACCCGAGCGCTTCGATGAGATAGGTTTCGATCAGCCGGTGGTGGCGGAGCACCTCCAGCGCGATCTTTTCACCGGCGGAGGTCAGGGTGACCCCCTGGTGCTTCGTGTAGTTAACCAGATTCAGCCCGGCCAGCCGTTTGAGCATCCCGGTGACCGAACCCGGCTTGACCTCGCGCGCTTCAGCCAGGCGGGAGGTGCTGACCGGGCTTTCGCTCTGGGCCAGTGTGTAAATGGTCTTCAGATAATCTTCGATCGCCTGGTGGGTGAGCCCTCCTCTTGAATCGGAGGAGCCCGAATCCAGTGCTTCAATCCGGGGCATGAGGCTAAATCCTTGATTCGTCCGGCCGGATTCCCGGCCGGTTCAGCGGCAGTCCGTGCTTCGGTATTTTACAGCCCTTTCACCCGCCGGATCAAGCCGCAAAGCGGCCGCAATCTGGTCCTGAATGGCTAACAGACCCCCTTTTTCCACCTATTCATAAGCCAGATCCTCGCGAATTTTCAGGTGGGTCGCTTTCCGGGAGGGCAGGAGGGAGGCCAGGAACGAGAGACCCAGGGCGATGGGCAGCCAGAGGATGGCTCCCCAGGTGGCCAAGAGATAATTCAACGGCACGCCGAGAAAGATGACGCCGAGCTGTTAGGCCATCAGCCGGGAAATCGGCTGAGACAGGAGCGGGGCGAGCCCCCAGGAAAGGGCACCGATGGTTATCCCTTCGAGCTAAAAGATCTGGAGAACGGCCCGGTCGGAGCCGCCGATGGCCCGCATCAAACCGATTTCGCGTCGGCGCTCCATACCACTGATTGTGAGAGAATCGGTTAGACCGAGGCTGCCGACGGCTGCGATAATCAGCGACATACCCGTCAGGACGATGGTCAATATATTGAACCGCTCGGTGAACACCTACCGATCGACGGCGGCCGTGCGGCTCGAAGCGACGCGGAGGTTGTTTTCCGTGTCCCAGGTATCGGCCAATCGCGTCGGAAAACGGGGGCCGCTGAGGTCGAAAAGAGGCTGAACCACCCGCGCGGCCGTGTAATAAATTCGTAAGGTATAATTAACGCGTTCAATATGCTTTTGCATTAAAGTCCCTTTATTGATCGTCGCAATTTTTCTGTCTCAGGGTCATTATTCGATGGCTGCGTTCAGCCAAAAAAGATGAAGGAGTGAAGCCAGATGGGAATTTTCAATCGCCGCAGCAAGGAATCGACCATCGCCGGTGAAAATCGGCTGCCACCCGGCCAGTCGCTGACCGACCGCTTTCCCGTTCTCCACTACGGGCCGACAGCCATGTATCCCACGCTCGATCAGTGGGATTTAAAGATTTTTGGCGAAGTCGAGGAGCCGATCACCTGGACCTGGGACGAATTTAACCGGCTGCCGCAGACAAAGGTGACGATGGACATTCACTGCGTCACCCGCTGGTCCAAGTTCGATACGGTCTGGGAAGGGGTCTCGCTTAAAACCTTGATCGACGAGGGGTTGATCGTGCCCAAACCCGAGGCGAATTACGTGATTCAGCACTGCGAACACGGCTTCACCACCAATCTGCCTCTCGAAGTGATGCTGCTGGACAATGTCCTGCTGGCGACCCGCTTTAACGGGGCTCCCCTCGAGCCGGACCATGGGTATCCACTGCGCGTTGTCATCGGCTCGTTCCCCGACCGGACAGAGGAAAAAACCGCCTATTTCTGGAAGGGCGGCAAATGGCTCAGGGGATTAGAATTCCGCCGGGACGACCAGCTCGGCTTCTGGGAGCGCAACGGCTACAACAATGAGGCCGATCCGTGGAAGGAACAGCGGTACTCCTACCGCTGGTAATCGATTCCGATAGACCGGATTCAGCGGCGTGATGGCAGCATCTCGCCGCTTTTTTTTTGCCAAAATTAACCGCGGTCCCCGATTTTGGCCCGCAGGGCCTCTTCGTCCAGGATTGCCACGCCGAGCGCTTCCGCTTTCGTCAGCTTGCTGCCGGCATTTTCTCCCACGAGGAGGAAGTCGGTGTTTTTGCTCACCGACCCGGTTACCTTCCCGCCGTAATTTTCGATTAAACTTTTGGCCTCATCCCGCGAAAGGGTCGGGAGAGTGCCGGTGATGACGAAAGTCAGCCCGGCCAGCGGCTGTTCCCCGACCGGTTCGACCCGGTCGACGGCGAAATTCAGGCCGGCCTC
>JBFFZG010000465.1:0-3155 GCA_041568735.1 Promineifilaceae bacterium (SeqCode)
CGAAGCGCCAGCGAATGTCGTCGGTGGGGGGGTCGAGCTGTTTGGGGTTGGCAAGCATAGTAACTTCCTTCTTAAAGTAGATGAAGGGTCACGGTTGAACGTTTCCGGCGATTCGGTTGGAAAATCAGACTTGAATATCGATGCTGTCCAGATAGAACTCGCGGCCGCCGACCACGACCAGGTCGGCCGAATGGCAGATGGGACAGGGGGCTAAATCCCCGTCAGGCGTATGCGTCTGGCGGCAGGTCTGGCACTCCAGGCGGGTGGGAAGGCGGGTGAAATGCAGGGTGGCCTCTTCGCAGAGGGTTCCCCGGCTGATGATGTCCCAGTAAAACTGGATCGAGTCATCGACGAGGGAAGCCAGATCACCGATGACCACGTGGAGATCGGTGACGGCCGCGGCGTTTTCGGCTTCGGCGTGCCGAAGGGCGAGCGCCAGGAGCTGCTCGGTCGCGCCAAGTTCGTGCATGGGTATCTCTATTCGGTCCAGGCGGCGATTTGAAAGAAAAGGGCGGCCGGTCCTTTCCGGCCTGCAGGTGCCGACCTGGTTCCTGTCATGAGGCATTATAAAAGAGAGACGCGAATCGGCTTGGTGTCATTTTCACGTGAAGTCGGTGACGAATGTCACTAAATGGCGAACGGTGGCTTGAGAGCCGCTGCCTCTAGTACTGAAGCACCGTTGTGCCGGCCCACCCCATTTGCTACCATCTTCATATCAGTCAGGGTGGAGCCTGGCCTGAAGATATTCGACCGCTGGATCACTCAATCCGACCATCACGAGGTGACAACATGAAGCTCAAGCAACTGCTGTGGATCCCCCTGCTCATCGGCGCCCTCTCTCTGCTGGGCGCATTGACCGCCCTCGGCCAGGAAAAGCCGGATCAGGATCCGGCCGGTCCGCCCCCGACCGCCCTGGATGCCAGCGCGCCGGCCGACCAGGTCATCCTCGACGATATGGTCGTCGATGGCAGCCTCTGCGTTGGGTTGGACTGCATTAATAATGAACTTTTTGGCTTCGATACGATCATTCTCAAGGAAAACAACCTGCGCATATTCTTCAACGACACCTCGACCAGCGCCTCGTTTCCGACGAATGATTGGCGCATCACGATCAACGACTCGGCTAACGGGGGCAGCAGCTACTTCCGCATCGACGACGTGACGGCCAACCAGAGCACCCTGACCATCCGCAGCGGCGGCAAAGTGGGGATCGGCACTGACAATCCGGACGAGAAGCTGCATGTGGCCGGCAACGTCAAGGTCAACGGCACGGTCATCGAGCTTTCGGATGCCAATGCCAAAGAAGATTTCGCCCCGGTGGCCGGGGCCGAGGTGCTGGAGCGGCTGAGCCGCATCCCCATGACCACCTGGTCCTATAAAAACGATGCCCCAGGCGTGCGCCACATAGGGCCGACGGCCCAGGATTTTTACGCCGCCTTCGGCCTCGGTGGGGATGAGCGCCATATCGCAGCCGTCGATCGGGATGGGGTCGCCCTGGCCGCCATCCAACAGCTGACCCTGGAGCTGCGCGAGAAGGAAGCGCGAATCGGCCGGCTCGAGCGGGAAAACCAGGAGCTCGCCGCCCGGTATGACGGGCTCGAAGCCCGCCTGGCCGCCCTGGAGAGCCGTCTGAGCAGCGGTGCGGATGAGTAGACCCGGCCGCCTGGTCTGAATTCATCCGGCTCCAGGCCGGCCCCTTTCCGCCATTCTTTCGCATGCGTCGAGGAGATTCAGCATGAATCCCATTACCCGTTTTCTCAGATCCCATTTCCCGATGCCCTATCGGGCCCGGCGAATCGGGCCCCTTCTGGCCTCCGGGCTCGGCGCCGCTGCCCTGGCGCTGATCCTGGGGCTTCTTTTCTATTCGCCGCTGCAGGCCAGCCCGGCTGTGGCCATTGCCCTCAGGCCGGCGGAGCAGTCGGTCATCCCGGGAAATCCGGCGAATTTTACGGTTTTTATTACCAATACCGGGTCGGTGACCCTGACGGAAATCACCGTTTCCAATACGAGTGTTTTTAACTGCAATCGATTTTATGACCCGACCTTCCCAATCTTTAATCTTCCTGACCTGGGACCCGGGGCTTCGACCAGCTACGATTGTGGCAGCGATCTGCTTTACGACGACCTCACCAACACCGCCACGGTAACCGCCGTGCCGGAAGGGGGCGGTTCGCCGGTCAGTGCGGCCGCTTCTGCCCAGGTCAAGGCCCGCCACCTGCGCATCTTCCTGTCGCCGGAGCTGCAGCAGGTCGGCCCCGGCCAGCCGGCTAATTTCACCGTGACCGTCTCCAACACCGGGGGATTCCAGCTGACCAACATCGTCGTGACCGACACGCTGGCGGCCGCCTGCAGCCGGCCGGCCGGCACGCTGGCCAATCTCAATCCGGGACAGAAGCACACGTATGCCTGCCAGACCGGTTCCCTGATGGCTCAGCTGGAAAACAAAATCCAGGCCACGGCCAGCCTGACCGGCGGCGCGCCTCTAGCCGACGATCACACCAATCTGGTCGCGATCAACTCGCCGCTGGTCGTGACCCTCGCGCCGGAACGGCAGGTCGTCCTGCCCGGCAGGGACGGGACGTTTACCGTGACCCTGCGCAACACCGGCGGCGGGACCCTGACCAACGTGGCCGTGGCTGCTCCGGCGGCACCGGGCTGCGCCAGACCGGCCGGCGTACTGGGCAGCCTGGCGCCGGGCGGCATGCAGACCTACAGCTGTATCTCGCCGCCGCTGAATGGCGATCTGCTCCTGGATGTCACCGCCACGGCCAGCAGCGGGTCGACCCCGGTCTCAGCCGCCGCCCGCGGGTTCGCCGCGGCCGATCCGCCGATCAAGATCGACGTATCGCCCGCCTTCCAGTTTGTCCAACCCGGGATGACGGCCACCTTTCAGATCACCCTGACCAACGCCTTTCCCAACGTCGACCTGGTCAACCCGAGCGTGGCCGCGCCCAACACCCCTGGCTGCGGTCGCAGCCAGGGCGTCCTGGCAACCATTCCAGCCGGCGGCTCGACGACTTACACCTGCACGACCCAGATCGCCAATCAGGTGTACCTCCACCCGATGACCGCCACCGCCAGTCCTTTCGACGGGGATCCCGTCGCCAACCGGGTCGTGGTGCGGGCCGGCCTGCGGCAGGAGTATCTGCCGTACG
>JBFFZG010000466.1:0-3148 GCA_041568735.1 Promineifilaceae bacterium (SeqCode)
AGGACCGCCAGCCTGCCGGTCACCTGAGACGGTCCAAGGGAACAACCGCCCGAGCATCGCTTTCATATCTCACTTTTTTTCTTCCTGGCTTCTCTGGCAGCGGCAATCAGATAAAAATGCCGGCTCCCGGACCTCGATCGCGGCCGGCTCCCCAAGGCAGCGGCTGATTTTCTGGGGAAACTCGCCTCTTCGCGCTAAAATGGCCTGATGCATTCCCAAGACTTGCCTGTCCTCGTGACCGGAGGGGCCGGCTTCATCGGCTCCCACCTGGTCGACACCCTCATCGCCCGCGGCGACCGGGTCCGGGTCCTCGACAATTTCACCACCGGCCGGCGGGAGAACCTGGCCGCCGTCGCCGGCGCCATTGAACTGATCGAAGGTGACGTGCGGGATTGGGAGACGATTCGGCGGGCCGCCGCCGGCTGCGACCTGATCTTCCACCAGGCCGCTCTCGTCAGCGTGCCCCGCTCGATCCAGGAGCCTGCCCTCAACCACGAGATCAACGTCACGGGTACCTTTCACGTGCTGGAAGCGGCCCGGCAGGCCGGGATCCGGCGGGTCGTTTACGCCTCGTCGGCCGCCGTCTACGGCGACAATCAGAACCTCCCCCTGAATGAGAGCGAGCCGCCCGCCCCGCTCGCCCCCTACGGCGCCGCCAAGCTGATCAACGAGCAGACGGCCGCCGTCTACAACCGGACCTACGGCCTGGAGGCCATCGGTCTGCGCTACTTCAATGTCATCGGCCCGCGGCAGGACCCCGCCTCCCCCTACTCCGGGGTGCTGACCATCTTCTGCGAGCGGCTGCTGGCCGGCCGGCCGCTGGCGATCCACGGGGACGGCCGGCAGTCGCGCGACTTCGTCGATGTGGCCGATGTCGTCCAGGCCAATTTGCTGGCGGCTGGCCTGCCGGCCGAACGGGCGGCCGAACGGCTGTTCAACGTCGCCTCGGGCGTCCAGACCGATCTCCGGGCGCTCGTGCGCCTGCTGGCCGATCACCTCGAGCGGGAGCCGGTGATCGAAACCGGGCCGCCGCGAGATGGGGACATCCGCCACTCCCGGGCCGATATCGGCCGGGCCCGGGCCGTCCTCGGCTTCGAGCCGCGGGTGGCTATCGCGGACAGCATCTCCCGCATCCTGGCCTCGCAGCCGGGTGAACCGTTTCCCTGACGCCGCGACCCACCGCTGCCTGAGCGCCGCATGAGGCGCCCCCCCTGCCACCACCCCAACCATAGTACCTATGACCCAAAATCCGACCAAACCGGTTGGTTTTTTGATAAGATCCCTGGTATCACAATGTTACGCAGCCCGATTGGAATAAACCGATGGATTTGAAAGCAGAATTAATCGAAAAGATTGCCCGGCGCGAGGCGACGGTCGGCGTTGTCGGCCTGGGTTATGTCGGCCTGCCGCTGGCCATGGCCCTGGCGGCCGAGGGCTTTCGCATCATCGGCGTCGACGTCGATGCCGCCAAGGTCGAGCAGCTCAACCGCTCCCACAGCTATGTGGAAGACGTGCCGGACGCGGTGCTGGCTCCTTACGTGGCCGCGCGGCAGTTCACTGCCACGACCGATTACAACGCCCTGGCCGGTGTCGATGCCATCTCGATCTGCGTGCCGACCCCGCTGCGCAAGTCGAAGGATCCGGACATCAGCTACATCGTCAGCGCGGCCGACGAAATCGCCCGTATCAGCCCCAAAGGGAAGCTTATCGTGCTGGAGAGCACCACCTACCCGGGGACGACAGAGGAGATTGTCCTGCCGCGGATGGGTATCAACGGCTACGAAGCCGGCCGGGATTTCTTCGTGGCCTTTTCACCCGAGCGGGTTGATCCCGGCCGGAGGGACTTCACGATGCGCACCACTCCCAAAGTGGTCGGCGGCATGACCCCGGCCTGCCTGGAAGTCGTCCTGGCCCTGTACGGCACCTTTGTCGATCAACCGATCCCGGTTTCGAGCACGGCCGCGGCCGAGATGGTCAAGCTGCTGGAGAACACCTTCCGCGCCGTCAACATCGGCCTGGTCAACGAAGTGGCCATCATGTGCGACCGGCTCGGCCTCGACGTCTGGGAGGTGATTGAGGCGGCCGCCACCAAGCCGTACGGTTTCATGAAATTCACGCCCGGTCCCGGTCTGGGCGGCCACTGCATCCCCATCGACCCCCACTATCTGAGCTGGAAGCTCAAGACGCTCAACTACACCGCCCGCTTCATCGAGCTGGCCGACGAGGTCAACCGGGCCATGCCGGATTACGTCGTCGGCAAAGTCGTCGACGCCCTCAACGACCACGGCAAACCGGTCCGGAACAGCCGCATCCTGATCCTGGGCGTGGCCTACAAGCCCAATGTGGGTGACGTTCGGGAAAGCCCGGCCATCGACATCATCCAGCTGCTCGAGCAGAAAGGGGGGATCGTCGGCTATTACGACCCGTATGTGGTCGATCTCTCCCACGAGGGGCTCCCTCACAGCTCCATCGAGCTGACGGAAGCAGCGCTGCAGGCGGCCGACTGCGTCGTCGTCGTTACCGACCACGCCCAGATCGATTGGGGGTGGATCGCGGAGCGCGCCCGGCTGATCGTCGATACCCGCAACGCTCTTGCCAATTACCCATCCAAATCAAAGGTTCTTTTATAAGCTGATGCATTAGGATTCCTTCGACCCGGAATTAGAATCTAAACCCATCAATTACTGGCCATTTCTAGATCTAATATCCGATGACTTCCCATCGAATTGGAAATTTATTTTCAATCTATTGTTCCCTAACCAATCTCCATTCATCAATCCTAACTATTTATTAGGACGATTTGTATTTCTTTGATGCTTAATCCCGCTGGCGTTAAGCAAAAAAATGATTCTATGAAGGGAAAAATTTCATTATTTCCTTTTTTGATTTTCGTTTCGATCGAGATTGTCGTCTTATTAATTATTTTGGTCAGTAAGGCTGACTCAGTCAATCCGATTTGGGAACGAAATTTAAAAAAGATTTGGTTAATTGAAAAATTATCCTTATATTTATGTAAATATTAAAATTTAAAAGATATGAAAAATTTAGAAGATTTAGGATTAGTACATTTAGATGAGGTAGGAGATGAGAAATCATTTAATGTTATCGTGCAAGACGAGGACGGATTTTTTGATGTTCTGCAAGGAAC
>JBFFZG010000467.1:0-3141 GCA_041568735.1 Promineifilaceae bacterium (SeqCode)
ACCCGATGATAGTCCTCGAGGATGCCAACATCGCCGAAGCCGCTCGCTGGGGTGTCTGGGGGGCCAACTACAATTCTGGCCAGGTGTGCATGTCGGTGGAGCGCGTTTACGTCGTCGAAGCGGTATACGATCAATTCGTGGAAGCGGCCGTCGCGGCCGTGAAGCAGTTCAAATTCGGGTATTCCCTAGCCAAGGACAGCCCGTACGACAGTGGACCGCTGACCTGTACCCAGCAGCTCGATATCGTCAAGGCGCATGTGGCCGACGCCCTGGCCGGGGGCGCCAGGGCGCTGTGCGGCGCGCGCCACGACGGCCTGTTTTACGAGCCGACGATCCTGGTCGATGTCAATCCGTCGATGAAGGTTATGCGTGAAGAGACTTTTGGCCCGGTTATGCCGATAATCAAGGTCCGGGACGAGGAAGAGGCGATCCGGCTGGCCAATGATTCTGAATATGGGCTCTGCGCCTATGTCTGGAGCAGCAATCTGCGGCGGGCGGAGCGAATCGCCCATCGGCTCGAGGCGGGTACGGTGGTCGTCAACGACGCGATGGCCCACTACGCCGTCTCGGCGCTGCCGTTTGGCGGCGTGAAAAAATCGGGCAGCGGCCGAATTCACGGCCGGCAGGAGGTGCTGCAGTTCACGCAAAGCAAAGGGATTGCCATTGGACCGCCGCCGCTGCCGTTCGACATCGCCACTGTCTTCCGCCGGCCGGGTCAGTACGAGAACCTGGTGCGGGTGATGAAGCTGGTGTTTGGCAATGGCCGCCAGAAGACGGAGGTGATTTTCCCGCCCCGATCCGAACCGGCCGTACAGCCGCGGCCGGCCTTCAATCCGCGGATCAATGGGCTGGCCCGGGGAGCGGCCGTGGCCGCCACGGCCGCCGCGGCGCTGGCGATTTTCGCCGCCGCGCGCAAAAAATAGCCGGACCAACCGGCCGCGGTCGATTGGTCGCAAAAGAAAGAGCCCGCGTCCGTCACGGGCTCTTTTTCATTCTGACATCCCGGTGGGACCACTAAAATACCGGCTCATTCCTCGTCGCTGAGAATTTTCTGGGCGCGGGCGTCGGCGAGATTGGTGGCGGCCGGGGACAAAGTGCCGGGACCGGAGAGGGTCATCGAAGCGTGGCTCGTCAGGTATTCATCCATCGATTTGCGGCCGGCGGCGACGAGTTTTTCACGCCGGTCATCGGTCATATCGAATTCGGTCGTGCCATAGCCGCGGGCCGGCAGCCGAATGACCACTTCCTGGAAGGCCTCCATGACCTGCCGGTCGTGGGCCTGGGTCATCGTGTCGATCATCTTGAGGACCCGCTTGACCGTGTTGAGTCCGAGCAGCCCCGGCCGATCGTAGCTCATGCGGGCGATCGTGCCATCGACCCCGAGCGCTTCGTCGATCAGCAGTCCAAGAACGCCGCGGCCGGGTTTCTGTCCCATCAGTGAGACGATGTCCGGCCGCTTGGACAGGAAGAGCTCGATCGGAAAATTGGACAGGAGCCCTCCGTCCACGATCGAATGGCCGGCCATCTCCCGGCCGCGGTAGCTGCCCCACTTTTCTTCCCAGATCACCTCCTGCCAGAGCATGGGAATGCTCATCGACATGCGGACGGCCCAGACGAGCGGCAGGTCCGGCGCCGTTTGATGATTGAGGATCAGCATGCGCTGGGCCTCGGTATCGGCCGCGATAAACGAAACTTCACTCCCGGTCGCATCGAAAAATTCGGACAGCGTCATCTCGCTGAAATTCCGCGGTTGACCCTGAAAGGTGCCTTCGTTCATCTTGCGCTTCATCCAGGTGACAAAGGCATCGGCCACGTACCAGCCGCCCCGCTCAACGAAAGAAAAAATGTGGCGGTAGGATTGATTTTTCAGTAAGGCCTTGAGAATGAATTGATCGACGCGCTTTTCCAACGATGCCGGCAGGCCGGGAATATCGACTTTTTCCAGGTAGGCGCGGAACTGGCTGCCGGCGATTTCTTTTTCGGAAAAGGTCGTGGGAGAGCCCATAAAATCGGCAAAGACCGATTTGCCGCTCCCCCCTTTTTCATTGAGGGCAGCCATCATTTCTCCACTGTCGTAGCCGGCAGCCAGAAAGGCGGCCGTAATCGCGCCGGCGGACGTGCCCAGCAGCCGGCCGACTTCGTGCCCCCGGGCCTCAAAGGCCTGCATGGCCCCCACAAAGACCATGCCTTTGGCTCCTCCTCCTTCAAAAACCAGATCGTAACGCATGTTTGCCCTCCTATGGGATTTCTTGAGTCGGGTTTTCTGGCCGGCTCCCCGCGGAAGCCAGGCGAGGGATCAGTCTTTCAAATAGTCGCGCAGCCGGTGGTGAAGGCCAGCCCTACGGCATTCATTATAAACGAAAACCGGCGCCGGGAAGCGGATCAGCTTCCACCCAGCTGCGCCGCCAGCTCGGCCGGGTCTGCTGTCGGCATCTGGCAGGCGAAATTCTGGCAGAGATAGGCGGTCGGCCGGCCGTCGATCTGCGGCCGGTGGTGGAGCAGGGGAACCGGACTGTCCGGCGGACCGGCCGCCACGAGATGGTGCGGCCGAAAACCTTCGAAGACGACGTCGAGCAGGGCCGCGGTCTCTGGATCCCCAGGATCGCCGGCGATCGCCACTTCGAAACGGTCGTAAACCATCAGAGCGGCCGCCGTCAGCCAGTGGCTGAAGCCGCCTGGAACCTGCATAAGCGCACCGTACATCCCTTCGACGGCCGGCTCCGCCAGCGAAACGTACCGGCTTTCGCCGGTCAGCAGGGACAGCTGGAGGAGCAGGAGGCAGGCGGCCGAACTGCCGGATGGGAGCGCGTTGTCCTGCGCATCCCGCGGACGGTAGATCAGGGTCTCGTGGTCGTCGGAGGTGTCGAAAAAGCCGCCGCTCTCCGGATCGTGGAAATGGGCGATGATCTTATCCGCCAGCTCCACCGCCCAGGAAAACCAGCGCGCGTCAAAGGTCGTCTGATACAGGGCCAGGAGTCCGTCGGCCAGGAAGGCGTAGTCCTCCAGGTAGCCGTTGAGGCGGGCTTCGTGGCCATCTTTCCAGGTCACGACCGGATCGTCCGGGTTGAGCGGCGGGGCGTCCCGACCCACCGCCGGGCTCGGCGAGTTGGGGTTGTCGATCGTGAGTCCCGGGTTGAGCAG
>JBFFZG010000468.1:0-3121 GCA_041568735.1 Promineifilaceae bacterium (SeqCode)
CTCGAACACCCGGATATCCCCCACGGCCGGATCCGCCTCTGCTTCACCCCCGACGAGGAAATCGGTCAGGGCGTTTCCCACGTCCGGCTCGAGGATGTCGAGGCCAACATCGCCTATACACTCGACGGCGGGGGGCGGGGGGAAATCTGCTTCGAAACCTTCTCGGCCGACAAAGCCGTCGTGCGCATTGAAGGAGTGGCCGCCCATCCCGGCTACGCCAAAGACATCCTGGTCAATGCCCTGCACCTGGTCGGCAAGTTCATCGAGCGGCTGCCCCAGGACCACCGCTCGCCGGAAACGACCTCGGAGCGGGATGGGTTCATTCACGTCACGGAGGTGCGGGGCACGGCCACGGCCGCGGAGATCTACCTGATCCTGCGCGACTACGAGCGGGAAGGTCTGCGCAGCCACGGTGAATTCGTGCGGCAGATCGCCGATGAGGTCCAGGCGCTGGAGCCCCGCGCCCGGGTGACCTGCACCATCACGAAGCAGTACCGCAACATGCGCTACTGGCTGGAAACCGACATGCGGCCGGTCGAGCTGGCCCGCCAGGCGGTGCGCGATCTCGGGATGGAGCCATTCGACGCGGCCGCCCGCGGCGGCACGGACGGTTCCCGGCTGACCGAAATGGGGCTGCCGACGCCCAACCTGTTCACCGGGATGCAGAACTACCACGGACCGACCGAATGGATCAGCCTGCAGGACATGGCCCGGTCGGTCGAGGTCTGCGTCCGGCTGGCCGAGCTCTGGGGGCGGGAAACGGCGTGACCGCCCCGCCGCGGCCCGGCCGGCCGGAGCGGCATCCGACCCGTGCGGTATGAAATTGTTCCTGCGCCAGCCCGGCGATCGGCGCATCCTGTCCTTCCTGGCAGCCGAGGGCGGCCGGCCTTCTTCTTACCAGCCGGCCGGTATGACTCGCAAACCGCCGCCGCCAGGCTGGACAGTCGACCACAACCGCCGGCGGATCGGCCGGGGCGAGGCGGATTTTGCCGCCGCCTGCCGGGCGCTGCAGAGCTGGGCCATGTTCCCGGCCGGCTGGAGCCGGGTCATCGGACCGGCGGTCCCGCCCGCGGCCGGCCTGGCCGTCGCCGTGCTGATTCGCGGCTACGGCCTCTATTTTCTCAATGCCACCCGGATCGTCTACGCCATCGACGACCGGGAACCCCCAATCCGCCGCTTCGGCTTCGCCTACGGCACCCTGCCGGCCCACGGCGAGCGGGGAGAAGAGCGGTTCCTCGTCGAACTCGACGCGGAGGGGGCGGTCTGGTACGACCTGCTGGCCTACTCGCGGCCGGCCCACTGGCTGGCTCGCCTGGGCTACCCTCTGGTCCGGCGCCTTCAGCGGCAATTTGCCCGCCACTCACTGCGGGCGATGGCCGAGGCGGTGCAGCGCGAACGGCCGGCTCGCCCGCCCAATCTGATTAATAATGAGAAGGAGATGCCATGAGTCCCCGACTCGCGCGGGTCCGGCCGGCGCTCCTCGCCTTGGGCGCGGCTGTCGCCGTTTCCGCCTGGCTCTTTCGCGGCAGCGGGATCGGGCTTTTCATCGACGGCGCCCTCATTCTCGTCTTCATCTAAGACCTGACCGCGCTCGCGGGGGATGAGAAAGGCGGCTGACTCGCCCCTAACTGGCTGCTCCGCGGCCACCTCAGGCCCGCTCTGCCAGGTAATCCGTATATCCCCCCAGGAATTCGAACAGGCGGCCATCCCGCAGTTCAACAACCCGGTCGACGACCCGGTCGAGAAAATACCGGTCGTGTGAAATCACCAGGACCGTCCCTTCAAACTCCTCCAGCACCTGCTCCAGCACCTCGATCGAGGTAATATCCAGGTTGTTCGTCGGCTCGTCCAGCAGCAGCAGGTTGGGATTCTGCAGCATCAGCAGGGCGAACTGGAGCCGGCTGCGCTCCCCCCCGGAGAGATGGGCCGCCGGCCCCATGATCTGGCGATAATCGTAGAGAAATTTGTGCAGGAAGGCGACGGCGGCCGGCTCGCTCAGCGGCGCCGCATCGCGCACCGTTTCCAGCAGCGTCCGCTCAAGGGTGAGTGATTCGTTTTCCTGGGCGTAGTAGCCAATGCGGCAGCTGGGGCCGATTTTGATCCGCCCCTGGTGCATCCCTTCCGGATCGAGGAGCCGCTTCAGCAGGAGTGATTTGCCCACACCGTTGTCCCCGACCAGCCCCACCCGCTCCCCGTGCCAGAGTGTCAGTTTGAGATCATGCCAGAGGCGGCGGCCGTTCGGCAGAGTCAGACCGACCTCCTCAAGGGAAACCGCCTTGCTGCTCCCCCGCCAGCCGGCCAGCTCGAGCCCCATCCGGCGCGCCTCCACGACCCGGTCGATCCGCTCCATGTTGTCCAGCATCCGCTGCCGCTGGCGGGCCTGGCGGATGTGGCGCTCGTTGACAACCAGGCTGGCCCACAGCTCAAAGCGGGCGATCATCGCTTCGAGACGGGCGATCTCTTTCTGCTGCGCGGCGTAGAGCTGGGCCTGCCGCAGCCGTCGGAGCTCCCGTTCCGTCG
Source organism: Promineifilaceae bacterium (SeqCode) (assembly GCA_041568735.1). Taxonomy (GTDB): domain Bacteria; phylum Chloroflexota; class Anaerolineae; order Promineifilales; family Promineifilaceae; genus WTJY01. The sequence continues at coordinate 2,521 of JBFFZG010000468.1, forward strand.
TGAAGGCGCTGTAGTTTCCAGGGTACAGCGCCAGTTTGCCCCCGTTCAGCTCGGCGATATGGGTGGCCACTTCGTCCAGGAGATAGCGATCGTGGGAAATGATCACCACGCAGCCGGGGTAGCCGCCGATAACCTGCTCCAACCGCTGCTTGGCGGGCACGTCGAGGTGGTTGTCCGGTTCGTCGAGGAGGAGCAGGCGCGGCTGGCGCACAAGCAGGGCGGCCAGCAAGACGAGCTTCTTTTCCCCGCCGCTCAGGTGGCGCACCGGATCCCCCCAGCGGTCCTCGCCGAAGCCGAGCTGCTGCAGGGCGGCCTTCGCCCGGCTGGCGTGCCGCTCCCCGCCGAGCTGTTCGTACCGGTCGAGCAGCCGGGCATGCTCGGCGACGACCCGCTCGAGCCGGTCGGGATCTTCATAGACGGCCGGCTCCCCCATCTGCGCTTCCAGCCGGTGGAGCCTTTCTTCGACCGCGCTCAGCTCGGGCACGGCCGCCAGCACCTCGTCGAGAATCGTCCCCTCGCGGTCGAGGCGGGGCTCCTGCTCCAGCCGGGCCCAGGTCAACCCGGCCGCCCGAAAAATATGGCCCTCTTCCGCCTCCAGCTC
>JBFFZG010000469.1:0-3111 GCA_041568735.1 Promineifilaceae bacterium (SeqCode)
CGGAACGGAAGCGGGCCATCCTCTAGACCACCCCAGCGAGCACAGCCATGAGCAAAACATACGATGCCATTATTATCGGCGGGGGGCACAACGGGCTGACCTGCGCCGCCTACCTGGCCCGGGCGGGGCGGACCGTCCTCGTTCTGGAGAAGCGCCCCCTCGTCGGCGGGGCGACCGTGACGGAAGAGATCGTCCCCGGCTTTCACTTTACCGTGTTTTCCTACCTGGTGAGTCTGCTGCGGACGGAGATCATTCAGGAGCTGGAGCTGGTCAAACACGGCCTGATGCTCCTCCCCTTCGAATCGACCCTCGATCTCGCGCCGGACGGCCGCTACCTCTACCGGGAGGCGGATCACTGGAAAACCTATCGGAATATCGCCAGCCACTCCCGGCGCGATGCCGAAGCCTACGACGACTACAAACTTTCCATGCGCCACCTGGCCCATGCCCTGCGCCAGGTAATGAACGCCGCGCCCCCCAATCTCGATCTGGCCGGGGCCGACCGGCCGGCGCTGGCCGACATGGCCCGCCATCTGACCGATCTGGGCGAACCGCTCCTGCGCCAGTTCATCCAGCTGCTGACCATGAGCGCGGCTGATTTTCTGGCTCAGTGGTTCGAGAGCGAAATCGTCCAGGCCGCCCTGGCGACCAGCGGCATCATCGGATCGATGGTCAGCCCCAAAACGCCGGGCTCCGCGCTCGTCCTCCTCTACCACTATCTGGGCGAGATGGATGGGGAATACCGCGCCTGGAAATTCGCCAAAGGGGGCACCGGCGCCGTGGCCGATGCCCTGGCCAGCGCCGCCCGGGCACACGGGGCGGAAATCCGCACCGAGGCCCCGGTCGCCCGGCTGCTGCGCCGCCAGGATGAAGTGACCGGCGTCGTGCTGGAAAGCGGGGAGGAGCTGCAGGCCCGCACCGTCGTCTCCAGCCTGACTCCGCAAATGAGCTTCCTGCGGCTGGTGGGCGAGGAGAGCCTGCCGGCCGATTTTGTGGCCCAGATCAAACACTGGAACAGCCTCGGCTCGGCCGGCAAGGTCAATCTGGCCCTGGCCGGAGAACCGGAATTCGCCCCCCTCAAAGGGCGGCGGGACCACCTGGCCGGCGCTTTCAGCTTCAATGTCTCTCTGGACAGCTACGAGAAGGCCTACGACGAGGCGAAATTCGGGGCTTATTCGAGTGCGCCATATATCGACAGCGGCCTCATCTCGATGGCCGATCCCGACCTGGCCCCGCCCGGCAGCCACGTCATGACCTGCTTCGTCATGTACGCCCCCTATCATCTCAAAGAGGGCACCTGGCCGGAAAAACGGGAGGCGTTCGGCCAGAACGTGGTCGATAATCTCGAGCGCTACATTCCGAACATCCGGCGGATCCTGGTCGGCATGCAGGTCAACACCCCGTGGGATATCGAAGAGCGGATCGGGCTGACCGGGGGCAATATTTTCCACGGGGAGCTGCGGCTCGGTCAGATGTTCGGCCGCCGGCCGGCCGCCGGCACAGCCGGCTACGGCACACCCCTGGCCAACTACTTCGTCTGTGGCTCGAGCGCTCACCCCGGCGGCGCGATTTCAGGTGCTCCCGGCCGCAATGCCGCCCGGCAAATTTTACAAAGGAACAACGGCCGATCATGACCACCCCCTACGACGCCATCATCATCGGTGCCGGCCAGAATGGGCTGACCTGCGCCGCCTACCTCGCTCGAGCCGGCCGCCGCGTGCTGGTCGTGGAAGGGCGGGCTCACCCCGGCGGCCTGGCCGGCGAGGACAGAGAAACCCTGCCCGGCGCGGCGCTGCCGTCCGGCTGGATCGATGCCGGTCTTTTCGACGACCAGATCATCGCCGATCTCGACCTGGCCACCTATGGGCTGGCGCTGATCGAGCCGGAAGTCACGGCGTTCGCCCCGGCCGCCGGCGGCCGCGCCCTGACCCTTTACCGGGATCCCGCCCGTTCAATCGAAAGCATCGCCCGGTTCTCGCCGGCGGATGCGGCGGCCTTTCCGGCCTTTGTCGAGCAGACCCGCCGGCTGGCGGCCGTCCTGGACGGCTACTTCGGCCGGCCGGCCGCGCTGGCCGACCTGGGGAGCCTCCTGGTTGAGCAGCCCGAACTCCTGGAAATCATGAACCTTTCCGCGGCCGAATTCCTGCGGCGGAGCTTCCAAACCGGGCCCCTGCTCGGCCTCTATGGCCACCTGGCCACCACCGCCCTGACTGAAGGACCGTACGCCCAGGGAACCGGGCTCGTCCTGCTCACCCAGCTGATCCACGGCGGAGGGAGCGGCTACCGGCGCGTGCGCTTTGTCCGGGGTGGAATCGGCCGGCTGGCCGGGGCATTGGCCGGCGCCGTCCAGGGGGCGGGCGGGGAAATCCGGACCGGAACCGCGGTGGAAAAAATCCTGGTGAAAAACGGCCGCGCGGCCGGCGTGGTGCTGGCCGGCGGCGAGCAGCTTACGGCCGGCCGGGTCATCTCGAGCGCTACTCCCTGGCACACCTGCTTCGACCTGGTCGGCCCCACGGCCTTCGATCCGACCATCGTGCGCCGGGTGCGGCAGACTCTCTACCGGGGAAGCACCGCCCGGCTCAATCTCCTGCTGACCGGCCTGCCGGCGTTCAGCGGGCAGGATGGGGTCGAGTCGCTCCACGGTCACATCCTCGTCGGCGCCGATCTCGACGGAATCGAGCGGGCCTTTGACGACACGAAATACGGCCGGATTTCCGACCGGCCGGTGCTCGATCTCGTCATTCCAACGCTGCACGATCCCAACCTGGCTCCGGATGGACACCACCTGCTGGCGGTGACAGCCCGCTACGCTCCTTTTGCGCTGCGCGATGGGTCATGGCCAGCCGCCGGCCGGGTTCTGCGCGAACGCATCCTGGCCGAGCTCGAGAAGGTCGCGCCGGGGATCGGCCGGCTCGTCGCCGGCGAACAGCTCCTGACCCCTGTTGACTACGCGAATCAATTGGGGCTGACCGAGGGCTGCTGGACGCACGGCCAGATGCACCAGGCCCAGATGTTCGCCATGCGCAGCGTGGTAGATTTCGACCCCCCAAAAACCCCCATCGAAGGGCTGTGGCTGTGCGGCTCCGGCACCCACCCCGGCGGGGAGCTCAC
>JBFFZG010000470.1:0-3105 GCA_041568735.1 Promineifilaceae bacterium (SeqCode)
CTCGATCTGACGATTATCGTCCCGGTTTACAACGAGGAGGCCAATCTGCGGCCGCTGCAGGCGGAGATTGCGGCCGCCCTGGAGCCGCTGGATTTCGCCTACGAGCTGCTGTTCATCGACGACGGCAGCCGGGACGGCAGCGCGGCGGTCGTGCGCGCCCTCCACGAAGAAGATGCGCGGGTCGTCCTGGTCCGCTTCCGGCGCAATTTCGGCCAGACGGCCGCGTTCGTGGCCGGCTTCCACCTGACCCGCGGCCGGGTGATCGTCACCCTCGACGCCGACCGGCAGAACGACCCGGCCGACATCCCGGCCCTGCTGGCCCGGCTCGAGGCGAGCGGGGCGGATGTCGTCAACGGCTGGCGGCGGAACCGGCAGGACGGCTTTCTGCTGCGCCGGCTCCCGTCCCGGCTGGCCAACGGGCTGATCACCCGCGCCACCGGCGTGCGGCTGCACGACCGCGGCTGCTCGATGCGCGCCTTCCGCCGGGAGGTCGTGCGGGATCTGCGCCTCTACGGGGAGCTGCACCGCTTCATTCCCGAGCTGGTCAACGACGCCGGCTACACCATGGTCGAAGAAGCGGTCAGCCACCGGCCGCGGGTCGCCGGCGCCTCGAAGTACGGCCTGTCGCGCACCTTTCGGGTGATCCTCGACCTCTTCACCGTCCTCTTTCTGCGCCGCTACGCCGCCCGGCCGATGCACCTCTTCGGCTACATCGCCATCCTGTCCGGGGGGATCGGGGGGATCATCGGCGGCAGCCTGGCCCTGCAGAAGATCTGGGCCGGGGTGACCGGCGGCTGGGAGGCCTTCTACGCCGCCCGCATCGGCGACCGGCCGCTGCTCCTGCTGGCCGTGCTGCTGGTCATTCTGGGCGTGCAGTTCCTGGTCACCGGCCTGGTGGCCGAGCTGGTCGTGCGCACCTACCACGAGAGCCAGGAGAAGCCGATCTACCGCATCGAAGCGATTATCGGCCGGGAGCCCTGACGGCTGCGCAGCCGAAAACTCAGGCGATCCGACCCCGGGGCAGCGGCTGCGGGTCAGAGCTGCCGGCGGGCGCGGCCGGAGACCGGCTCCACCAGAGGTGGGAGCGGCCGAAAAAACCATAAGGTTTCCTTAAGGTAACCATAAGGTTCTCATAAAGACAGATCCCCTTTTTTCGTTTATCCTGATACCCGTACTGAAGTTCCAGTTCAACCCGGAACCACACCCGATCCTCACGCAGAAAGTCAGCCCAAAACGCCCTGCACGTTGACGGCCAACAGCGCTGATCCTGCGCCGACCCGTCCGGGACTTCCCATTGAATTGAAAGGAAAGGACAGCCGCGTGGCAATCCGTGTCGTCTTGCGGCAGCATCCACGCAAACGGCCCCAACTCCTGACCGCCGGCATCCTTTTCCCGACCTCCCGTCGGGGAAAGGCGGGTCATTGACGAAACCCAGGACCCCGCCCTGCATGTCTTTCGTTTCAGCCGGTGCTCCCAGATGAACAGCCAGGGAAGCCGACCATTTTTTCGGAGGGAAAAATGTCTGACCAGGAAACAGCCCAAAACACCAATCAGCCTGACGACGAGCGGGAAACCGGGAAGAGCGCCCTCTCCCGGCGCGACTTCCTGCGCATCTCGACCGCGGCGGCGGCCGCGGCGGCCGCGGCCGGCGTCGGCATCCGGCCGGCGTTTGCCCAGAAAACGGGGAAAATGTCTACGCCGACCATCTCTTGTGACGGCGCCACCCAGGTCTCGATAAATATCAAGTTCTGCGCCGGCGCCACCGGCGCCCCGGCCGGCTTCTCCCTGCAGTGGATGACCGCCGCCGATTACGCCGCCAACGGGAACCAGTGGTATCTGTCGAGTGACCCTCGGCTTTGCAAAGCTTCCTTCTCCGGCAACGCCCACCTCTCCCGCTACGACCTGGGTCCCAATGCATGCGTGAGCGTCAACGTCGGCGAGTTTCTCTTCGACAACGGGGCCTCGACCAACTGCCTCGATGCCCTGGTTTGCGGCACGACGTATGTATTCCGCGCCTTTGCTCACGCCAACAGCCGCCTGATGCGCAGCGACTTCACCGCCGACCTCGCCTGCCCCACGCTCCCCTGCGGCCACGACGATGGCTGCACCTTCACCCAGGGCTACTGGAAGACCCATGGGCCCATCCCCACGGGCAACAATTCAAACGAATGGCCGGTCACCTCGCTCACCCTCGGCTCGGTGAGCTACACCGATCTTCAGTTGTTAGCCATCTTCAACCAACCGGCCCAGGGCAACGGCCTGATCGCCCTGGCCCACCAGCTGATCGCCGCCAAGCTCAACGTCGCCAATGGGTCGGACGACTCGGCCGTGGCCGCGTCCATCACCGCCGCAGACAACCTGATCGGCGGCCTGGTGGTGCCCCCGGTTGGCTCCGGCTCTCTCCACCCGAGTGTGACCAGCGGCCTGACGACCGCGCTGGCCAACTACAACGAAGGGGCGACCGGTCCCGGCCACTGCGGCTGAGCCCACCTGGCCGGATCGCCCCGCCGGCGGCCGGCCGCTTCGCTAAAGGTATTCCTCTGAGGTGAGAAACCAGACCCGCAGGACCCCAAAATCCTGCGGGTCTGGGCCTCGCCGCGAGGGCGGAGTCGACATGACCCAGGTCGAAACGACCCCAACCGAAAAACCCAAACGCCGCTGAGGCGGCTGCTCGACGGCCAGTTCGGCCGTCCGCGGCGGCTCCCTGGCCGAGATCCTGGCCGCGGCCGACGACCTGCCCTGTGCCGATTTTGGCTTCCTGGTCCCCCTCAAGCGCTCCCCGCAGTACGCCGCCATCCGCCGCCGGGTGGCCGACCCGAAGCCGGTCGACGCCTGGGAGCTGGAGCTGCGCCACTACTTTCTCTTCGCGCTGCACCCGGCTCCCGACGCCCCCACGGCTGCCGGCCCCCCCTTCGCCCTCTTCACCATGACCTGGGATGAAGACGGCCCGGCCGCCGCCCTGGCCATCACCCCCGACCCCACCGCCGCCGCCGCCGAAGTCGTCGACCTCTTCTTCCCCGACCACCCCTTCACCATCCCCCTCACCGCCGACTGACCGCTCCCCGTTCCCCGTTCCCTGTTCCCCGTTCCCCCGTTCCCCGTTCC
>JBFFZG010000471.1:0-3102 GCA_041568735.1 Promineifilaceae bacterium (SeqCode)
ACGCCTTTTCCAACGAGAATGGCTGGATCGGTCTCACCTATTCCTGGCTCGAGCAGGCCTATACCAAGGCCCTGAAAGGGGACATGACCGTCGAGCAGGCGGTGGTGGAGGCGCAGACGAAAGCCGACGATTTTGTCGCCTGCATGGTGGCCGAGGACCGGTTCGACGATTATGAGGTGGTCGAAGAATGCGCCCGCCAGGCCGATCCGAACTGGGGCCAGCCCCTGCCGTAGTGGGGGTTGGGGGTTTGTGGGTCGGGATTTAATCCCGACCTACGGCCGCCGGCTCATGGTGGAATGTGAGAAGGGATTTGGGTGAACGGCGATGGCTTTGATTGAGACGGACGATTTGACGCGGATTTACCGGGTCGGGGTGCGGCAGATTCCCGCGCTGCAGGGGGTATCCCTGACCATCGAAGCCGGCCGTATGGTCGCCCTGCGCGGCCGCTCCGGCTCCGGGAAGACGACACTGCTCAACTGCATCGGTGGGCTCGACCGGCCGACCCGCGGCCGGGTCTGGATCGAAGGGGAAGAGGTGACCCGCTTTGGCGAGAGCGAGCGGGTCGCCCTGCGCCGCAAGAAGCTCGGCTTTATTTTCCAGTCCCACGCCCTGCTGGCGACCTATTCCGCCGCCGAAAACATCGATCTCGTTCTGCGGCTGGCCGGCTGGCCGGCCCGGGAGCGGCGGGAGCGGGTGCAGGAGGTGCTGACCATGGTCGGTTTGAAGGCCTGGATGAATCACCGGCCGTTCGAGCTCTCCGGCGGGCAGCAGCAGCGGGTGACGATCGCCCGCGCCCTGGCGACCCGGCCGCAGATCATCCTGGCCGACGAGCCGACCGGTGAACTGGACGTCGGCACCAGCGAGCAGGTCCTGGAAATGTTCCGCCGGCTCTCCCTGGCCGAAGGGACGACGATTTTAATCGCCACGCATGACATGATGGTGGACGATTTTGCCGACGAGGTGCTCAAGATGCAGGATGGGCAGATCATCGAGCGGCGGCAGCTGCGCGAGGTGGTCGCCGTCAGTTAACGGCCGGCACTCCGTCTCAATCAAAGCAAAAACCCCGCCGCGGCAGGGTTTTTTATTCTAATCGAAAAGAGCGCCGGGCCGGTCAGCGCAGGGTCAGGTCCATGTAGCCGTCGATCACCTCGGCCGCCATCGGCCCCCGGTGCACGGCCGTGATCTCCCCGGCGCCGCTGACAAAGAAGGTGGTCGGCATGTTAAACACGCCGTAGCTGTCGGCCACTTCGGCTTTCCGATCGAGCAGGGCGGTAAAGGTCAGCCCCAGGTCGTCGTCGAAATACTGGCGGACGGTTTCGAGTTCTTCCTCGCGGTTCAGGGCCAGGATAACCAGGCCGTCGCCGGCATACCGCTCGAAGGCGTCCTGCAGCTCCGGCATTTCGATGCGGCAGGGAGCGCACCAGGTCGCCCAGAAGTTAATGATGACCGGCCGCCCCTGGAAATCGGACAGGCGGGTCGGGGTCCCCTGCAGGTCGAGCAGGGTGAAATCGGGCGCCCGCTGCCCGACCCCGAGGCTCCCGGGCAGCGGCTCCTCGATCACGTTGACCGCCGGCGTGCTGACCGGAAAAGAGGAAATCGAAACATCGGTCACCGGCTCAACCGGCCGGACCAGCTCCCCCTGAAAGAGAAGCAGGGCCAGCAGCAGCCCCAAAAAACCGAGGCCGCTGACGAATAGAAGCATCTTTTGCATGGACATTTAAAATGAGAAGTGAAAAGTGGAAAGTTTAAAGTTTAAAGTGGAAAGGAGGACGTCGCTCTCTGTCCCGCCCGGAACTTTCGACTTTCGACTTTCAACTTTCATCTTTTTCCTTTCGACTTTCGACTTTCATCTTTCGACTTATTTCATCTTTCGACTTAGTTAAAGATGGCGAAGAGCCACTCTTCGAGGACCACCAGGTTGTCGTACCAGCCGCTCTGAATGGTGAAGTTGTTGATTTCAGCCGTGATGGCGGTCAGGCGGCCGCTGAGCATGAAATAGCCGAGGAAGAGGAAAAGGGCCGCACTGAAGAGGGAGGTCGAGTGGAGGTGGAGCTCGGTCCGGCGCGGGTTCCCGGCCAGGGTGACGGTCCACAGCAGGCCGCCGGCGACGGACAGGCCGAGGAGGCCGGCGTTCAGGCCGGCCGTTATTTCCCGGCCGGCAAAGACGGCAAAATTGTCAAAGGCGAAGGTGATCAGGGCCAGCCCGATCAGCCAGGCGGCCAGGCTCCAGATCAGGGCGATCAGTAAGGTCGGCACGTTGACGAACCAGCCCTTACCTCGCAGCAGGCGCCAGACCAGGCTCTGCCGGCTGGCGCGGCCGATGAAGGTCGAGACGATCAGCAGCGGAATCCCCAGCCCGAGGGCGAAAATGAAGAGGAGAATCCCCCCGCGCAGCACGGAGGCGGTCGTCGCCGCCATGGTCAGCATGATGCCCAGGATGGGGCCGATGCAGGAGGACCAGCCGGCCGCGAAGGTCATGCCAAAGACGAAGGAGCCGCCGAGGCCGCCAGCCTGGCCGCCGCCGGCCTGGCCGGTGTCGGCCTCGGCCGACACGCCGGAAAACCCCTTGCCGAGCAGGCTCATGACGCCAAAAATGACGACCAGGGCCCCGCCGACGATTAAGATCAGGTCCTGGTACTGGCGCAGCAGGCTGCCGAGGGCCGACGCGCTGGCGCCGAACAGGCTGAAAACGGTGGCCAGCCCGAGAATGAACATCATCGTGTTGGAGGCGATATGCCGGCGGCCGCTGGAGGTGGCAAAGGCGAAATAAGCCGGCAGGATGGGCAGCGTACAGGGAGAAAGGAAGCTCAAAGCCCCCCCCAGGAAGGCCAGAATGGCCAGGGCGAGGAAGGGCTGGGTCGGGCCAAAGGCGGCCGGATCGGCGCTGGCGTCATTGACGACGCCGATGATAATAAGCACCAGCAGGATAATCCCGACTGCGATCAGGATCAGCTGGCTGGTGTTGCGGGAATCGGTTTTTTTGGCCGGAAGGGCGTCTTGCATATCGCTGCTCCATAGCTGCTCTGGTTTTTTGGCAGGGGAATTATAGCATCGGAGCTATATCCCTGTGGAGGTAGACGATACTCTCTCATAAACCCTTAC